>NZ_DALZPU010000005.1:0-116798 GCF_032017465.1 Moraxella sp. CTOTU47616
ACTATCTCGTATTTTTTAGAATGGTGGTAGATGGGATGGTCGGATGCTTACATTTCATAAGCCAATTTTACTTCTGCTTTAGCTAATAATTGAGTAATAGTTATAGCGTGGTTTTGCCCTTTGGGCAAAGCCTTATAAAGTGTTAGTATTTGTTTTAACAAAGGCGTTTCTTTATTAGATAATGACATGCATTTCCCGATTAATTTGGCTTCAATATGAATAAAATATATAGAATGACAAAAATAAGAGATATTTTCACTGTATTAAATCATCGGACTAATAATGTCCGATAATTAAGATATTATTACTTTAGCGAATATAAATAAACATTGTTGTAAGTTAGATTATTTAAAGGTAACCCCCTATGAAAACACGCCATATTAACTCAGCTTATGCATTAAATTGGAATGAGTTTGAAGAGTTTACAAGACAAGAATTCTTAGATCGTCAAGACGAACAACCTGAACAATGTATGGGAGAAAGAAAAGAGCTATTAGATTTCGCACAAGAAAAATTTAAACAATATAAGTCTCTCAAAACTATGCCCATTGGTGACCAACGAGTTATTGCAGGCGTTTGTAAGTTGAGTGAACCAGAATTTCCTTTCTTCGCATGGTTCGGTGCTTTAACTGCTGTAGGTAAAATGAAGGGTTATTTTAATCCCACTAAGCCCAAGCAAGTGCAAGCAATCATTATTTCTGACGCGCTAGATTTAATTCCATTAGAAGGTGAAGTAACAAAAAGAGATTTTGTTAATTATATCAAAAAATTTAATGAAATTTCATCAAGCAAACATCCTAATATGATGTCAAGCTACTATCGTTTTTTAACTTTGAAACGTCCTGATGTGTTTGTTGGATTAAATGGGTTAAATAATTACAATTTAAATTACTTGTATGAAATGCCTATAAAAGCAAAGCCGAACCAATATTGGGAAGTTTTACAGCAAATTAAGGAATCTAATTGGTATCAAAATGCTAATGTTGAAAGCCAAATATATCCTTATCGCATGGCTTTCCTAGATAGTATTTGTTATCAAGTAACTAATGAGATAGAAGCATAAGAAAGTAAACGAAGTATCGTATCAAAATCAAAATGTAAGCGACGTAAATCGTCGCTTACATTTTTTTCACCCTTGAAAAAAAACGCACCAATTCACTACACTTAAAGTCAGTCCATTAAGTATTTATCAATACCATAACTTTAGGCTGATGAAACATGTATGCCCTTGTTGACTGCAATAGCTTTTATGCGTCCTGCGAAAAACTATTTCGTCCTGACCTACGAAATATACCAGTCGTTGTATTATCCAACAACGATGGCTGTGTCATTGCACGCTGTGCCTTGGCTAAAAAGATTGTCAAAATGGGCATACCGTATTTTCAGTGCAAAGACTTACTTGAGAAGAGTGGCTGTGTGGTTTTTAGCAGTAACTACACACTGTACCAAGATATCTCTAACCGCGTGATGACCACCTTAGAAAGCTTATCACCTGACTGTGAGATTTATAGCATTGATGAAGCTTGGTTAGACTTAACAGGCTATACCACCGCATTAATAGGACTTGATGCCTATGCCAACCAGGTGAAGCAAACGGTCTATAAAAATGTAGGCGTACCTGTGGGTGTCGGCATTGCACCTACCAAAACCTTAGCGAAACTAGCAAATCACTATGCCAAACAACAAGGCGGTATCTGTGTAATTGACAACCATGATTACCGTACACAGCTGCTTGCCCAAACCGATATCGCTGACATTTGGGGTGTTGGACGCCAACTCACCAAACGCTTAAATATTTTAGGCATAAAAACTGCCTTAGATTTAGCCAACTATCTCATCAAACCGTTAGCAAAACAAACCAGTGTGTTAACTGAACGTACCGCCTTAGAACTTAACGGCATTCGTTGTTATGGCTTGGATGCTACTGAGCCCAAAAAAGAAATCGTTTGTAGCCGTAGCTTTGGTCAGCGTATAACAGATAAAACCCAAATTATCGAAGCAGTGGTACTTTATACCACCCGAGCCTGTGAAAAACTACGCAATCAGCAAAGCCTAGCCAAACGTATTACGGTTTTTATTCGTACAGGTCAATTTAATCACAATGGAAAACAACGTAGTGTTAGCTTATCAAGTGAACTGATACACCCATCTGATGACAGCCGTCTATTTATTAAAATGGCAACTCTACTTGTCGATAAACTCTGGCTGGATGGCTACCGATATGCCAAAGCAGGGGTAATGCTCACTGATTTTTATAGCCATAAACCCTACCAAGACGATTTGTTCGAAAATAGGGCGGCTTATGATATTGAGAAGAGCCACAGGCTAATGCAAGCGTTAGATACGATCAATCTTCAGTTTGGCGCACATACCTTAAAATTTGCCAGTGAAGGCACTACCAAAACATGGCAGATGAGCCGTGATATGTTGTCTCCTTGTTATACCACCAATGTTAAACAACTCCCAAAAGTACATTAAGGCGGCAATTCATGACAGTGGCAATTATTGGCTTATTAGACGAACTACTTGAAAAACAGTATTTTCCGTTATTTAACGATGTGGTACGAGCTGGATTTCCAAGTCCTGCCAGTGACTATGTGCAAGACCGTATTGATTTAAATGAGTTGTTGGTTAATCATCCAAGTTCAACTTACCTTGTTGAGGTGGCAGGCTATAGCTTAAAAGATATTGGGATTTATCCGCATGATATTTTGGTGGTGGATAGAGCGATAACGGCTAAGCATAAAGACATTGTGATAGCCTTAGTGGATGATGGCTTTATGGCAAAACAGCTTATCTTAGGTGACAATATTATTCTACGCTCACATAACCCGGATTATCCTGATATCCTTATCAAGGATAATCTGGAGCTATTTGGGGTGGTGGTGAGTGTGGTGAGGAAGTTGTAATATCATGGCAAATTGACTTAAATAATAAATTTGAGGGGTTTTACTCAATTTAATAGCTGAATAAATCTGCTATGCACTTAATTGGATTAAGTTTTATTATTCAAATCGTTTCTATAAAAATCAAACAATAAAAAAAGCCGTAATTTTCATACGGCTTTTAAGAGGAGGTGGGCTCAGAAATAAAGAAGCTATTCGTAATAAAAAATAAGAAGTTAGATACTTGCAGTCCAAGCTTTAATAACTTTTTATTTGATACGAATCTATGTTCACTAGATTTCTATCATTAGTCCACCTTTTTTTAGTTTAACAATTAACCATGAAATTTAATGTTAAAAAATGTAATTATAAGTTAAGATTTTGTTTCAAATATTAGTCTAATGAAAAGATACTCAGCTTAAAATTGCCCTACTTAAATTATATTCACTTATTTAACTAAAATAATCGGTACTGGTCTGAAAAGTATGCTGAGGTGTAAATAAAAAAGACAGCTTGAGAAAAAGATGATAATTTGAGGTTATGAAGACACAAATTACAATCAGATGCCCAAGCTGTCTGGGTTTAAGTATAAAGAAAAATGGCTGGAAAATCTATGGTAAACAGAATTATCGATGCAAAGACTGCCATCGGCAATTCATCCATGAGATGGATTTAAGCTACCAAGGATGCAAAAGCGAAATCAATGCCAAGATACGCTTAATGCTAGTTCGAGGCTGTATTGTTGCTGACATTGTTATCATTGAGAAAGTTAGCAAGTACAAAATATTAAGCGTTTTAGTCAATTCAAACCATGATATAAAACCCAAACAACGCTATTATCTAAAACTGCAAGTGGATGAGTTTTGGACGTATGTAGGGCATAAGAAGAACAAGGTATGGCTAGTCTATGCATACGACTCAGATACCAGTGAGATTGTTGCCTTCGTATGGGGCAAACGTAATCTAAAGACGGCTAGAGAGCTAAGAGCCAAGCTTGATGCGTTAGGCATTGACTTTGGCTATATCTGCTGTGATAACTGGGATAGTTTTTTAACCGCCTTTGATTTTGACTTTAAAAAGGTGGGTAAATACCATACGGTTGATATTGAAGGGAACAACAATCGTTTTAGGCAAAGGCTTAGGCGAGTCTTTCGAAAGACAAGCTGTTTTTCGAAAAAGCTAGCAAATCATTTTAAAGCGTTTGATTTACTGTTCCACTATGTCAATTATGGCTGGGTATAGTGAGCATTCTTTTTATACCACAGCCCGATAGTTTATTGCTGAAATGAGAAAGCCGTTACTCGGGATTCCCAGTAACGGCTTACAAGTTCAATAAAAACAGGTGTTTTGACTAAATTTTCGGCTCAATCTTTTCCCCATCTTCTTTGATAAAGGTTTTGGTTAAGGGCGTATCAATCAAATCTAGTACAACTTCGGAAGGACGGCACAGCTTAACGCCTTTATCACTCACAACGATTGGACGATTGATTAGAAGTGGGTCAGCTAACATAGCTTGAATAAGGTCATCATCAGTCAAACTAAGGTTATCTAGTTTACGTTCAGCGTAAGGCGGCACATTTACACGCAGTAATTGTCTTGGGGTAATACCCATTTTGGTAATTAAATCACGCAGGGTTGTTTCATCAGGTGGGTTATCCAAATACTGAATAACAGAAGGCTCAATTCCTTGATGTTTGATAAGAGCAAGCGTGTTGCGTGATGTGCCACAGTTAGGGTTGTGGTAAATTGTGATATTTTGCATACTTGTTCCTTTTTAAGTTTTAAAATTATTGAATTATTGGCAACCAAATTGCCAATGCAACCAATGTAGCCACCAATACAGGCAAGGTTAAAATAATACCGACTTTAATATAATAGCCCCAACTCACCGTAATATTTTTACTGGCTAAAACGTGCAACCATAATAAGGTAGCGAGTGAGCCAATCGGGGTAATTTTCGTGCCTAAATCACAGCCTATTACATTGGCATAAATCATGGCCTGCTTTATCATGGGGTCATGGATAATCGCCTCATCAATCGCTAAAGCTTGAATTAGCACCGTTGGCATATTATTCATGACAGATGAAAGCCCTGCCGATAATAACCCTGTTCCTACTGTAGCTGTCATCATGCCATGATTAGCGAGTTGGCTTAACTCATGAGCTAAATAATCGGTCAGCCCTGCATTTTTTAAACCATACACCACCAAATACATACCCAATGAAAATATCACCACTTGCCATGGGGCATTTTTGACAATCGGCAACACCGTTATTTTTTTACCCATTTTCGCTACCACAAGCAACACCAACGCTCCAACCCCTGCAATGAAGCTAATGGGTACACCTATAGGCTCAAGTACGAAAAAACCCAACAACAGTAACGCCAATACCACCCAACCCATGATAAAGGTATTTTTATCCACGATAGCCGATTGTGAGTTTTCGATTAAATCCAACGCATAAACCGTAGGAATGTCTTTATGATAAAACCCATACAATACCAATAATGAGGTGACAACCGCTACTACGTTTACTGGTATCATCACTTTGGCATAATCGGTAAAAGGGATTTTAAAAAAGTCAGCCGACACAATATTTACCAAATTAGACACCACGAGCGGAATACTGGCGGTATCAGCGATAAACCCTGCTGTCATAATAAAAGCAAGGGTAGTCGCAGGGGAAAAGCGTAACGTGGTTAAAATCGCAATCACAATGGGTGTTAATATCAAAGCCACACCATCATTGGCAAACAATGCCGATACCACCGCCCCAAGTAGCACAATAAACGCAAACAACCGATTACCGCTACCTTTTGCTAATCTTGCGACGTGCAAGGCGATATAGCGGAAAAAGCCTGCTTCATCAAGTAACAGACTAATAATAATAATAGCAATAAAGGCAAAGGTAGCGTTCCAAACAATATTCCACACTACAGGAATATCGGCAACCGTTATTACCCCTAATAGCAAAGCTATCCCAGCCCCGATACTGGCAGTCCAACCGATGCCCAAGCCTTTAGGTTGCCATATTACAAATATCAAAGTCACTAGAAAAATGAGTAATGCGGTAATCATTGACTGCCTATAGAAACCTGTTAAAATTGAGCTATACTATAATCTATATATTTGGATATGTAAATATATGAATAAAACAGACTTTCTCAAGGCGTTAAGCGACCCCACCAGATTAAAAATTGTGCAACTACTTAATCAGAAGCAAGCGTTATGCGTGTGTGACATCATTAGCGAGTTAGACCAACCCCAGCCAACTATCTCACGGCATTTAAACCAATTAAAGCAAATCGGTATTTTAGAAAGTGAGCGTAAAGGCACTTGGATTTGGTATTCGATTAGTCAAGAGTTACCAAGTTGGGGTAAAGCGGTAATTGGTGCATTGGAATTAAATTAAATTAAATGTATGATTCATAGAGATCGTTTGAGGGCGTTCAAAATTCTGTGTCAGGATAAATTAAATTAGAGGCTCATTACCGCATCTAATCGACCAGGGAAATGGAGAGACAACTGCATCATCGTCTGACCCCAGTTTTTTGAAAACTACCGCTGGTTCTAGTGAGCATACTTTTCAAACCACAGCCCTCATTGTGGTACTGGTCTGAAAAGTATGCTGAGGTGTAAATAAAAAAGACAGCTTGAGAAAAAGATGATAATTTGAGGTTATGAAGACACAAATTACAATCAGATGCCCAAGCTGTCTTGGCTTTAGTATAAAGAAAAACGGCTGGAAAATCTATGGCAAGCAGAACTACCAATGCAAAGACTGTCATCGACAATTCATTCATGAAACGGAGCTAAGTTACCAAGGCTGTAAAAGCGATAAAGCAACGTATTGTTTGAAAAATCCGGCTAAGCCTAAAAATGCATTTATAAGTTGTGTATTGGACATTCTAAACAAAATATACTTTCAAATTGGCAGGCTGATCATGTAGCGAAGTTAAACAATCAGCCTATAATCAAGTGAATCAATTACCACCCACCACCCAAGCTGTTATATAAGGCAATCAAATTAAGGGCTTGACCCAATTCATTTTGTAGCAAATTTTGCTCATATTCTTGGGCGGTGATTCGAGCCTTTGGCATATCATCAAAGGTTAGTCGTCCATAATTAAATAACTTTTTGGCATGGTCTGCCTGCAGTTCGGCATCTTTGACGGCATTTTGTAGGTTACGATGTTGACGAATCAAAGCGATATTAAGCTGTGAGCTGTTATCCACTTCTGCCAATGCAGTGAGCAAGGTTTTATCATAGTCCGCCATTACCGCCTGTACTCGGGCATCGGCTGCTTCGATGTTATGTTTAATACGGCCATTGGTAAACAATGGCACCGAGACATTGGCATTAATCAGCCCTGCGGTTATCCCAGTACTATCTAAGTCATTATTACTAATGGACAAACCGCCATTCAATACCCCAAAATTAATCCCAAATCTAGGGTATTGGTCGGCAACCGCGCTACCATGCAAAGCGGCTAGTGCATTAACTTGCGCCTGTTTGGCGCGAATATCGGGGCGACGGGTCAGTAAATCGCTAGGATAATAGCCTTGTGGGGCAGGGGGCAAGTGTTTTAAGACATTGACAGGGCTAGGTGGCAAGTCAAAGTCTTGTGATGTCTTACCACTTAATACTGCGATTTGGCGGATATTGGCTTGACGTTCTGCAGAGAGATTGTCTTGTTTGGCTTTGATACCTTGCAATTTAATATCGATATCATCAATGTCATAGCGAGTCGCTTGTCCTAAATCAAAACGCGCTTTGGCGTAACGGCGTAACTCGCTTAGCGAAGATTGGGTTTGCTTGAGAATTAACGCTTCTTGTTCTTTACTGCGTGCTTGAAAATACGCTTGGGCGATTTTGGCAGCGACTAGCATATGAGCACCGTGGATTTTTTCTTGGGTCGCAAGATAGGCGTAGCCTGCGGCATCGGCATCGCTTTGTTTTTTGCCAAAAAAATCAGGTTCCCAACTAGCTAATATGCCCAAATGATAAGCATGTCCATCAACATCAAGGCTAGAATCGCCCCAATCACTACCAAGCATACCTAGAGGTTTGCGGACCTTAGAGGGTAAAGGGTTATCGACATCACTATTCACGCCTGTGATGCTGCCACCGGCACCTACCATAATACCTTTATTGGCATTGGCAAGATTAGCAACTGCACTTGCTTCATCAATCCGAGCCTTAGCTTCTCGTATATCCGGTGCCGTTTGTAGGGCATGCTCGATTAGGCTAGTAAGTACAGGGTCATGGAAATTTTGCCACCATGTGCTGATATTGCTTTGCTCACCAACCGGCAATACATAATTAAATTTTTGTGGCATAACAACTTGGGATTGCGATTTGACAGGCGTATTTTGACAGCCAGTTAAACTGGCGGTAAAAGCAGTGGTTAATATACCTGCTAAAATTAAATGAGATAAAGTAGATTGCTTCATAGTTTTACCGGTCATTTTTATCACTATTTTTAACTTTGGATTTGGTTAACATCTCGATTGATAAGGGTATAACACATACACCCAATATACCGTAATTTTGCCAAAATTATCTTTACCCTTGTTTATCAAGCATACTGCGAAAGCGTTTTAGGGCAAAAAACATAAAAATCAGACCTGACACGGTCATCTCGAGCAAATAATGTCCCACGATAGGCAAATTGGCGTCACGAAATAGCACCGCATGGCTAAATAAGGCATATTGGGTCACAGGGGAGAATTGCGAAATACTTTGCACCCAGGTAGGCATACTCTCAAAGGGGGCATCGCCGCCTGATATTAGTCGTAAAATCACATACACCGGCAACGACAATAGTCCAAATTGTGGCAAAGTCGGCGCAAGGGTAGAAAACATAATACCCATTGCCGACGCCGAGAATAAAAATACAAATGTACCCAGCATATACAAGGCAATTGAGCCATTAATCTGGACACCAAGCCACCCTTGCACCACAAACATCAAGGATAAAAACGCAGCCATCGCTATCACCACGCCGTTACTGATGATTTTTGACAAGGCTATTTGGTTGGCGGAAACAGGCATGACCAGTAAATGCTCAATCGTTCCTCGTTCTTTTTCACGGATAATCGCTGCGCCCACTAGCATCATGGCAAGTAAAAAAATGAAGCCCACAATGTTGGTTGCCGAGAAAAACCAATGGCTGATAGTATTCGGATTAAACCACACGCTGGTTTGCACCTTTACCGGTAGTTGATCTAACGGGCTGGTTTTTTTAAGATAGTTATAGCTTTCTTTATTAAAAATCTCTTGGATATAAACCATACCCACCCCTGCTTGCGACACGGCAGTGGCATCAGCAGAAAGTTGCACCGTTGGATGTTTATTATCCCGCACGTCTTTCTCAAAATTTTCTGGAAATTCAAGCGAGAAAATATAGTCGCCTTTATCAAAGCCATCACTGAGTTTTTCAGTATCTGGTATATACACGGGTTTTTGAAAGTTTGGTGGTTGTAGGGTCGATACCATATAATTGCTCATTTGCGATTGGTCGTGGTCAACCACTGCCACAGTGGCGTTATGCACTTCGGTAGTGATCCCTGTCGAAATGGTATAAATCGACACGGTGAACAAAAAAGCAATGATGATAATTACCATTTTATCGCTAAATAGGGTTTGAAACTCCTTGTTGGTTAAGGTGATGACGTTTTTAACCCATTGTCCCCATGGGGATGGTGGCCTGCTAACTTGATGATACATGGCTTATTTCTCCTGTTTTTGCAAACACAGACTTGCCAAGGTTACATAGGCAACCCCAAAGCCTAAAATAATCACATAGTTATGCACAAAACTGTCAATTTCTAACCCTTTGGTAAATGCACCTAAGCTGATTTGTTGGAAGTATGCCGCAGGGAAAGCTTGACCTACCCAATGGCTACTGCCTGTGATCGATGACAGTGGGTATAAAAATCCTGAGAAGTTCAATGCAGGAATCATGGCAGCCACCGCCGTAGCAAACACAGCAGAAACTTGGGTTTTCATCATTGAAGAAATCCATAATCCAAAGCCTGTTGCAGTACACACCAACAAAAATGCCCCAATAGTTAGTCCCATAAACGAGCCTTTGACCGGTACACCAATAATGACGATTGCAATCCAAACTAAGCTAAAATAACTGCCCAATGCGGTCAAAATATAGGGTATTTGCTTTCCTATTAAAAACTGGGTGGTTGAGGCAGGAGAGGTATAAAGATTGCTAATTGAGCCGAGTTCTTTTTCTCGTACTACCCCTAAAGCAGTCATCATCGCAGGAATCAAAATCAAGCCAAGCATAATCGTGCCAGGGATGATGGCATAAATACTGGCAAAGCCTTGGTTATATAAAAAACGCGGGTCTATCACCATCACAGGGCGGGTATCAAGGGGTAAGCCTGTTTGACGGATTTTGTCTTGGGCATAGTTGAGTAAAATACCTGTGACAAAGCCTTTGATATTGTCTGCAATAAAGGGCGCACTACCGTCAATATAAAAATTAATCTCAGGTCTGTCTAAGTGCTTCATATCTGAAGCAAAATGGTCAGGGATTTCTAACACCAGTTTAGATTGACCGCTTTTAAGCTGCGTTTGGACTTCTTCGATAGAGTCAAGCTTTTTTACGCCCGAAAAATAAGGCGAACCATCAAAATATTGGATAAGTTCACGGCTTTCAGTACTTTGGTCGTGGTCGATAACTGCCATGTTCAAATGATTAATGTCAAACGACACAGCATACGCTACCGTCATCATGATGATCACAGGGCCAATCAAAGCAAATGATAGTCGAATTTTATCTCGGCGTAATTCTTTGCTTTCCCGATTGGCAAAAGCAAGCATGAGTGACAACCAAGCCCATAAGCCTTTACGGTGGGTGGCTTTTTTACCGGTCTCTTTAGCCGATTGTGTTTGCGGTGTGGTTGATTTGATCTGTTCGCCATTTGCTTGATTATTAGCTCTAGGGGGTTTTTGCTCGACTTTGTTGTCATTGGATGTTTCGAGTAAATACTCGATAAAGGCTTCTTCCAACGTTTTGGCGTGTTTGTTGGCTTGTAACTCTCGTGGTTTGCCCACCGCTAGCAAGTTGCCTTGATGCATTAGCGAAATACGATCACAACGCAACGCTTCACTCATAAAATGGGTGGAGACAAAAATGGTAATCCGTTGTTCACGAGATAATTCGACCAATTTTTTCCAAAACATATCCCTTGCAGCGGGGTCAACCCCTGACGTCGGCTCATCTAAAATCAACACTTTAGGTTGGTGCAAGCATGCAGCTGCTAATTGCAGGCGTTGGCGAATACCCAGTGGTAAATCTGCCGGCAGTTTGTCGGCTTCTTTGGTCAAATCAAAGGTGGCAAGGCTTTGGTCGATATAGTTTTTCTGTTCACTTTCTGGAATACGGTATAGTTTGGCATGGAGTTTTAAGTTACCACGTACAGTCAGTTCTTCGTAAAGAGAGAAAGCTTGTGACATATAGCCGACTTTTAGGCGGTTTTCGATGCTACCTGCGGTAACAGGTTCGCCAAGCAATTTGGCTGTACCTTCAGTCACATCAAGTAAGCCTGTCAACATTTTCATGGTAGTGGATTTACCGCAACCATTTGACCCTAAAAAGCCAAAAATCTCACCTTGAGCGATACTAAAACTCACATGGTTCACTGCCACAAAGTCACCAAAGCGTTTGGTTAAGCCTTCGGCTTTAATGGCGGGTGGTAGGCTAGGGTCGGGTACAAACGGGGGTACTGTAAAGTTACTGTCGCCGCGTTTATTTTCTGGCAATAGCACATTATAGGCTTCTTCAAGGTTGAGCCGACCTTCAGCATCATAATAGTTTTGGGCATATTTTTTCACCACATTGGTGGTTTTATCATTAATTAGCACTTCGCCATCGTTCATCGCGATGATGTACTCAAACTGGGCGGCTTCATCGATATACGCTGTCGAAACAAGCACGGTCATGCTTGGGTTCTCGGCTCGGAGCGAATCGACCAATCGCCAGAACTGCTGACGCGAGAGGGGGTCAACCCCTGTTGTCGGTTCATCCAAAATTAGCAAATCTGGGTCGTGCACCAAGGCACAGCACAGGCTGAGTTTTTGTTTCATACCACCAGAGAGTTTGCCAGCCGGACGGTCTTTGAACTTAAGCAAGTCGGTCGCTGCCAATAATCGCTCAATGCGAGCTTGGCGAGAAGCTTTGTCAATGCTAAATAGCCGAGCATGAAAGTCGATATTTTCAAAAACCGATAGGGTAGGGTAAAGGTTGTGTCCCAAGCCTTGCGGCATAAAGGCGACTTTATTGAGTAAAAACTCTCGAGCTTTTTTATTGTGCATATCCTTGTTCAGCACTTGAACTGTGCCGGTTTGGATTTTTTTCATCCCAGCAATTAGGCTTAGCAAGGTCGATTTGCCGACACCATCAGGCCCGACCAGACCGATGGTAGCAGATTTGGGAATAGCTATACTGACGTTTTTGATGGCTTGGATGACCTTACCATAGCGATGCGAGACATTGCTCACTACCACAGCAAAGTCATCACTATTGTCTTTGGATTGAGTGTTATCGAAAGTCATGCTGACGCATCCTTTGTCGGTTATTGCCCTACCGTTACGGTGGATGCGATTTGTGGATGTACAGGTCGGCTTGGGGCGATTGGTACAATCGATGGCATTTTGACTTCTAGGTCCTTGCTCCATGCTTTACTTGGATCAAGTTGCACATAACCTTGGGCTGTCATACCGCCTTTGAGCAAGGTTTGGTAACGGCTTGCCACTTGTGGATCAAGACTTAATTTGACACGGTACATCATCTTTTCACGTTCGTTTTTGGTTTCGACGGATTTTGGCGTGAATTGTGATTGGTTAGCCACAAAGCTAACTTTGGCAGGGAGTACGGCTTTGATACCGTCTAACACGATACGGGCAGGGCTACCAATTTGAACTTGATTACTGCTGTCAGTTGGCAAAAAGATTTCAAGATAGACATCGTTTGGATCAACTAAGGTTACAACTTTGCTACCAGGGGCAATCACATTACCCACTTCGACAATGCGATATTCAACCCGCCCTGCTTGTGGGGCACGCACATACATATCTGATTGAATCGATTTGACACGATTGATTTGAGATTGGGCTTGGTTGATCCCTGCTTGGGCTTGCTCGATCCCTGCTTGGGCTTGGTTAATTCCTGCTTGGGCTTCGGCAACGGCTGCTTTGGCCTCGGCAATACCCGATTGGGCTTCAGCAATACCTGCTTGTGCTTCTGTGCCACCTGCCGCTGCTTGTGCTTTGGCGGCTTGAGCAGCAAGAACTTCGGCTTTGGCAGCTTGGTAGGCCTGCTCACGTTGTTGTAATTCAGCGATAGAAACTAAGTTATCTTTCCGCAATGCTTTTGTGTTGTTTAGATTGTCTAGCGCGATTTGTAATTGGGCTTTTTTAGCAGCAATCACCGCATCGGCTTGGTTGACACCGCCTTGGGTACGAGCATAGCCGCCTTCAGCACGTTTTTCGGTACCCATGGCACGAGTGACCGCGCCTTCAGCACGAGCTTTGGCAGCTTGCGCTTGCGATTTACGGCCTTCGGCTTGTGATTTCGCAGCTTCGGCTTGTGATTTCGCAGCTTCGGCACCTTGCAGTTGAGTATCAAGTTCTTCAGAAGATAAGGTCACCAGTGGCGTGCCTTTTTCGACCAAGTCACCTTCATGCACAAGCACTTGGCTGACACGTCCTGCGCGTAGGCTAGCCACATCGATATTTTGTAGTTGTAGACGTCCATTGGAAGAGGCAAAGCCTTCTGGGGTCGTATCAGCGGTACGTTTGTAGTTCATATACACAGCAAAAGCGACTGCCACAGCCAATATCAAGGCGATCAGAATATAATAAGATTTTTTCATGTTTTAGTCTTAAAAAATAGCTGACAACTATTTAATAGTACTTTGTAAAAATCCTTTTTAAGTATCTAATAGAACAGTTATCAACATTTATTATAGAAAAAATAAAGCTTTCCAAATCTTTATTTGTTCACGCACAATATATTCCCTTAATAGAGTTATTGATAAAAAACTCACAAGAAGATAGGGCTATTATGATTTTTTGTTTAAGATAGTACGTAAATTCTAATTTATATCATTACTTGTAATGCAAGAAATAAAAACTAAAAACTGTTTCTAAAATAAATCTTAGCACTAAAATTCATATAAGAGTAACAATACAGAAAAAAATTTGTGAACGAACGTTAAGGAGAATTTTCTTCCAATATTCCAAAAAATATGGCTTTCTAATAAAACTTTGAGCGTCTAAGGCTTGATTTAGGGCATCTAAGACTAGCTGAGTGCCCCCACTGTCAGAATAGTTGTCACCCTCACCTAAACAACCCAAATGGGGGAAAAGGAGACAATACAATGTTCCCCTGCAATCGCCATAGCACCGAAATTGTTTTACCTTCAATGGCATAAGTGGCGGTAAGCGTGTTGTAGGTTGGCGTAATGGTGTTTTTCTCGAGTTGCACCAATTCTTTTAAAATCTTATCAATTCTCTCTGGCGACAAGCCCAGAGGCGGTAATACAGGTCTTCCATTCTCTTCTGACACACCGATGACAATATAGCTAGCCACTACCAAGGTTGTAAAATTCATTGGGAAAGGCACACAGCGTGTGGATCACGCTCTCTGGATTCCAGTCAGTTTTTTATTCAATATGCTCGCTTTCAATCGTACGTTGTAAAAGCAAGTCGTTGATATTAACAGATAGCTTATTGTGCATGATTTTCTCAAAAAAGGTTTTTCTTAAATAATGTATATTTTAGATAAAATTAAATTTTATTTTATTAATTCTAATATTTTATCTTTTCCTAATTGTTTAATTAATTGTTTCATAATTTCTTCAGGCATCCCTTTACTTGGGTTCAATGAAGTGCGATTTTTAAAACGGCTCACATCTTCATCGTTGCGTAAACCATCAAGATAATCTGCCCATGTTTGCATCATTTCAGTTCTCTCATCAAGGAATTCAAAACGTCCGTAAGCTGTGCCGTTTTGGTCTTTGGTGATATGACCCAATCCCATTTCAACAATCACTGCTGGGTACTTTAATTGTTCTTGGAGCATGGTTTTAGCACTTGCACGAAATCCATGCACACAATGGACATTTTGATAGCCTAATTCTTTAAGATGTTTATTGGCGGTATTGTCTGAGATTATGCCGTTCTTTTTAGCCGAAGGGCTATAAAAAACAAACTCACTATGACCATTGATTTTATACTGGTGTTGTAAAATTTCAATGGCTTGACGGGGTAGAGGTACGACCATATCTCGCACCATATGTTCTTTGCTTTCACCTTTAAGTGGTTGAAATCGCCATTTAGCTTCTTTAAAGTCTAAATCTGCCCAACGCATACGACGTAAATCACCATTACGCACAAACAGCATAGATAATAGCCTAAGTGAACTAATGGTATTACCATCAACTTTAGTTGCCAAGGATTCAATGTCTTGTAGCAGTTTGGCAAATTTATCGGGCTGAATAATTGCAGGACGGTGACCGTATACGGGCTTAATCAATTGGCTTTTTACCATATTGGCAGGGTCTGTACTACAAAAACCACGAGCGCTAGCATACTTAAAAATATCGCTAGCGATGCTGGCACAGCGTTCAGCCTTTTCTGTAGGTTTACCGTCTGCCTTAACGAACTGGTTTTGCACATCAATCAACATTGAAAGCATTTGCGGCGGCGTTATTCCATCAATAGGTGTTTCAGCAAAGCTGTCTTTAAGTAGTTTTAGGCAGTTTAGTTTACGTTGTAAGGTGTTAGGCTTAAGCGTTGATTTGAGCGTTTCAAAGTACTCGTCAGCAAAATGACCGAATGTGTTATCATTGCTTCGCAATAACGCTTGCTTAACCGTTTCTCGATTATCCTTAGGATCAATGCCTTTACTAAGTAATTCTTCATTTTCACGCCATAAATCACAAGCACGAGCAAGTGAAATACTAGGATAAGAGCCAAATGAGATTTTGCCTTGTTTATTGGTTTTGGGTGAGTAGTAGCGATACACCCACGACTTCGTATCATTCGGACGTACTCGTAATGATAGACGTGGATGATTTTTGACAGGAACAAAATATTCTTTGTCGTCAGGTTTATGAGTAGCAATACTGCGATCGGTGGTAATAGGTTTTCTTGAGTCCATACATAAAGCTTTCAAATTTGGGGTACTTGTTGGGGTACTTGAAATGCAGAATTTATATGGATATTAAAACACAGTATGAGATAACAATAAATAGCAAAACGTTGATAATAAAGGGATTGAGAGACAATGCGATTTCATATGAAATAATCATTCGACACCCGCCGAGCGCACCATTTCCTTGATTTCATCCTTAATCTAAAACATTAATTTTATTGATAAAATCAGTATCATCTGCCCTTTAGTTTACCTCATTATCATTGATTGTTTTATCCTTGATAAAAAGTTTGTTGAATCTATTAATTGAGCAACCATTAGATTGAATGATAAAACGGTTTATCCCCATTGATAGTCGCACGGTGCATGACACGATGTACCGTATCGCCATAATCATGGGTCGCATAGTGCTGAGTGGCGCGATTATCCCAAAACGCAATGTCATCATTTTGCCAGTGCCATCTTACCGTAAACTCAGGTTTGCTAATATGTTGGAATAAAAAGTTGAGTACCGCTTTACTTTCTGAGTCGGACAATTCATTTATCTTTGTGGTAAAGCCTTCATTGACAAAAATCAATTTTTTACCGGTGACAGGGTGAGTGCGAATGACAGGATGCACCACAGGCGGATTGTCAATTTGCGCTTGTTGCCACTGAGCAAAGCCCTCGGGGGTATTGCCAAATCGCTCTTGCGGGAAGGATTGAATAATATTGTGCGTTGCCGTCAACCCTGCCAAAAAAGCGCGAAACGCAGGTGATAAATTATCGTACGCCGCATAGCTGCTTGACCATAGCGTATCACCACCAAAGCTTGGAACTTGTTTGGCTGCCAAAATACTGCCAAGCGGTGGCGTTTCGCTAAAAGTCACATCAGTATGCCAAATGGCATTGTCTCGCAAATCGGTTTTATGATTATCAAGCAGTACAATCTCTGGCTGGTTATCGGCTTGGGGGAAAATCGGGTGAATATGCAGTGAGCCAAATTGACGCGCAAAATCCGCTTGTTGTTTTGGGGTAATTGCCTGTTTACGAAAGAATAAGACTTGATGCGTCAATAATGCTTGCTCAATTTCGTGTTGTTGAGTCTCTACCAAAGGTTGGCTAAAGTCGACACCTGTCACCACCGCGCCAATATTTGGGGTGATTTTTTCGATTGTTAACGTGGTCATGATGATCTCCAAATTGTTCAGTTATCACTTGTTATAGCTGTTTTAATATTTGCCGTACCAAGGGGCAAGATTGGCTTGTAATTTTCTTAATAAAATTTCTAAAATAAACGCAATCACCGCAATAATTATAATCCCTAGAACGACAATATCCGTCGATAGAAACTGCGCGGCTGACTGAATCATAAAGCCTAACCCTTTAGTTGCAGCCACCAATTCAGCTGCCACCAAAGTCGACCAACCTACACCCAGCCCAATACGAATCCCTGTTAGGATATGCGGTAAAGCCGATGGCAATGTCACATGCCAAAGTAATTGCGATGGGGTTGCACCGAGCGATAGCGCGGCAAATTGGCGGCTTTTATTAACGGTCAAAATACCCTGCAATGTTGAGATAATAATCGGGGCTAAAATCGATAAAAAGATAAGCGTGATTTTGGTCAGCTCACCAATCCCTAACCAAATCACCAATAATGGCAAATAAGCGAGCGGGGGAATTGGGCGATAAAACTCGAGCAACGGGTCAAAAATAGCCTGAACTGTGCGATTGGTTCCCATCCAAATAGCGATAGGCACACCCACCACCACTGCCAAAACCAAGGCAATAAATACCCGTCCTAGGCTAGCAAAGGTATGCTGTATCAAGGTTGCCGACATATAGCCTTCGGTGGAGACTTTGACAAACTGTTGCCACACACTGGTAGGATTTGGCAAAAATAAACTTGGCACCAGTCCTGTCGCAGTCACCGCCCACCAAATCGCCAATGCAGTAACCACACTGATAAACCCCCAGACTACCCCATGATGTTGGGATACAAAAGATGAGGCAGGGGTGGGGCGTGTTGTCATGGTAGTCTCAATAACGGCTGCGGTTGGCGCTGACTGATGGTCGATTGGTTTATCAGCGGGGTGAGTTGCGGTATCAATCTTAGAAATTGTTTGGCTCGTCATGACCTAATTCCTGTTAAATTATTATGATGAATTGGCGCAGTTTTAGCAGCTGTCAAATACGACCCGCCACAATTTGCTGAAATAACTGTTCTCGCCATTCAATAAACTCACGGTCTGATTTTATGGCGCGCGTGCTTTGTCCTTGGGCAAAGCGTTGGCTAAAAGTCGGCTGGTAATGGTGCAGAATTTTTCCTTGACCCATCACCACCAAGTCGGTTGCCAAAAATAACGCTTCTTCAATATCATGCGAAATCAACAATATTTGTCGTTTGCTTTGTTGCCAAATATTGAGCAGTAGTTCTTGCATGGATTCGCGCATAAAAGCATCGAGGGCGGCAAACGGCTCATCTAGTAATAACATTTTGGCTTTTGATGCCAATACGCGGGCAATGCCCACACGTTGTTGCATCCCGCCTGATAATTCCCAAATCGATTTTTCGGCAGCGTTTTCTAGTCCTACCCATTGCAAAATTTGCTCGGTTTGTTTGGCTTGCGTTTTGGCATCGACCCCTGCTAATTTGCCGGCAAAACTGACGTTGTCAGCGACATTGAGCCAAGGGAATAACGCATGGTTTTGAAATACCACCGCTCTATCTACACTGGGTTTGGTAATGGCTTGACCGTCTAGGCTTAACGCGCCTTGGGTCACAGGAATAAAGCCTGCAATGCTGTTGAGCAAAGTGCTTTTACCGCAGCCTGATGCCCCCAGCACCACACAAAAACTTTGCGCTGCCAATGATAAGTTCACCTTATCAAGTGCCAAGGTGGGATGGCTATTGGACTGGGTAGTTGGATACTGTACGCTTAAATTTTCAATCACTAATCCGCTCATGCTATCTCATTCCTTATTAAGCCTTGCTATTACTTGCTATCCAAATATTGATTGGTGACAAAATCTGAATAATCAGCTAATACAGTATCCACCTTGCCTTGTGACTTAAGAAATTCAGCCGTTTTGCGGATGTTGTCAGCAAATGGTTTTTGTAGCAAAGTCTGCTGTTCACTGACGGGTAGATAACGATTGCCTGCCAGTAGGGTGCTGATATCGCTCGGTGTTGAACCGGTAATTTGCGCAATTTTTTGCACGTTGCTAGCATTACCAATGAATGCTTTAGGGTCTTGGCTATATTTACCGGTGGCATCGGTGCTGATTTTGACGAACTGTTTTAAGAAGTCAGGATTTTTTTGGGCAAAATCTTTACGTGCCACCCATAAGTCATAGGTCGGACTACCCCAGCTAGCCACTTCTTTTGAAGTCGTCAAAACATGCCCAGTGGCTTTGACTTTACTTAAAACAGGCTCCCAAACATACGTGGCATCAATATCTCCTCGCTCCCAAGCCGCATTGATTTCCGGTGGACGAAGGTTAATAATGGTGACTTTGTTTGGGTCAATGTTCCAATGCTTCAGCGCGGCAAGTAAGCTGTAATGGGTGGTAGAAACATAGGGCACGGCAATTTTTTTACCGATTAAATCTTGCGGTGTTTTGATATTACTAGCATTTCTGACGACCAAGCTTTCTGCTTCACCGATTTCACTGGTCACCAAAAAAACTTGAAGCGGTACGCCTTTGGTGGCAGCGGCTGCCAGTGGACTTGAGCCGATATTGCCAATATCAATGCTGCCGGCACTGATGGCAGCAACGACGTCTGCACCGGTATCAAACTTTCGCCAATTGATATCACGCTGCGTGGTTTGTTCATAGGTTTTGTCGGCTTGAGCAAGTTTGGCTGGGTCAACCCCCGTTTGATAAGCAATGGTAACGGCTTGCTTGCTATCCGCGGTTGATGTGTTGCCTGCTGCGGATGCGCTGTTGGGCGTTGCTTGATTTTGCGATTGTGTTGATGATTGAGAATTCGATTGAGAATAAACATAGCCCGCGCCAATCGCCATAATTCCTGCGGTCAATCCTGCCGCGAATAATTTATTTTGCTTAGTCATTTTTACCCCTTAATTCATCATAGATATTCTATATGTGAATTATTATGTAAAAACCTGTATATTCTGTAAAATAATATTAACAATATTCCATTTTTTAAAATGGAATATTACTGTGCATTTGCCAATCGCGCTATAACTAAGCTAACCAGAAATAAGCTGACCATTCGTATGTAAAATTCGCTACAATATTGCCTTTGATAGTTAATACACTAAAAATCGGGCAATATCATGACAACCAATCTCTCTCAACTGTCACCCACTGCTGTTTGGCAATGGTTTGATCAAATTTGTGCTATTCCACATCCTACTTTTCATGAACACGCCTTGGGTGACTTTATTGTTCAAGCAGTACAAACCCGCGGACAGCAATACGGGTTAACGGTCAAAAAAGATGAAAAAGGCAATATTTTTATCTATAAGCCAGCAAGCGTACAGCTTGATAGCAATATGGCAAACCATCCTGCGGTGGCTATCCAAGCGCATTTTGACATGGTGGCACAAAAAGGGGAAACCACCAACCATGATTTTATCACTGACCCTATCAAGCCTGTTATTAAAGACGATTGGGTCTGGGCAAGCGATACGACGCTTGGGGCAGATAATGGTATTGGGCTTGCTATGGCATTGGCGGTGGCGTTTAGTGATGATATTGTCCATCCACCACTTGAGTTGATTTTGACTTGTGAAGAAGAAATCGGCATGGGCGGCGTCCAAGCCATTCACCCAGAGTGGCTGACCGCACCTGCGATGATTAACCTTGACTCAGAAGATGAAGGTGAACTGTTTATTGGCTGTGCTGGCGGGCGTGATGCCACATTTCAGTTAACTTGTCCGCTTATTACCGTAACCGAGGATGTCACGCCGATGGTGATTAAGGTGAGCGGTTTACAAGGTGGGCACTCTGGCATTGATATTCATAAAGGCTTAGCCAATGCTAACTTATTACTGGCGCGCGTGCTGGCAAGCCTTTTTGGCTCATCGCCTTTTTATCTACAACACTGGACAGGTGGGGTACTGCGAAATGTGATTACGCGCGAAGCCTCTGCGGCGGTGTTGGGTGATTTTGAGCGTATCAGCCAGTTGCTTCCCACTATCTTGCAAACGCTACAAGCTGAATATAAAATCACGGAACCCAACCTCACCGTCACTGTTGAAAAACTAGTAGCCACGGACGCGCTGTCACCTGCATCTAGCAACCTGTCCGCTCTTAGTATAGCCGACAGTCAGCGTGTGCTTAACTTGCTGCGTAGCCTACCCAATGGCGTAATACGGATGAGCGATAGTTTTGCCGGCGTGGTAGATACATCAATTAGCACGGGTGTGGTAAAGCTTGAACAAACTCACGACAATAATCACACCGCCACCCTTGAGATACGTTGTCTGATGCGATCTTTGGGTGAAACCCCAAAAGATGACATTGCCCAGCGGCTACAAGCTTTAGCAGATTTGGCAGGGGCAGCGCTAGAGTTAAGCGATGATTATCCAGGCTGGCAACCTGACCCAGATTCTAAGCTATTGGCAGTGGCAAAATCTGTGATGGCGAGCCATTTTGCAGGCGAGCCAAAACTGCAGGTGATTCATGCCGGTCTTGAATGCGGCATATTTAAGGGTAAAGCGCCAAACATGGACATGATTTCTTTTGGTCCAAATATCCGTGCGGCGCACTCACCCAAAGAACGCGTAGAAATCGCCAGCGTGGCAAAAACTTGGCAGGTGTTATTAGACTTATTAAAAGTTTTGTAATTGCTAATGATTGCTCATGCTGCTATCACAGTTGTGAAAAAATGTCGTTGCTAAGGTTTTAAATCTATGGTGTTGCGCCTATTTTCTTACACCGCGATACATAAAAAACCCTTGAAAAAACTGATTTTCAAGGGTTTACTGATTTTCAAGGATGTATAGAGATATTGGGTTTTAATGCTTGTTATGCCGATGTTTTGGCACTGCTCAACACGCGTCTTGCTAGTATCACGATAGCCAATATAAATGCCAATAATCCTAGCCATTGAGCAATGTTGTCCCAATTGGCAAGTTTAAGCGCCAGCGGTGCATCTGAGCCGCCCGTCGTGACTGACGCGGCAATAATAAACGCCATAATAACGCCAATCAAGCTTTCGCCCACAATTAACCCTGCAGCAAATAACGTACCTTTACGCTCTGCAAGCTTTAAGTTGCGCTCTCGTTGCGCCGCCGCACTGTTTTTGGTGATACGGTTTTTAATCCACCATGCCAACACCGAGCCTATAAAAATCGGCATATTAATGGTAGGTGGCAAATAAATACCCATACCCACTGCCAATACTGGCAAGCTGTATTTACCCGCTGAAGTTTTGCGTAATAAGGTATCAGCGACAATCAGTACCGCACCAATCAGCACACCGATAAGGATAAAGTCCCAGTTCAAATTATGCGCAAAAATCCCTTTGGCAATCGTGGTCATCAAGGTTGCTTGCGGTGCGCCCAAGGCTTGTGAGGCATCCATATCAGGGCGAGGCAATGCCCCAGTAAAGCCATAAGCTTTGTATAATAGTTCTAAGATAGGGGAGATTACCAATGCACCTACCACCACACCAATCATTAACGCAACTTGCTGACGCCAAGGTGTGGCTTTTACCAAGTAACCCGTTTTTAAGTCTTGCAAATTATCATTTGAAATCGTCGCCACACATAATACCGCCGAACCACAGAATAGCGCCAACGCGGTGACAAATTTGCCATCGCCCGTGGTTAACAATTGCGGATAAGCATTGCCAACCAGCAATAAAATGAGCGAAATCACCACAATCGAGATAATACCAATACCTGAAATTGGGCTAGACGACGATCCAACCAAACCCGCCATATAACCACACGCTGCCGCTACCAAGAAACCAATGATAAAGGTGACCGCAGTACAAACCAATACTAGGAGCCATGCCAAACCCGCTGGCAAGCTTGCATCCGCCACAAACTGATAGAAACTAACTGCCAATAACAACGTCATTACCACCGTCCAACCGATCATGGCTTTGGGCGATAAATCCTGATCCATACGACTGAGGTTTGATGAATTGCCACCTTTGAGCGCCTGCATGGAAATTTTTAATCCCTCAATCATTGGCTTCATTAGCGTGAGTAGCGTCCAAATCGCGGCAACACCAATGGTACCTGCACCGATAAATCGAACATTTTCCTTCCAAATTTTCATGGCAAATGCCGACATTTCCATGTCACTGGGCTGAGGCGTCATGCTCGTCAACATCGGTACCGCTGCACCCCAAGCAATAAGGATACCCAGCAAAATAGCAATACCGCCTGCTACGCCAACTAGGTAACCTGCCCCAAGTAGCGCCAAGGAAAACCCCATGGGTAATTGGGTAATCGCCGAGCCTGCTTTAAACCAGTAGCCTGCCGAATCTGCCAATACCCTGAGTCCACCCGTCAAAAACGCTACAATGCCTGACAACGCGCCACCAATCACAATATCCTTGGCGCCTGTTGAGGCATCTGACTGAGCGGGGGTATCATCTGCGGTGTCCTGTTCGCCTGCCCGCAAAATTTCAGCAGCGGCAACGCCTTCAGGGTAGGGCAAATCACTGTTAACGACCATCGCATAGCGAAGCGGAATAGTAAAAATCACCCCCAAGATGCCGCCAGCGATACATAAAATAGTGGTTTGCCAAAACGGAAACCCTGTCCAATAACCGAGCATTAATAACGCTGGCAACACAAAGATAATGGACGATAAAGTACCTGCTGCAGAAGCTTGGGTTTGTACAATATTATTTTCAAGAATATTGCTATCTTTGGCAAATTTTAAAACTGCCATTGATATCACCGCCGCCGGAATGGACGAGGCAAACGTTAAACCGACTTTAAGTCCAAGATATACATTGGACGCGGTAAAGATGACAGTGATTAATGCCCCAAGAATAATGCCCCTTAGCGTCAATTCTTTGTGATTGGCATACATATCACCGATAGGCTGAACTTGCATGGGCAAATCTCCATGTAAAAGCAAAAGTTGTTGGTGAGTAAAAAAAATCTTATGGATTATACTGCGTTTTATGGCTAAAACAATAACTTTTATCTAGCACCCTCACCCTCGAAACATTGAAACACTACCGGTCTCAATATGGCTATCATTGTGTAGCAAACGTTGTTTGGCAAATATTGTTTGGCAAAGCACGCCAATAATAGTTGCACCTCATGCATATAGATATAAGATACCTAGGTGATTGGTAAAATAATAAGTCTTACCTACTAAACAAAGAAAAGTTAAGCAAAGATAAGTAGTCAAGCATATCCTGCAGTGGAAGCCACGATTTATTTAGCAAGATAGATTAAAATTTTGCACCACCTGCTATATAATTCTTGCTACACACTCAGCATGTTATATCTCAATGACAATCGATTACAGTTGTATGAAGATTTGCTAATGGAAATTGAATGATTTTAAACCCCAGTAATACCCCGTTTTCAATTTGGTTGGCAGAAGGGCAGTCAAGCCAGCGTGAGATGCTACTTGCCATGCAAGCCATGAAATGCCAATATAACTTACCCATGACCATCGTGGCGTCCCATCGACAACCACGACCAGAAATCTTAAACTGTGCCGATATAGCGTACCAAGAGCCATCCGAGCCAAGTGAGCGGGTTGGGTTTGTACTTGCACAGGCCAAAAAGCACAATAGTAAAGTGGTGCTCACAGGGCGCAATAGCCAAGATTACGAAGCCAGACGTCAAGACTTCAAAGCAGCCGGTATTCGGTTATTGACAGGCGCAACTGACACAGCCACGCTTGAATTAATGGACGATAAAGCCGCTTTTACAGCTTTTTGCCAGCAACATGACATCCCTGTGGCAAGTGGCTGGCAGTTTGCTAATACAGATGAATTAATGTCACTGCTAGCCTTGCATGGTGAGCAGCCGTTATGTGTAAAACCCGTTAAAGGCATATTTGCGCAAGGGTTTTGGCGACTCGATACCGCAGCGGTCGATGCGTGGGATAGTTTTGAGCATTTATACTTTACTGAGGATAAAAAAATCCATCTTGCGCAATTTTTGCACGCCTATAACCATAGCCAAATGGTAACTGACAAACCCATTGCCATGCTGCTGATGCCATATTTAGCAGGCAAAGAATATTCGATTGATGTGGTATGTGAGACAGGGGAAGTGTTAGCCGCAGTGACGCGCTATAAAGAAGGCAGTGAGCAGCATGTGGGCTATGACGAGGCAGTGATGGCACTTGTCAAGCGTCTGGTGGCAGCCCTAAAAGCCGATGGTATTGTGAGCATCCAAACCAAAGCTGATGAAAATGGCATGCACAAGGTACTGGAAATCAATAGCCGCGCGTCAGGTGGTATTGGTTATACCGATCACGCCTTTGACAACGGCACGATGAATTTAACCCAATTAGCTTTTGCCTATTGGTCAGGCTGTATTGCCAAACCGCAGTTGGCAGCGGTACGTGATACCATCACCCCTTGCATCGTGCGCCCGCTGATGACCAGTGTCAAAATCGGCTAACGGATAAAATAACAGGACAACAGACGCCATGACCGAGCAAAAAACCATTTCGTTATCGCGTGGTGAGCTTACTTTGCGCTATCAAACCAGCGCTGATTATCAGCTTGATGATTTGTTGGGTTTTGCTGAGCGTATCAACCCAAAACGCGCGTTTTTGTTTGTATCCAAAGTATTGGGGCGACATATTCCGGTATCCCCCGATAAGATGCGACAAGCCTTCACCCAGTTGGCAACTCTCATACCCGATGATTTGCCCGAGCCAATTGTGGTAATTGGCATGGCTGAGACCGCAGTCGGACTGTCGGCAGGGGTGCATCAAGTGCTGCAGGCGCGTTATCCGCAGGCTATTTTGCTCAACTCGACGCGGCATGCACAGGCAGGAGAGCTTTTCACCACGTTTAGCGAAGATCATAGTCATGCCAGTGTGCATTTGATTTACCAAAGTGATGACAGCACGCTACAAGCGAACGTTGAAAACGCCAAAACCTTGATTATGGTCGATGACGAAGCCTCCACAGGTAATACCTGTCAAAATGTGGTCAACGCCCTGCGTCAAGCAGGAATGAGTAAGCTTGAGCAAGTGCATTTGGCGACGCTGGTTGATTGGTCACTGGGCAAAAAACTGGGCAAAAAACTGGGGGAAACGGATAGTAATATTTTTAATGACATCGCCTTTTTTCGCCATCATCTGCTGGCAGGAGATTGGACGTGGACAGATAAGGTGAATGCGCCCGCGGTTACCATGCCAAATGTGTCAACCACAGAGGCAGGCAGTCAGCCACTGCTGCCTACCGGCGATTGGGGTAGACAACCGACACGCGATAGTACATCGGGATTGGATTTTTTGCTGCAAGGTTTGCATCATACGCTGAGCCAAAGACAATTGACCCTAGCGTCATTCGCCCATCAAAAAATCTTGGTGCTGGGCAGTAATGAGTTTGTTTGGTTGCCGTTGTTGCTTGCCGAACGCTTGGCGCAGTATCAAGCGGATGTCAAATTTTCTGCCTTAACGCGGTCACCTATCGCCATCCATGCTGATAGCGCCGTGACTAGCGTCATCAAGTTCTTTGACCATTATGGCTTGGGCATGACCAATTTTGTTTACAACGTGACGCCTGAGGCGTGGGATTGGGTGCTGTTGTGCGTGGAAACCCCCCAAGATAGCGTGGATGAGATTTGGCAGCGCTTTGATAATGTCATGGTAATTTCACCTAGCTCCGAAATCTGATACCCGAAATCTGACATTCTAAACCTGACAACCGAAGTCCGATACCTGAAGTCCGAAAGCTAATCAACCACAAAATCGATAAAAGTTAAGTTTGATAAAAGTGAGTGTGAATGACCGATTTTTTTAAACCCGAAGCCCGTTTTTTTGAATCAAAAGTCGCGCTAGTCAAGCCTTATGCTTTGATGGATTTGGATGATACCTTGTTTCAAACCCAGCGAAAAATTGCAGCTTGGCAATTGCCAATGGATGGGTTAGTGGCGGCGACCGTCGATAAGCAGAATGCGCCATTGAGCTTTTTGACCCCAAAGCAGCGCCATTTTTTTAATTGGTTATCCCAATCAACGGAGCTTATCCCTGTCACCGCAAGAGATACCACTGAGATTATGCGCGTCAAATTGCCGTTTGATAGTTGGCAAGTTTTGACCCATGGTGCGGTGATTGTAGCGCCATCGGGGCAGATTTGTACGCGTTGGCAGCGGCTAATGGCAGGGCAATTGGTGGCGCTACAACCCAAACTTATCCAGCTTATGGCGCGATTGGCAGGGTTTGAAGCACTGCGCATTACCCCACATTATGAACACTTTATAGTAGACAATAACGCGACGGATTTGATGGTATATGTCGCCATCAAACATCGGCATAAAGACCACGATGCTTTGCTGCAGTTTGCGACACAGCTGCCGACTGTGCTAAATGAGGCGGCTGATTTGGGCGATGAGTTTTATATCCATGTCAATGCCAATAACTTGGCAATCTTGCCGCACGTTGTCAACAAGCATCACGCGATGCGTTTTTTGCTAGATTATCATTTGGATAAAAACCGCCCTTGTTTTGGTTTTGGTGATAGCTTGGCGGATTTGCCGTTTTTACAATTATTGGACTGGTATGGCACGCCCAATCGCGGGCAACTGCATGATGCTATCAGTCAAGGGTATTTATAATCATGACAATTCAGGCGAATTTTTCGGGTAGTTATTTACCTGCTGAGGTTACCTTGCTGCTCGATATCGTCAGTGCTGATAGCGTCAATGATATCAGCCCAACGCAAAAAGAAGCGTTAATTCAATCAGGTCAGAGCCATTATTCAGATATGCTCACGCTTGAAAAACCGCCCAGTGCCATGCATGAAGCCTTGTACAATCAAGCATTGGCGGCAGGCAAACAGCGCATGGCAAATGATGTCACAAGCCTTGCCTTTAGCTTACATCAGCTATTTCATGCTCGCGTGAGTGCCTCGCAGCCGCTGATATTGGTCAGTCTCGTGCGGGCAGGATTGCCGATTGGGGTCTTGCTACAAAAAGCGTTTAGTGATGCATCTGCCAGCTATGCGTTAGCCAGTCAGCATTACGGGGTGAGTATCATCCGTGACCGCGGGCTTGACCCTGTTGCCTTGCAATATATTTTGCAGCAGCATCCCCATAGCCCGATTGTGTTTGTCGATGGTTGGACGGGTAAAGGGGCTATCTATGGTGAGTTGCAACGAAGTTTAGCCCAAATCACTGATAAGCGGCAACAAGCGCAACTGTTTCACCAAGGCGACGGGGTGATTCCACTGGTGACGTTGGCAGATCCTGCCGGGGTGGCTTGGCTATCGGCAAGTGAGGATGATTGGCTGATGCCGGCAAGTTTGCTCAATAGCACTGTCTCTGGGCTGATATCGCGCACCCTGTATCGTGAGCCCAGTGATGGACTGCACCAAGCAGTGTATTATGACAAGTTACAGCCTTGGGATCGCAGTGGCGAGTTTATCCAAACCATTGATGCGCTGCGTCAGCAAACGCCTTTACCAACGCCGCTAACGGGCAAGTTATTGCCGACTTTTACCACCCAGTCTGTGATAGAGGACTTGGCGGCGCGCTTTGCGATCAGCAATCGTAACCGTATCAAACCCACCATTGCCGAGGCGACCCGCGCGATATTACGGCGCGACCCTGAGTGTGTATTGGTCAATGAGAGGGCAGACGGACAAGATACGGCATTACTGCGGCATCTTTGTGAGGAAAAAAATATTCAAGTAATTGCAGATGCCAGCATTGCACCTTACCAAGCTGTCACCATTATTAAGAACAGAAGCCAAATTAAGGACAGAAGACAATGATAACCGCGTCTTTGCGCTCATCGACCTTGTTAACCGCCCATTTATCCTAATCGCTCTTTTACGCACATTGTACTTTTTATGACACTATTACACCCTGTAAATCATTTTTTACCTGCGTCTGTTGCGCCGACTATCAATCCCTACCAGCTGGGTGCGACGCTTTATATGCCAGCCACGCGCCAAGATATTTGGCAAATTATTAGCCAGCAAAAATTGGCTGAGATTGATAGTATTGTGATTTGTTTGGAAGATGCGGTAAGTGAAAGTGAAATTCCTGCCGCGCTCGCAAACTTAAAGCAGCTGCTTGCGACATGGGCTCAGCACGCCCAGACGCATGGTTTTGGCGATGAATCGCGTCCAATTTCACGCCCAATGGTATTTATCCGACCGCGAAACGCCTTGATGCTCACTGAGCTTGCCAGTTGGCAGTCGATTGCTTTGGTGGATGGCTTTGTGTTACCAAAAATCGATATGCAAAGCCTTGCCGATTGGCGATTGGCTTGTCAGGCATTGCCATCGACACAGCTATTGATGCCGACCCTTGAGACTCGACTCATCTTTAACCCGATACACAACCAAGAATTGGCGCTAGCGTTTAGCGAAGGGTTTAGCCAGTCGATTTTGGCACTGCGCATTGGCGGCAATGATTTATTTGCCTCGCTGCGCTTGCGTCGCCCGTCCGATGTGACGATCTATCAAACCCCAGTCGGCATACTTATCTATCAGTTAATTGCGTGTTTCGTGCCGCAAGGTTTTTATTTGACCGCGCCCGTGTTTGAATATTTGGATAAACCTGCCTTGTTTGCTGAAGAATTGCGGCAAGATGTCGCATTAGGACTGGTGGGAAAAACCATCATTCACCCTGAGCAAATTGCTGCAGTCAAACAAGCTTTTTATGTCAATGACATAGAGCGCAGTCAAGCCACCGCGATTCTTGCTACTGATGCCAAGGCGGTATTCAAGCAAGACAACAGTATGCTTGAGCCAGCAACGCATCGCGCGTGGGCGACCAGTGTGATGCTCCGTGCCAATGTCTAAAAGCTAAGGTTTAACAGCCAATGTCTAACAGTTTGTTATATCAAAGTTAGATAACAAATCACTGACCGATAATTGAACAAAATTGCGCTATGATAACGGGTTAGCAGATAACAATAATTTATGATAACAATTTAACTGATAACCAGCATCATGGAAACCTATGCAAGCAAACACTCTCCCCAGTCAGTCAGTGACGGTTATTTTTCAAGGCGGTATCAACGTTCACCAGCTAGGGCAGGGCGGCGATGACGGCAGTGATTTCATAGCTAACGTCGCAAAAACCCGAGCAGCCTTGCCCCATGCAACCATTGTATTATCGACTTGGGATACGCTTGCGTTGCCCACCGAGTTTGATAGCGCCGACAAATTGGGTATCGATCAGCTGATTTTAAACCCAGATCCTGGTGGGCTACCCAATATCAAATTTGGCTACGACGCCCCTAACAACGTCAATCGACAAATCATCTCCACGCAAGCGGGTCTAAACCAAGTCAGCACCGAATATGCGCTCAAACTACGCACCGATAGCTACTTACTCAATGACAATCTGCTACAATTTTATCGCTATTATACCCAGCAAGTAACGTTACATTCCCAGACCCATTTATCCTCAAAAAGTAAAGGAACCGACTATTCGCCGATTGTAGTGCCGTCGTTTTTTACCATTGACCCCAGCATGTTTGAGCATATGGCGTTTCATATTAGCGATTGGGCGCAATTTGGCAAGACTGATCGACTGCAGGCGTTTTGGTCGGCACCGCTGATGAGTCGTGACAATGCCACTTATTTTGAGTCGCACTCACAAGATGTCGATGCCAAATTTGCGGACAATACTTTTCGCACGCGGTTGGCTGTCGAGCAGCATATTGCCAGTCATTATGCCAATCAAATCGGCTACGCTGCCACACCAAGCTATTACAATGAGCTCAACGAGCAGATTCTAGACGCGCACAAGGCATTTTTGGCGAGTGACGTGATTGTGCTTGATATGACAGACTACGGGCTGCGGTTACCCAAATACGCGTGGACATTGACCGATGCTTTTATGGCGATGAACTGCATCAGCCATGATGACTGGTATCAGCTGTTTTATCAATATTGGTATCCCAACCAAGTTGACGAAACCCGCTTGGCGCATGCGGATGAACGAGCGGTGATGAAAAGTATTGCCGCAGCAGAGTTTTATCAAAACAGCCCAGTCGATCAACAGCAGATTTTCTCCCGTCTTTATCCCTAAATCCGCTAAATAAAAAAGCTTACCCAACAGATGGTAAGCTTTTTTTCAACTAAACAATTAAACGCCAATTTTTAAACATCAACCTTTAACCATGAGCCCTTAAACATCAGCCTTTAAACCGTGGGCTTTAAGCGCTTGGTATTCATCCGGCGTACCACAAAAATCAATGTCGTCCTCCGTGATTTTGACATAACCAACCCTGCCGCCTTGTGCGATTAATAAATTATACATCGGGGCAATATAATATTCGTTGTTAACCGTCAACTGTTGGGTAATCGCTTGTTGAAACAACGATAGATACTGCTGCTTGGATTTAAAATAATACAAGCCATCACTGCAAAGATTAGAGATACGCTGTTTTTCGGTGGTTTTAATCACCCTGTCATCGTCATCGACGGCGATAAATGACCAATGATCGCCTTCGCCTTCAAATACTTCTAAATAGCCATCAACAGATTCTACCCAGTCAGGTTTTTCAAAACCATAGCGAAAGGTATCGATGTTAAAAATATAAATCGGCTCATCGTCATCAATGCTAGTATCACCGAGTCCCAGCGCTACTGTTTCAGCTTGTCCTGCTGTCTCGCCATCAAGGGTATGAATCATAAAATTGCGCACACCCAAGCGCGTTAATCGCTCAGCAACAAATCGCGGGGTATCATATACATCGCGCACGATAAGCAAAAATAAATCGGTACTAAAATAGCGCTCAAACGATTTGATTGCCAAATCAAACACAATGGTATCGGCAATCGACAATTGATATTTAGGCACCTCAAAGCCCGCCTTAAAAAAACGACTGCTTAGCCCTGCCATTGGAATTACGAACATGTCACTGCCTCCATCACATACATTTTGTATAAACGATACGCATTGAGCAGCATGGCGCGCTGGCGATCGGGTCTATCTGCGTGTAAAGGTAGCATGGATAAAAACAATAACACCACCGCTGGCATGATAGATTCTGTGGTCATGTCATTGACCCAGGTGCCGGCAAAAAATTCTTGCTGGATTTGATCCAAACGCTTATCAATATCAAATCGTATATCGCTACCACTAGGACTATCGATAATTTCATAACGCCCTGCGATGATAAAATCATACATACCAATCACAGAATGGGTGAGCTTTGCTAAATCATAGCTTGCGTTGCCAAAAATACTAAAATTGCCGTTAGAATCCGTGCCGCGTGGGTCAAAAACTTTTACCCGGCGACCGCGCATGTCATACATGATGTTGCTAAAACATAAATCGCCATGCATGACACTCACGGTGTTTGGCAGTGCCAAGGCTTTGTCGATACAGTCCTGCGCAATCTCTAGCGTACTGCCAAGCATCGTTTCATCATATATTACAGGTTTGTTCAAATCGACATCGGCATCATCGGCATACGCGTACAAGCGCTTTAAGGTTTTTTTATGGTATAAATCTTCGGCATACGATTTGGCAAACCCTGTTTCGATATGACGATGGACGTCGGACTGATTGGCCATACTAAAAAATTCTTTTAATAGCTGAAAAATATGTTGCCAAAATTCAGTAGTATTTAACCCATGCACATACAACTCATTGAGCGGTAATAATGGCAAGAACTCTAAGCTATAACTAAACTGTCCGTCCACTTGCTGATAATCAATCAACTGCGGGGTAAAACGTCTAAGTGGCGCAGGAATATGGGTGTACCAATAAATTTCCGCTTCAATTTTGTTGTTGTCATCACTGCTTTTGGTGACCATGCCTTCACGAATCTGCAGTGAATTAAAGGCGCGTTCGGTGGTCATATTGGCACGGGCATGAATATAATGGACAAAATTACTGCAGTCATAATACGACTCAATATTGACCGATTTCATTGGCATCGTCTGTTGGTACAAATAAATCGCCCGCACAAAATTTTTCTTACTAATCGCCAAGGCTTTAATCAACTCCAGCCGTGAGGAAAAGGCAAAATACCCAATCCAATCGGTGGGGTTTTCTTTCATTTTTTTGGTTTGTTGCCAATCGTATTGGCGCGTTTTATCCGACACGCCAATACAATCTGAGCAATCAACTAACTGGGGTAAAAATACATCCCCTTGGATGATACGAATATGATGGTATGATTTATCAATGGCTAGATTAAGCACATATAAAATCGTCTCGGACAATGCCAAATTTTCAGGGATTGTTACCACATCAATGGGAAGTGACTCAATCACTGCTTTTTCATTGAGGGTCAAAGTATAAGCTTCAGGTAGTGACAATAGAATTTTTTCATTGGGAAAGTGTTGGCGTACCACATCGACTTGCAGCTGTAATAGTTTTTTATTACCGATGGGCAGCATGCAAGGTGGAATGCGCCCAATTTCTGCTTCAAATTCAGCATTGACATAGGAAGAGGCATTAATGAGTATCATGGCGTTAAATTACCTTAAACGTTGTTATTATTTTTATTTTTTATTAAGGTGTTAAATCAAGCAGCAGGCAAATCTCTGCATAGCTTAACTTGACCAATTCGTCGGGTCGAATAGCTTTGTCATCCACATAGAACCCTTCAAAGCCGCACCAAGGCTTACCCACATATAATTCATCATACGGGATATCATGTCGTGCCAGCCAATCGATGATAATTGGCAAGGTGTTTTTATTAATAGCGCCAATATTGCCTTGATAGGTGCGCATATTGCGACTGGTATTGATGATAATGGTAAACCCTTGTCGATGGTATTCTTTAAGTTTTTCGACAACTTCGGTGATAGGTTGGGCATTGGCATAGTCGCCGTTTTGTGTGGTGCATAGGGTGTCATCTAGGTCAAAGATTAGCCGCTTCATTGTTATTATGTTCCTAAGATTGCAGTGATAGACTTAAACTAAAAATTTTTGTATTTATAATAAAATCAAGTGTTTGATTGTTATTTTAACTTCAATACCTTAAAACGAATCCCTACCAAATGATATTACTTATTCATTACTTATTGTAATTTTAGGTAAGAATGCGAGAAAAAATCGATTATAGTGCTTAATCACAATGCCTAATATTGGCTAGACTGCTTTTAACAAATTAATCAATCGATGTTGACAATTTTTGAGAGTTAGCTATAGCACGAGAAATGTGGAAAAAAGCTTGTGAGAGGCTGATGAATCTAAATGAAATAGGCTGTGATTTGATGAAAGATTGGCTCTTATTAATGATGAGCTAACAGGCTAAAAGATTAAAAGGCGCAAAAGCTAGAAGAACAGTAGGCAAAACGCGGCAAGGCGTGGAAAATTTATTTGATAGCGACGTGACTATGGACTTTATACATACGACCCAGTGCGTTTTTCCAGCCACGGGCATAGGGCATAAAGGCTTGGCAATGATCTAAGTGATAGCCATAGCCTGCATTGCCATACGCCATCAAAAAACTGCCATCCAAAAAACCTGATTGCCCTATGACAAAGCCATTACCTTGATTAAATCGCGCTTCAGCGCCGTTACCGAGCAAGGTGGCATTGATTGCGGTATAGCCGTGACCCTGATTGTGGTTGGCATTGGCGTGGGTGATATCGATACTGGCGTGATGACGCGCAAAATAGCCACCGACCACGTTTTCATTGCCAAGACTGCGATTGGCTAAGATACGTCCGCCATTGTCGGCAAAATAGCCATAGCCATAATTGCGAAAGGCATTGGTACGTCGGTTGATGCTATTGCAGCTTAGCATGCCATTGTGCAGCGCCAAAAAGCCATGTTTGTTTTCGCTGGCACTGGTATCATGGCACCACATCGAGCCATTGGTGAGTGCATAAAACCCTGCGATATGGTTGTGTGCAGACACGCTGTTATCGGCATTGACAAAGCCGCTGGATTCCGCGCAGAATCCAAAACCCAAGTCTTCATCCAAATGCGCACAGTGATAAGCCTCGCATTGCTGGGCATCTATCGAGCCCCCATACGCAAAAAAACCGACATCCCCCGCAAACTGTACAATCACCCCAGGTTCACAGCGGATACTTGAGCCAAAGCGGGCGGCAACCCCATAATAAAACTTATTGATACGGACCTTTGACCCGACCAGCACTTGGCTATTGTAATTGCACATGATACCGGCACCATAGCCTTCATCTTGCCACTGTCCATAGCCCAAAAATGCCTTAGTACCATTGATAGTCATGCCATCGATTTTAAAAATACCGTTGCCCCGCTGCATCAAAAAGCCACAGCGGTTATGGGCATCATCAAAATGTAACTGCACCTTATCAGGATTGTCCAAATTGCCAATAATCTCTACCCGATCACTAAAAAAATCAATTTCAACTTGGCTTAAATAATACTCGCCATCGGCAATTTTGATTTGGATAAAGCCTTTATCACCCAAGTTATTTAATTGGCTTTTACAATAAGCCAAAGCCGCGTGAATAGTCGGTAATGTTTGCGGCACGTCAATACGTTGCCAACGGTTGGATACTTTTTTAATCATAATAACAGCAAGCTAACAAGTGATATGGTACTCAAAATGAGTAGGTCGACCATACATCGCCAAAAAACCTAGCGATAGTCAAAGCCATTGCAATTATCTAGGAAATAGCCGCTGTAATATGTTGGGTTTTCTTAGTGAATATGAAGTTTTTTATGACGTTTTAGGTTTTGCCAATTTTTCACTCAACGAATTCGCGACCCAGGCAGGACCAATCAACAAAAATTGTAAGTCTTCAAAAAATGACGGTTTTTTACCTTCAATTTTGTGACCGACAAATTGCCCAATCCACGCGACCACAAATACGCCAAAATAAAACTTAAACCCAAATGGCAAGATAGCAATCGCTGCTAAGCAAAACAGCACAAACATGCCCATAGCAATAAATAATTGCGTAGACAGACGTAGATAAAACAGCATTACCAAAGCAATCAGTACCAACGTAAATGCCGCTTGCCATGACATGCCCATACCTAAGATACTGGCAAAAATGGTGGGTACGCACAGCCAATGAATTTTTTTATTGATAGGATGTTGGTGGCTCACAGCGTAGTCAGCCAGCCAGCTTTGTAGGGATTTTTTTGAGTGAAGCAGGGTCACGGTTGCCATAATCTTCTTCCTTAAAGATAATAAAGACAATGAAAAAATTGCTGATAAAAAATGGGTGTGAATCCCATCAGTTACCCCTGAATCGTATCACACCCTAGTCGTTTGTCAAATCAGCGAATTTACACTGATAGGTTTTGATATCAGTGGCTACTTAGGCCAAGCCTTTGGCTTTTTGCTCACTGCGATACCACTCATACAGTCCCACAAACGCATTAATTTGGTACACCATGGTTTGAATGGCAAAAATATAATTTTGCGACATCAAGTTGACAATCAGCCAAACAAAATTCACCGCAATCCATAACCACCAGTTGAATGAATAGCGTAAAATCATCGTGGCTTGCGCTGTGATGGATAGCACAAATGCCAACACATTAATCCAAAAAAAATCAATCACGCCCAAAAATTTACTGCCATCGTTGGCGACCACGCCATAACCCATCGACGCTAGCCAATTATTGACAGTTGGAAATAATGCCAAGCCAATCGCGATAAAGGCAACGGTTACCAACCACACAATTTTATTGGCTGATTTGGGAATCATATTGCCATCGCCATCGGTGTTTTTTGACCAATAAAAAATGCCATATAAATGGGTAAAAAAGTTAAACAGCGGCGCGAGCATCAAACCCACCGCACCCGCGGTTCCCTGTACAATGGTTTCACCCGCCGTTGCCAACATGCCAAAGCCATTACCTGCGATATTGCGGCGAAAACTCAGCGATACCACACACAATAGCCCGATAACAGACACCCCCAAATAAAACCAGTCTAATGCTCGATGTTCTGTGGTCAACCAAAACACCGTAGCCAGTGCCACCACCCCAAAAAAGAACCATACCACCGTCCATTCTTGTGCCCATTCACCGGTAATTTTATCCAAAATTGCAATTCGCATTTCGCCTCCAGCCGTCATTACAACCATGACAACATTTTTTTAATTAAGCTTTAAAAAATAAAACCAAAAATTTTTAATATATTTACCAAGCGTGTCTAGCAAGCATGTCTAGAAAATTATTTTATGCCTCGATATCTTGATAGTGGTGAAAAACGTGTGCATCAATAAGCGCAATCGCATCCAAAAATCGCTGATGATAGTCAGGACTATCAATAAACAGCGGCGCAATATGATGACGGGCAAAGATTTGTTTTAAACGATTTTCAAAACGCTCACGCTGGGACTCGCTGCCTAGAGAGCGCATCCCATCGGCGACCCAAGGGGTATTATTGGCAAGCATCAGGGTATAATCTAAGCGAAATTCATCGATACAGGCGGTCAAAAACGGGTGGGTACGCCCTTCATATTCTTCACAGAATGCTTGCGTGGTCACAAAATCTGTATCCACCAAGGTGATTGGGGCAGGGGCAAAGCGTTTGGCGGCGCGTATCGCTTGTTCATGGTCAGTTGCCATGAGCGGATAATCATCGTATTGCATACCAAGCTCAGTACCGCCCAAATCGGTTTGCACAAATAGGCGTCCCATTTCTAAGCCATAGCTTGCACCATAATAGTTGGCTAATTTATGCAGTAGTGTGGTTTTACCTGAGCTTTCACCACCCACCAATGCCACAGTTTTGGTGTAGTCACCTCGCGCTTGCGGGTGAATGGCTGACCAATACAGCGCGGGGTTATTGTGAATCTTGCGGCTATCAAAGCCGTGCTGGCGTGGCGTGGTGACCACAGGTAAATGTAAATCATAATCGACAAACGGATGGGTTTCATCCATAAACACCACAGGGGCTACTACCTCTACCTCATGGCTAGACGCGCTCAACTTAGGATAACGTTGTTGCAAATCCGCTAATACCGCATTGACCTGATCAACGCTCAAATCTTGATAATTGTCTTCATACGAGGGGGTCACCAAATCAGGTAAAATCTCTATATGCACAAATGGCAAATCAGCAAATGCCATGGTCATCCAGCGCGCTTTATCTTTCAAATCAATGGAAAAATTTGGATTTGGCGCAGGGTGAGCGGTAATAAAAATATATAAATCTTTGACTTGCCCAGACGCATGCAAAATCGTTCTTACATGCCCCAAATGCAGCGGCTCAAAATGTCCAATAATGATACCCACATCTTGCATCATGCTTTCCTCAATACTTTATCATGGTTTTTTAAACTATTCTTTATCGGCTTGATTTTTTGATTACTTGGATAGATATCCCTAATAAGGATATAAAGAATAAGGATATAAAGTAACGCTATGATAATCGATTAGCCGCTACGAAGTTACAATCGTTTGTAACGCTAGTATCACAATTTGTAAGAATCAGTGCACAAACGCTACCAAACACACTATATAGCCGCAAAACTGCGCTTGTTATAATCGCTCATGATAATAATGCGGTAGAAAAAGTTACTAAAAGAAACATCATTCTACGTTTTGTCACCCAACAACCCCCTGCATTTGCTTATAATAAATCATAACCAAAACATAGCATTTTTAATCAATAATTTTAGCTGATGGCATTAAGTTTTAGCATTGAGTTTTAAAGGCATTAAATTTTAGAGATGTTAGGTTTTAACTAAGTCGTAAGTGGTTTTCTCTATTTTTAACAGGTAAAAAATTGAATGGCAAATAAACTGGTAAAACTTCATCGCTCTCAGAATCATCGTATGATTGCAGGTGTGATGGGGGGTATTGCAGAGTATTTAGGCTGGAATGTAACATTGGTGCGTTTGTTGTTTGTCATTATCTCAACCGCGAGTGTCGCAGTGCCAGGTATTTTGATATATATCGTGCTATGGATTGTCATGCCAAATGCTACCCAAAATTCCTATCGTACGGTTTGATGGGTGTATAGGTTTCTTTGTATAACTGTTAGGTAGCAAAAAGAATAGCCAAAAAAATTAAAAATATTATGAATAATAACAACTAGCTATAACAATAACTATAAACTTCTCCACTTTTCCTCCTGCCCAGATAATACATTATCTGGGTATTTTTTTAACCTAAAAAAAGCCTTAAGGAAATACTTAAGGCTTTTGTTTATATTAAAAATCTTGAAAAAATTGACTAAGGCACAAAACGTACAGGCTCGGCAATCACTTGCTGGGCGCGTTCTGCGACTTTATCAAAACGGTGGATGCTGTTACCTTGGTTGTCAACAGCAACCGTCACAGGCATATCTTCTACCTCAAACTCATAAATCGCTTCCATGCCTAGCTCTGGGAAGGCAAGTACTTTAGCGCCTTTGATAGCTTTTGATACTAGATAAGCGGCACCGCCCACTGCAATGAGATAAATTGCCCCATGTTTGGCGATGACTTCACAGGTCGCAGGGCTACGCTCGGATTTACCAATCATCCCAATCAAGCCTTGATCCAAGATTGTGTCGGTGAATTTATCCATACGCGTTGAGGTGGTGGGACCTGCAGGACCGACCACTTCATCGCCCACGGCATCAACAGGACCGACATAATAAATAAAGCGATTTTGTAAATCCACGGGTAGTGCTTCGCCTTTGGCAAGCATATCCACCATGCGTTTATGGGCGGCATCACGACCCGTTAAGATTTTACCGCTAAGTAGTAAGGTATCACCGATGTTAAACTGACCTAAGGTTTCTTTGGTTAAGTCATTAACATTGACTTTAATCACATCATCGGAGCCAAATGACACTTCTGGCCAATCTGATAGGGAAGGGACAGGCAAGGCCGCTTCACCTTGACCGTCTAGGGTAAAGTGAATATGACGAGTCGCCGCACAGTTTGGAATCATGGCAACGGCTTTACTTGCGGCATGGGTAGGAAAATCTAGTACTTTCACATCGAGTACCGTAGTCAAGCCGCCAAGACCTTGAGCGCCAACGCCAAGCTCGTTCACTTTGTCGTACATATTAAGACGTAAGCGCTCAACGCTATCAAGCTCGGCACCGCTTTGGGCTTTGGCTTGTAAATCATGGATATCGATGTGTTCCATGAGCGAGCGCTTGGCAAGCATCATGGCTTTTTCTGGCGTGCCGCCGACACCGATACCTAAAATACCAGGTGGGCACCAACCGGCCCCCATTTGAGGAACGGTTTTTAACACCCATTCTTCAATCGAATCTGAGGGGTTTAGCATCGCAAATTTTGCTTTGTTTTCTGAACCGCCACCTTTTGCGGCACAAATCACATCAACTTTGTCACCCGGTACCACGCTCATGTGCACCACCGCTGGCGTGTTGTCTTTGGTGTTTTGACGTTTACTAATTGGGTCTACTAGGATGGATGCCCGTAGTGGGTTATCTGGATTGTTGTAAGCACGGCGTACCCCTTCATTAACCATGTCTTCAACGCTCATCGCTGAGCCTTGCAAGTCCCATTGCACGTTCATACCGATATCAAGGAACACCACCGCACTACCGGTATCTTGGCAAATCGGACGATGACCCATCGCTGACATACGGCTGTTGGTGAGGATTTGCCCCATGGCGTTTTTGGCAGATTGGTTGGTTTCTTTTTGCCATGCTCCATATACAGCATCAACGAAGTCTTTTGGGTGATAATAACTGATGTATTGAAAGGCGTTGGCGATAGAATTGATAAAGTCGTCTTTCTTGATGACGGTCATTGGCTAGTCCTTTTCACTGGCTAAATAGTGGCGCTATTATAGCATTGTCATTTGCTAGATTGGCAAACAAGATTGGCAAAAGGGCGCAGGAATAAGCGTTTTAAACGGTCAACCGCTAAAATTTTTATCCCATTAAAAAATTATTAACAGTTAATGGATAATACTTGGCAATGCAAGATTGAGTAACTGCATAAAACTGATATGTAGCCAGCCATAAATCGCCATAAATCCCACTATCAACACTATATAGCTTGCGGTGATAATTTTACCCTTTAATACAACTAAAGAAGGCGGGATGAAGGGGGCAGCGCTATCAGAGATTGGTGCATCGCCAAAATGATTGGGTTGCCAAGGTGTGCTACTAGTTTGATGGGCGAATAGCTGCTGCTGGCGGATAACGCGATACTGCATGACATATACCATACCCAGCAAGCCACCTATAATTGCACCGCCCACATGACTGGCATTATCAATACCGCCCACCAAAAAACCATAGCCCAAATTAATCACCATGACTATCAATAACGAGCGAAAATTTAACGCAAAATTATTGAATGATGTTTTGGTTAGCGCTGTTACCAATAGCGCCATCCCAATGCCCATGATACCGCCTGACGCACCGGCACTAATGATTGGCGGCTCACCTGTCATCACGCTATGCAAGCCCAAAAAGTTATTGAGCAAATTGCCGCCAACACCTGATAACAAAAACAACGCTAAAAAATTGACAGCGCCAAACATCCGCTCTGCCACTTGTCCAAAATAATATAAAGCAAACATATTAAACAGCAAATGCATAAAACCAATATGCAAAAACAGGCTGGTCACCAATCGCCACGGCGCATCACCCAGTGAAAAGGGTAAAAAATTGGCACCCCAAGCAATTAACGATTGATTAGTGGGATGGGTCGGATTGACGCCAAACACTAGCTGTAATGCAAACACCCCAATACAAATTACCACCAACGCCAACGTGATAGGGTAGTGTTGTAAAGCTTGTTGGATTGGGGATTCAAATGCCATAGCGCGCCTTATATAAACCAATTTAAGTGTAAACCAATTTAAGTGTAAGCCAATTTAAGCCAAAATTTCAAAAGAAAAAAGCCTGTATAAAATCATTATCATCAATTCATAAATCCCAATTATAGTATGAAATGGTAACAATGTTTTGCAAATCCGTCTGCTCAATCTAGAAAATGATAAGCTAAGTGGGCGGCATTTTCGCCAAATTTTTAGCATCATAGATAAAAATTATAGATACAAAAGGCTTTATGATAAAACGCCAACCCAAACCGCTTGTCATCCTCATTCATGGTTTGCACATGCATGCCTGGGCGATGCGACCGCTTGCCAAAAAACTCACCAAACTTGGCTATGAGTGTCACAGGTTTGGGTATTTTAGCGTCGCGCATAATCTTGCCAACCATAGCCGCCGTTTGCACCGCTGGCTGACCAAACATGAAAAACCGAATGCGCCTATTTATTTGGTCGGGCATAGCCTTGGTGGGCTGGTCATTCGAGACTTTTTGCAGCGCTATCCACAGTGGCAGATTACGCGCTGTGTGACACTTGGAACGCCGCATAATGGTAGCATCAGTGCCAATAACATGTTCAAAATCCTCCCCAAATTCATCGGTCGCTCGTATCTACAGGGGCTAGATGGCAGTGCACCTGCACTCAACGATGGAGTACAGCTAGGTAGTATTGCGGGGGTTCGGTCGGTGGGGCTTGGCAAAGTGGTATTACCCCGTAACCGTGAGCTTGCCAAGCTTGAGCCGCATCTGCAGCCCAATGACGGCACGGTGTTTGTGCACGAAACCCAGCTTGCCGCTGCCAAAGACCATATCATCATCAATGCGTCCCATACGGGACTCCTGATAAATGATGAAGTAGCGATACAAATCCATCACTTTTTGCAACAAGGGCATTTTTTGCATACAAAAAATTGTTGAGACAAAATAGGGTTAAAAACCCGTCAATTCAAAGTTTTTTTAAGAATTACGTTGGGGCAAAATGCTATAATCATCCAAAGTTTTTTAGGCGCGCTATTGAGCGATGATGTATTTAGCCATAATCCATTTAGCGATGGTCAGGCAAAGCTGTTGAAGAAGGTTAAGCTGTGTTGAAAGCAAGTGATGGGATGGGTTGTATGATGGGTCATAAGGTGCGTACCAATGTCAATGCGCAATCATCAGCCATCAGCGCCTTGTTAATTGCCTCGGTCAGTATATCGGGTGCGACCTTAACTGCCTGTAGTCCGTCATCGACGCCGCCATCCCAAACGTCACAATCGGCTTCGACCACCGCTTCGAGCGCTAATGGCAATGATGCCAGTAATACCAATGCGACCCCAAATGCAAGTATTGCGAGTACAACTCCAGCAGTGCCCAATCAACTCACGATTTACACCTCCATTGACAAAGCGGCCCTTGAGCCGTTATTAACTAGCTATGCTAGGCAAATCAATGTGCCGATTCATATCGTGCAAGATGAGCCAATGTCAATTTTGGCACGGTTAAAAGCAGAAGGTGCCAATAGCCCTGCGGATGTGATCTTGACTGAAGATGCAGGTATTTTTAGCACTGCAGTCGAAGAGGGGCTGTTACAACCCTTTAATGCCGAAAAAGCAGTGGCACATGTCCCAGAGCGTTATCGTGATCCTGATGGCAATTGGATTGCGTTATCGAGCTACGCGCGTACCGCAGTGTATGATAGTCGTGTACTCCACACCAATGACATCTCAAGCTATGCCGATTTGTCTAAACTAAAATGGTCACAAAAACTGTGCCTAAGCCAAGGCAAATATATCCCTAATCAGTCACTGGTGGTCAATCTCATCAATAATCTGGGCGATAAACGCACCCAAGAAGTGATGCAAGGCTGGCTTGCCAATATAAGTGTCCCTGTGCTGCTGGATGACAGTGAAGTGCTAAAGGCCATAGAAAGCGGCAAATGCCAAATCGGTCTGGTCAACAGCAACCACTACGGACGCTATCTACAAGCGCACCCCGATACCCCGATTAAAATCAAATGGATCAATAAGGGCTACGGCGGCGTCAGTACCAACATCACAGGGGTTGCCATTCCCCATGCCGCCAAGCATACCGAGTTGGCGCTGGGGCTGATTGAATGGCTGGCTGCCAAAGATCAGCAATCACTGTATGCCAGTTTAAGTAACACCTTTCCAATTGACCCCAATGCCGAAGCCTCGGTCTTACTCAAGTCTTGGGGGGATATCGAAGTCAGCCCGATACCTGTGAGATTTTATGGCGAAAGACAAGCGCTGGCAGTAGATTCAATGCAGCAAGCGGGTTATTACTAATTAGCTTTGCTCACCAAAAAATGCAAATAACGCCCTAGCCATTTATATGGGTCTTGTCCGCTATAGGCGACTTCCATATCAATCACCGCTTGTGGATTGGTATGCCCACCACGCTTGAGCGGTGAGTAATCATGAAACACCCGTAACCCTGAGGTATGCAAGATTTGGTAGTGATGGTCACCAATCCAAGCAATCACCTCATCTTTTGCCACCGGGTGATTGGGCGTCAAACTGCCATTATCGGCTTTAAAATCTTTGTTATTTAGTAGATTAAAATTGCCCATCACCAAGTTACGATACACAAAGCTTGCAGGGTTATAAAAACACAGCGATAGTACCCCTTTTTCAGCGCCATCATCGACAAGCCACCGATCGAAAAAATCCATAATCAGTTTGGGCTCAGCCAACCACTCAAGCACCGCATGGCACAGAATCAAATCGTATTTGCCCGTTAATTTATCATCCAATTGCTGATAGGGGCAGGTATGCCAAGTGATATTTTGTGCTGCCTCGCCTGCATTTTGTTTGGCAATCTCAAGAATATTGGCAGAGATGTCATTGATGGTGACATCATGACCGTCTTTGGCAAGCTCGATACTGATTTGCGCCAAGCCTGCACCAACATCCAACATGCGAAGGGGTCGGGTGTGTGTCTGTTGCCATGACTTTACCCAGCCAAAAATATCATGGCGCAGCACGGCAAGGCGAATTTCACCTTTTAAGCCGCCGTATATTTTTTTTTCAAAATGCGCGCTGATGTCATCAAAATTGCGGTCTTGGTTCATCATACAAGATTTTTCAATCCGCGTTGTTTTTCGCGTTGATAATCACGCTCTTTTAAGGTGGCACGTTTATCGTGCAGTTTTTTACCTTTTGCCAAAGCAATTTCACATTTGACGCGTCCATGACTCCAGTACACTTTGAGCGCTACACAAGTATGACCTTTTTGGTTAACCATGCCAAAGAGCTTATCAATTTCGCGGCGGTGTAGTAGCAGCTTACGGGTGCGAAGGGGGTCAGCGACAATGTGAGTCGATGCCGATAACAGCGGCTGAATGTGCGCGCCAAACAAAAAGGCTTCACCATCTCTAAAAATCACATAGCTTTCGGTGATACGCATTTTACCCGCACGGATGGATTTGACTTCCCAGCCGAGTAGCTCAAGCCCCGCTTCAAAGCTTTCTTCAATAAAATATTCGTGACGCGCTTTTTTGTTGCTAGCAATCAGGCTAGGCATTTTTGGTTTTTTAGTCATTTAGGTTTCCTTACTGCAACATCGCGGACGTACCCAATGCTGCACAGCGTGTGTTAATCATCTTATTGCCATAATCTTATTACAACAATCGGGTTGCCATAAATCAGTATGACAAGCCGTTTAATATGGCGATAAATCCCAATAAATCAATTCATAGATTTTGCTTACTAAGTTTAAGTTGTTGATTATTGGGCTTTGGATTACTAAGTTTTTAATTGCTAGGTTTTTCATTATTACGCTTTACCCTAAATTTTAATTAAGCTTTGGGTAAAATGCTGCAAAGCTGTCATGATAACACGCTACACACAAATTGATAGTGAGATTTAATTGTTAATTGGCGTCAAATTTTGCTAGGATTAGCAACAAACTAGCAATCTTTGTTTTAATCATATTGTTAGCGCCAAATAGCGCATTATTTATCATAAAGAGACAGCCATGTCAGCAGCCAGCCAGCCAATTGCAACCCCTTATACTAAAATTATCTATCCGGGTACATTTGACCCGATTACCAAAGGGCACCTTGATTTGATTAAGCGCGCTTGCCGCCTGTTTGATGAGGTGATTGTCGCGGTGGCGATTGGTCATCATAAAAAACCGCTATTTACTTTAGAGGAACGGATTGGATTGGTAGAAAAAGCCTGTCATGATAAAGATTTGAGCAATATATCCGTGATTGGCTTTGATGGGTTATTGGTGGATTTGGCAAAAAATCAACAAGCCACAGGTGTACTGCGTGGATTGCGGGCGATGTCAGATTTTGAGTATGAATTTCAGCTTGCCAATCTCAATCGTGAACTAGACCCAAACTTTGAAGCGGTGTTTTTGACCCCATCGCAGCAATATTCTTTTATCTCCTCAACGCTGGTGCGCGAAATTGGCAAATTAGAGGGTGATGTGAGTAAATTTGTACCGCCGTGTGTCGAAGAGGCATTTGAACGAAAAAAACAACAGGGTTGGTAAGTCGTGGTAAAATAAACGTTTCTTAGTAAACGTTTTAAAAGCTATGGCATTAATAATCACTGATGAATGTATCAACTGCGATGTCTGCGAGCCACTTTGCCCCAACGATGCAATTTATGTGGGCGAGCTGATTTATGAAATTGACCCTGCGCTGTGTACCGAGTGTGTCGGTCATTTTGATGAGCCGCAGTGTTCGCTATTTTGTCCCGTACCTGATTGTATCCCCAAAGATCCCAACTATTTGGAGACGCCAGCGCAGTTGATGCTTAAATTTGAGCGCATCACCCAAACTAAAACCAGCCAATAAATTTTTATAACCGCTATTTTTCACCACGTCGATTTTTAACAAAGCTATTGTAGATAAGGAATGTCTATGCCCGCCAATAAAGCAGAACTGAGTGCTTTTCTGAAGCAATCTTTCCCCCAAGCCAACTGCCACATCGAATCGGTGGGTAACGGTCAAGCCATTGTATCCCATCCTATCGGTGATGATGAGTTACGACCGGGTGGCACGGTATCAGGGCCTGTGATGATGAAAGTGGCTGATGTTGCGCTATATGTGGCTATTTTGGGCGAAATTGGTATCGTCCCATTGGCAGTGACTACCAATCTTAACGTGTCTTTTCTGCGAAAACCCTCTGCACAAGCCAACCTTATCGCCAAATGCCAGCTTATCAAAGTTGGGCGCACGCTTGCAGTAGGCGATGTATTGATTTACTCAGAAGGTGATGACAGACCTGTGGCGCATGCAGTAGGTACCTATGCGCTGCCTGCTGACCGTGACTAAATAGATAAAGCCTGTTATAATGCTTGCCTTGGCAGACCAGACGAACGCTGCTTACCCCTGTTTACAGTGGGTAAGGGGAGGAAAGTCCGGGCTACACAGGGCAGAGTGCCAGCTAACGGCTGGGGGGCGTAAGCCTACGACAAGTGCAGCAGAGAGTAGACCGCCTTAGCAATAAGGTAAGGGTGAAAGGGTGGGGTAAGAGCCCACCGCATGACTGGTAACAGTTCATGGCAAGGTAAACTCCACTCGTAGCAAGACCAAATAGGTGTCCGTATGGCGTTGCCCGCGTTGGACACGGGTAGGTTGCTTGAGCGTATTGGTAACGATACGCCTAGATGAATGTTCGTCCTAGACAGAACCCGGCTTATCGGTTTGCCATATTTATCCGTTATAAATTATTGAAAATATTATATTTTATTAGCTTTAATTTGTATTTAATATCCATTTTAGCAGCCAACTAATAATAATTTTTACTTATAATTATAAATAACATCAATTACAAAACATAAATAATGGATTTTTAAAATGGATTTAACCACTTCTGAACAGATGCTCTATACTACAATTAGAATTGAATCAGCTAACTCAACTGGAGGCGTTTCAACAGGCACAGGGTTTTTCTTTGCTTTTCGCCATGATGAATCTACTCAAAGCATTATACCTGTAATAGTAACTAACAAACATGTAATTGAGGATAGTGTAAAAGGTAAATTTCTTTTTACTGCCGCAGATTCAAATGGTAATCCCATAGATGCTGAAAAAATTTATTTTGAAGTTGAAGATTTTGAAAAGAAGTGGATTAAACATAAAGATGACGAAGTGGATTTGTGCTGTTTTCCAATAGCACCGATACTTAATTTTTTAAATTCTAAAAATAAGCAAGTATTTTTTAAACCATTTACCCCTGAGTTTATTCCAAATTTAGAAGAGATGAAAGAATTTGATGCTTTAGAAGATTTAATAATGATAGGTTATCCAAATGGATTATGGGATGAGTATAATAATAAACCTATTTTAAGAAGAGGTATCACAGCAACTCACCCTAATAAAGATTATTGTGGTAAAAAGGAGTTTATGGCTGATATTGCCGCATTTCCAGGTTCAAGTGGCTCACCTGTCTTAATTTATAATAAGGGTAGCTTTTCAGATAGAAAAGGTGAACTGTTTGTTGGAACTAGAGCATACCTATTAGGAGTTTTATATGCAGGACCTCAGCATTCTGTAACTGGCGAAATTGAGGTTGTTAGTATACCTACTAGACAAGTTCCAATTTCTAGGTCAACTATTCCTAATAATTTAGGATTAATAATTAAATCTCAAAGGATTTTTGAATTAGAACAGCAATTAAAAAATGCAATGAATTCAGCTCACTTTGAAAGCAATCTATAAAAATTTATTTTTATGGTCGACACTCGTGCCTTTTTAAACCCATGAGTATCATAAAGCGTGATAGCTAACTTAATTTCCCGATTTAGTAGATTTGACATTAGCCACTAACCTTGAAACGGCAGGGTGAAATTTCGAATACGCATAAAGCGTTTACTAAACAGTGATTTGATAGGTTTTTGCGGCGTGATGTAAGTGATTCTTTGCTCTGACATGATATCAATCAGCTTGACGACTTCTTGCATACACCAACTATAGACATCAAATGATTCGATAAAAGCATGGTGTTTAAAGAGATAGGAATGCTTGGATAAATCAAAACAACCCATAAACCAGTTGTCAAATACGGCGTTTGAAATATAGCCTTGACCAATGATTTTGATATGGGTGTGGCGATTATCTTGTTTTAAAGCATGAAGTAAGTTTGCACACGCTAACTCATCGCCTTCATAATACTGAAAAAACTTACCGGCATCGTACAGCAAAAAACCAGTGATACCAGAGCGGGTATTATTTTTAATCGACTGGTTCAGAATGTGGGTAAACGTATGTTGATTTAACGCTGCAGTTAGCGTTATCTCACTACAATAAGCCATAAAGTATTTTTGCGACATCCCAATAGTCCTTGGTAAGTGATACGTGAATATCAACTTCAAATAATTGCTATTATCCACTACAGCCGCTTGCAACATTATATAAATTTGCAAATTAAAATAGTCATGATAGTCAATATTAGAAAAAATACCAACTACATTTGTGTTGTAATACTAAAATATATCCTATCGTTGGTATAAAGATTAGCGCAACTGGGCGATTATTGTTGAGAGAGGTAATATTGCTAATAAGCACAATATTTGACCAATATCGTGAGCGAAAAAAAACCGCTTGAATCAGCGGTTTATTAAACCAAAAGCAACCCAAAAACATAAGTGACGCAAAAGCTACTTCAAGGATGGCGGCTAATGAGGGTGCCAACGCCTTTATCGGTAAAGACCTCTAGCAATGTCGCATGCGGGACACGACCATCGACAATCACCGCACTTTTTACCCCGTTTTTTACTGCTTCTAGGGCATAGCTGATTTTTGGAATCATACCGCCAGAGATAGTGCCATCGGCAATCATCTCATCAACTTTGGCAGGGGTAAGTCCAGTGGCAACATTGCCTTCTTTATCAAGCACCCCTTTGATGTTGGTGAGCAAAATCAGTTTTTCCGCGAGCATGAACTCAGCGACTTTCCCCGCCACCACATCGGCATTGATATTGTAAGTATTGCCTTCATCATCCACGCCAAGCGGTGCGATGACAGGAATAAAGTTAGAGGCAATCATCAAATCAATCACATCACGATTGATGCTGACCACATCACCCACAAATCCCAAATCAATTTGTTGTTGGTTGCCTTGTTCATCCGTTTTGCTCATGGGTAATTTTTTAGCGCGAATGAGACTGGCATCTTTACCGGTTAAGCCAATAGCACGGCCACCGTGTTTGTTGATGAGATTGACGATAGATTTGTTGACGCTACCACCAAGTACCATTTCCACCACATCCATGGTAGCTTTGTCGGTCACTCGCATGCCATCAATGCGGTCAGAGCTGCGCCCCAATTCTTTAAGCAAGTTATCGACTTGTGGACCGCCGCCATGGACGACCACAGGATGAATGCCTACGGTTTTTAACATGACGATATCTCTGGCAAAAGAACTCTCTAATATCGGATCAGTCATTGCATTGCCGCCGTATTTGACTACCATCACTTTACCTTCAAAACGCTGGATGTAGGGTAGTGCTTCGGTCAACACGTCAGCGGTATGCATGGCTTGCTCAAGATCTAATGCCATTTCAAATCCTTATATAATTTTGCTAGAGACGTTTTTTAAAATGCGATTTTACAAGCGGTGTTTATACAGGCTGAATTTGTGCGACTTGTTCGGCAAGGTTTTCATCAATCGTACGACATAAGTCAACAAAAATAGATTGAATATGCCGCAGCTCGGCGACGTCATTGGCAGAAAAACGCACGGTCAAAAAACTGCCCGTATTTGACTTGCGTAAAATACCAAATCCCTCCGCAAAATCCAAGCGTAACCCATCAATCGTATTGACATTTTTGACCGCAAATGAAGATTTTAACCGTTTAAACGGCTTTTTACCCAGTGCCGTGATACGAGCAATCACGGTTTGACCATAATGGTTATCCGCGATAGGTAGGTACATATCCGCCGTACTAATGCAAGTGGGCAAACTCGCTAAGATATCGTTAAGGCTGATAGGCTGATGGCTTAGCCAATTGAGCAAGCGGGCAGCCGCGTACATGGCGTCGTCATGTAGCACAAAATAGCCATCGTTAAAAATAAAATGCCCTGATAACTCACCTGCAAAAATCGCGTTGTCTGATTTGTTTTGTAGCGACTTTCGCATCAAGCTACTGCCAGTTTTGGTCATTATCGGGGCGGCGCCATGCGAAGCGATGAGATTGGGTACGTGATGCGAGCATTTGACATCAAAAATGACTTTTTTATCAGTTGATGTATACGTACTGGGCAATTCTTCAATGGCAATGCGAGAGAGTAGGTAAAGCAAATTGTCAGGGCTAATCATCTGACCCTGTGCATCAATTACCATCACCCGATCGCCATCGCCATCAAAAGCCAAGCCAATATCTGAGCCTGTAGCTTTGACTGTGTGAGCTAATTGTGTCAAGCGATTGGACTGCGTTGGGTCTGGGTTACCTTGGGGGAAATTGCCATCAGGAGAAGCATTTAGCATGATGCAACAATAGCCAAGCTGGCTAAATAGAGCCTCTGCAAAATCACTGGTCGCACCATGCATACAGTCGATGACAATTTGCTGTGGGGCATGAAAATAGGTAGTTTGAGTGCGCTTAGCTTGATTGATGTGAGTAAAAGCCTGCTGGATAGCTTGGATATAAGCTGCAAAAAAATCTTTGGGCGTTGAATAAGTAGTTTGCCTGATGGCATCAATAAGCCTGTCATCAGGCACGATGGCTTTGTAGCCAATTAAAGCCTCATAAAGCTGCTGCACATCATCACCGCTTGGCGACTCATGATTGATAAGCCATTTAATGCCATTGATATGTTTTTGCGAATGACTGGCGGTGACCATCAGCCCATTACCCGAAAATTGCTGAGCCATAAACGCCATCATCGGTGTGGTTGTCAATCCCAACCACTGAACCACTAAACCGGCTTGCTGGCAAGCATAGGCGATATATTTGGCAATTTCTTGGCTTTGGTGGCGAGCATCATAACCGATGATAACCGTCGGTTTGGGCGCCGCTAACGTTGGCGTTGTTGCCGCGGTTTGGTGAGCATATAAAAAAAGCTCGGCAAACGCCCTTGCCAATGACCAGACAAAATCATCAGTAAATAAGGTGACATCACCACGAATATCGTAAGCTTTAAAAAGGGATTTTTGCGGAAAAAAAGGATGAATAAACAGAGTATTCATAAAAAAAACATCTAACTGATTTTATACTACCAAAATCATAGCATTGAAATTTGGCAAAATAATTAAATACTCTGTTATAAATTGTTAAAAAAAAATGAGAAAACGGTAACAATTAATGGGTTCCCGTTGAGCCAAAGCCGCCTTCACCGCGTACACTGATATCAGAAAACTCCGCTACAATCTCAAAAGTCGGACGCGCAATCGGCACGACCAAGTACTGCGCCATTTTCTCGCTAGGTTGTAACACATAATCGGTTTGACTACGGTTCCAGATAGAGACCATTAATTCGCCTTGGTAATCCGCATCAATCACACCCGTCAGATTACCCAGTACAATGCCATGCTTATGTCCCAGCCCTGAGCGCGGCATGATAAAACCGACATAATCCGGGTCTTGGATGTAGATGGCGAGTCCTGTACCAATCAACTGGCTTTCACCAGCTTTTATGGTGATAGGCTCATCGATACAAGCGCGCAAATCTATACCCGCCGAGCCGTCTGTCGCCCGATGAGGTAGGGGAAATTTATCATCATTACCAATTTTAGGGCTTAAAATCTTGACTTGTACTTGCTTCATGCTTACCAACTTATCTTGAATTTATAAAAAATTGTAAAAAACTACTATATTATAAACCTAAATGACACGATACTGAGCGAATACCAAAGTAAGTTTTTTTGACCAAAAAAAGAAACCAAAAAAAAGAGCAGCCATAAGCTACTCTTTTGTATTGATATCAAGTGTTCATCTATGAATTCAATTAGAATTTATAGTGAGCACCGACAGTGACTAAGTCTGAGTCAACTGAAACATTGTTTGTTACGTCAACTGAAGGCAGACGCGTATATTCAGCTTCTACAGATGCATTTGGCGAAAGGTTATAACCGAAACCGACACCACCTGCAAGACCCGACTTGTCATATTTATCATCACCAAAATCAACTTGGGTTTGCGCAATACCTAGTTTACCTTTAGCATAAACATTCGATGCTGGAAATTGATATTTATAAGTACCATATAAACCCGTCGTGTTAGTGCTAATTTCACCTACTTTCGTACCGCGATATTTTAGATCTTCTTTTGAAGAGTCTACATATTCAACTTCTGCACCAAAGTTAGGGGTAAAATTATAACCTGCATACACACCATAAGCCGTTTGGTTGTCAGCATCAAAACGGTCAGCATCAGTATTAAATTGACCCGCTTTTACACCGACATAGGGTTGACCTGCGTAACCCACAGTATTGGTTTGATAAAGGGCAGCGTTTGCACCTGCAGTCACAACTGTACCTGCAATTAAGGCTAAAAGGGTTTTATTTAAAGTTTTCATCGTCTTCTCCTTTAGAAGTTTTTTGAAAATCATCACAACAAGCCATGTAAAATTATTAGTTAAGTTAATTTGAATCTGTGGAATTCAAATATTGCCCTGCTTGTTTTGTTAAAGCCATCATAGCAAAATAAATTTAGATTACTGTCTGTGTTTAACAGGTCGGACGTTAAGTTATGAAATGAAATTTGCCAAAAAGGTAACTAAGCTACCTATTTGAAATTTTTTGTTACATCTCCTATCAAACACCTGTTTTCTAAGAAATATTTAGTTACATTTACTTGGGTGATTGGATTAAATATTTGTCATACAGGCTGTTTTGCAATAAAAAAAGGGCTTAAAGTTACCTTTTTTGCCCTTTTTTTACGCCTTTTCTGCTATGCCGTTTTTTTTATCAATTAATTATTTGGCAGCTTTGCTTTTGAGTAACGCCTGAATATTGGCCAAATAATCCTCTGCGGTTTTCTTGGGTTGATGCGCTGCCGCTGATTTTTTCATGCCAGGGGCATCGATATGTTCTGTCGGCAACTCGTCGATAAATCGGCTAGGGGTGGTGGTTTTCATTTGCCCGCCTGCACGGCGCTGTGCAGCCATCGTCATGGTCAGCTCTTTACGGGCACGGGTAATCCCCACGTACATCAAACGTCGTTCTTCCTCGATGGATTCAGCAATAATGGAGTTTTTATGCGGTAATAACTCTTCTTCAAGTCCCATGATATAGACATAATCAAACTCAAGCCCTTTAGCGGCGTGTAGCGTCATCAGATTGACTTTATTGGTATTTTCCTCTTCTTGCTGCTGCTCTAGCATATCAAGTAATACAAGCTTACGAATCACCGCGTCAATGGTGCGATCATTGTCATCATCGGCGCGGTTAATCAAGTTTTGGATACTGGCGTATAGGGTTTCGATATTATCAATACGAATTTTTTCTTGCTGCGGGGTTTTTGCTTCGCTTCGTACCAAATCGATATAGCCAGTTTCATCAATCATTTGCTTGACCAGCGGCACAGGGTCGGGATGCTGGTATAGCTCTTGGGTATAACGCTCAATAAAATCAGCAAATTCTTTAAGCTCGCCACTGGCTTTTTTGGGTAATACATGCGTCAGTCCACTATGACCACTTGCCATCAAGAGCGAGACTTGGTGTTCTTGGGCAAATAATCCGAGCTTTTCAAGGCTGGCAGGTCCAAGCCCACGTTTTGGGGTATTGATAATGCGTAAAAAGGCACTGTCATCTTCAGGATTTAGAATCAAGCGCAAATAGCTCATGATGTCTTTGATTTCACTACGGGCAAAGAACGACGTGCCGCCTGATAACTTATAAGGAATTTGCAGCTGACGTAGCTGAGCTTCCAACATACGCGCCTGAAAGTTACTACGATACAGTACCGCATAATCTTGCCATTCATTGGCGTTGCGAAGTTTGTGGGTGATGATTTCTTTGGCAACGCGCTCTGCTTCATCATCATCGTTACGGCAATTAATGATGCGAATCAGCTCGCCATGCCCTTTATCTGACCATAATTTTTTTTCAAATAAATGCTCATTATTGGTAATCACTGAGTTGGCAGCGTGCAAAATACGCGACGTAGAGCGATAGTTTTGCTCAAGTTTAACCACTTTTAATTTGGGAAAATCCTCTTGCAGCAGTGCCATGTTTTCAGGTTTTGCCCCACGCCACGCATAGATGGATTGGTCATCATCACCCACCACCGTAAAACGCGGCTGCACGCCAACGAGCAGTTTAATCAATTCATATTGCGCGGTATTGGTGTCTTGATATTCATCTACTAATAGATAGCGTATGCGATTTTGCCATTTGTCACGTACTTGGGTATTTTCTTGCAACAGCCGTGTCGGCATAACAATTAAGTCATCAAAATCCACCGCATTGTAGGCACGTAGGTTACGCTCGTAGAGTTGATACAGCGTTGCAAATAGCATATCTTCAGGGTCAGTCAACGTATCCGCTGCCTTTTCAGGGGGGATGAGATCGTTTTTCCAATCGGATATCATTTTGATAGCTTTACCAACCAATTCGCGGCTCTCAGCACCGCTCATGTTGTCTCGCACCATCAAATCCATCAACAGCCGCTTGCTATCTTCGGCATCCATGATGGAAAAATTGCCTTTAAGCGGCGTATGCAATAACTCGTAACGTAAAAACTGCAAGCCAAATTGGTGAAAAGTCGAGACAGTTAAGCCTTTGGTTTTGTCACTCGGTAATAATTTTTGCACACGGGCTTTCATCTCGCGAGCCGCTTTGTTGGTAAAGGTGACCGCGGTGATACGCCCGGCTGGCATTTGACATTCTTCAATCAGATAAGCGATTTTACGGGTAATCACCGATGTCTTACCCGAACCTGCACCTGCCAGTACCAGCAAGGGTCCAGAGACATATTGCATGGCTTCTTGTTGGCGAGGGTTTAATTGGCTCATAGTCGCTTCCACCGTTAATAAAAGTTGCTCAGTAAAAAATGGACAATCGACTATTATAGTCTAAAGCGCAAAAGATGAGGACATAGTTGGCGGTAAAATTTTGAGAAATAATCCGTGCAAAAATAGCTAAGCCAGTGGTTGTCAATGAGTGGCATAAAAAAAGATGCGGCATCGCATCTTCTATTGATTGAACTAATAACAATATATTAATTATGAGTAGACAATACCACCTGTTGGCTCGGCTGATTTAAGGTACTGACAACCGCATCAGTCGGACTTATCGCTGGCTGAGTATCCGTTGTCAAATCAGCGGAAAGTTTAAAGCTGAGTGCCAAAAATGACATCATAGCCACTGCCATCATGGCGTTTTTGATTGGGCTATTAGCAATCGAACTATTAGCAATTGGTTCATTACTCATCATCTTATCCTCGATTAATCAGCTAGCAGATACCACGCTCGTCTTTTATTTGTTATTAACCGCATTATCTGCTTATTTTTTTCAAAAATATAATGCCAAAAAGTAATCAATTATTTATTGCAAAACGCTAAAAATGGCTCGTCCAAAATTAGTAAGCTTAGTCAATAGGGGTAAATAAGAGTGTGTATTTTTGCTTTAGCTTATTGTGCATGAGATTGAGGGATAAACTAAGTTTCTATTTAGTAAATAAATGGGTAAAAAAATAATTAAAGTTAACAGATTTGTTATTCTCTATGACATTAAGTAATTTTTTATAGGGCTCGTTATAGCGCTCGATGCTTTTAAGTTAATAAATGTAACATCAAAAAAGGCGACACGGATTGATAAGCCAGTGTCACCTTTAGTTTTACTCAAATTTTAAGATATTATTGATTGAGCTTTTGGGCAGCTGTCATTGCAAAATAAGTTAAGATGCCGTCGGCACCTGCACGGCGAAACCCTAACAGTGATTCTAAAATAACGTCCTTGCTTAACCAGCCGTTTTGTATCGCCGCCATGTGCATGGCATATTCACCTGATACTTGATACGCATAAGTCGGCACGCCAAACGTGTCTTTGACTTCGCGTACCAAATCAAGGTAGGGCTGACCTGGCTTCACCATTACCATGTCCGCGCCTTCTTGGATGTCGAGGGCGACTTCATGCAGTGCTTCAGCGCGATTACCAAAATCCATTTGGTATTGTTTTTTGTGTCCGCCTTTAAGGTTGCCTGCGCTGCCGACGGCATCACGAAACGGTCCATAATACGCAGACGCGTATTTGGCAGAATACGCCATGATGGCGGTATTAATAAAATTTTCTCCATCCAATGCTTGGCGTAGCGCGGCAATACGACCATCCATCATATCGCTTGGTGAGATGATGTCTGCGCCTGCACGGGCGTGGCTCAGGGCTTGTTTGGCGAGGATGTCAACGGTGATGTCATTGAGCACGTAGCCATTGTCATCGACAATACCGTCTTGACCATGGGTGGTATAGGGGTCGAGCGCCACATCGGTCATCACTACCATCTCAGGTAGGGCGTCTTTAATTGCTTTGATAGCAGTGCAGGCAAGACCGTTCTCATCATAGGCGTGTTCAGCCTGTAGCGATTTGAGGCTTGGGCTAATGACAGGGAATAAATCAATGGTGGTGACGCCTAGACTGAGTAGTTGCTTAGCATACTCAATTAGCAAGTCTACGCTCAAACGCTCAACGCCTGGCATGCTTGCCACAGCTTGGCGCTGCTGTTTACCCTCAATGACAAACACGGGCGCAATCAGATGCTTGGGTTCAATGCTGGTTTCTTGCACCATGGCGCGGACATTATCGTTGTAACGTAGGCGACGTAAGCGAGTATTGGGGAATGAACGATTAAAAATATAACTCATAAAAACCTCTTATTATCGAGTGACACTTATTATCAAGTAACGCAGAAATTGTATAAGGATAAATAAGCAAAATTTGCTAGAATGATCATTTTTTAAAAAGCTATCTTAACACAATCTACTTACGCATGGAGGGCGCCGTGAGTTTAAACCCTGTAAATGCCAATCAATTAGCCGCTCAGTCATCGACTGATAGCACTAACATGGCTGACACGATGTCTAAAGAAAATGACGAGCATTCTGATTTGGCAAACGAGTCGCAATTGCAGCTCAATGAAGACAGTGAGCATCACGCCATCAGCAAACCTAGTATTGATGTGCTAGGGCAGCAGCTCGCCAACATCATGTCCCAAAGCCCATTTGTGGCGCATACCTTTACTACCTATCATTATGAAGATGGCAAAGTATATGGTAAGGTCAAGTCCAATCCCGCCCTCATCGGCAATCCAAATTTTGAGATTTTGCATGGCGGTATGACGGCGACGCTATTAGATACCATAGGCGGGCTTGAAGGCATGCTTGAAATCTATCGTCGTGACCAAGGCACATTTGAAGAGCAGACCAAAAAAATCAAACGCATGGCAACCGTCGATTTGCGTGTTGATTATCTAGCCCCTGGGCGCGGCTATGAGTTTATGGTTACAGCCGAAGTGATTCGTATGGGACGAAAAGGCTGTACCACGCGGATGATGTTGGTCAATGATGAAGGAAAGCTCATCGCGCATGGCATCGCCAGTTATGCATTTTAAAACAGCCATTTATAGTAAAAAACCCATAAAAAACCCACAGTGATGTGGGTTTTTTACTATAACAGCTTACGGCTAATCTAATGCACTAGCTCTAATGAGCTAGGTCTAATGTATTAGGGTTGGACTGTGGTTGTGGTGGTCGTTGTTGAGGTTGTTTTAGTAGTCACTTGGGCAGGCTGATGGGCTGCATCAGTAATTTTTTGCTGGGCATTGTTGGCAACCTGTGACAACTTGGTGCTGAAATTCGTATGTTTTTCTGTGGGTGTTTCGAGCGGTACATCGCGACTCACCCCGCCACCTAAAACTTGGTATAGCTGAATTTGACTGAGCAATTGCGACTGCTTGGTATTTAGAATACTTTGTTGGCTGCTGTAAATCGAACGCTGTGCATCTAATACGCCCAAATAATTGTCTAAACCTGCTTTGAAGCGCGCTTGAACAATTTGATAGTATTTTTGGTTAGCAGCAAGCGACTGGTTGTACGCGGTCAACTGCTGATTTAACGTTGCGCGATTGGCAAATACGTCATTGACTTCTTTAAAAGCGGTTTGAATCGCTTTTTCATAAGTATTTAGCGCTTGTTGTTGCTCGATTTCACTCACTTGGTAGTTGGCCTTACGTAGACCTGCATCAAAAATCGGCAAGCTCACGCTCGGTCCAAAACCCCAGCTAAATGCGCCTGTTTTAAACAAATCGCCTAAGCTTGAGCTGGCAGCACCCACATTGCCCGATAGGCTAATGGTTGGATAAAACGCAGCGCGCGCGGCGTTAATATTTGCGCCTGCGGCTTTTAAGTTATATTCCGCTTGACGCAAATCAGGACGATACAATAACAAATCACTGGGTAAGCCCGTGCCAAAAATACGATTATTGGTGATGCTACTAATGGCCGCTGCGGGTAGTAGGCTATTATCCACCGGGGCACCTACTAAATAGCGCAGGGCATTTTGGTTGGTCAACAAATTAGTTTGTGCTTGGGCGATAGACACTTTGGCAGCTTCAACCGCCGCTTGGGCTTGTACGGTACTTAGCTGCGAATCAAGACCTGCTTTAAAACGCAGCTGGTTAATGCGAAGTGAATCTTGGCGTGTGGCTAAGGTTTGTTTGGCAAGTTGCAGTTGTGCCAGATTATAGCTGTAGGCCACATAGCTTTGCGCAATGTTACTAATCAAGCTAATTTGCGCGGCATCTTTGGCAGCAGTGGTCGCAAGATAGTTTTGTAAGGCGGCATCTTTGAGGCTCGCAATACGTCCCCAAAAGTCAAACTCGTAACTTGACATTGCCAGACCGACATTGTAAGTACTACTAGGATTGGCATCTCTTGAGTTTGTTGCACCGTAAGAATATGAGCCAGAACTATTGATAGTGGGCACATCGGCGATGTCTTGGATTTGGTATTGTGCGCGGGCTTTTTGAATTGCCAAAATCGTGGCACTGATGTCTTTGTTGTTGTCTAAACCCAATTGAATCAGTTGTTTTAGCTTGGCATCACTATAAAAATCCTGCCAACGCTGAGACGCGATACTCGGCTGATTGGTGCCGCTAACAGTCTGACTGTCATAGGTTTCATAAGGCTGATTAATTGCGATATGCGGCTGCGCCACGACAGGCTCAGTTTTGGCTTTTGGAATGGTTTGACAAGCGCTGAGCGATAGTAGGGTGGCTACTATAGCGGTCAGGGGTACGAGGCGAAAGGTAGAATTCATATAACTTACCTGTATAAACATAATGTCTTTGTTATTGTAAAAGATTAAATGGGTAAAATGTTTACCCATTTATGTCTTATTGATGGTTTGATTGTGAACTGTCCTCAGGCTTATAGATACTCACCTGTGTGGGCTGTGTGACAGCGACAGGTTCAGCAGGATTAGGTGAGTAAGGTGATACAGGTTGTAAGTCACCAACGTTGCCGTCATTGCCATCATTGGGGTGGTGCGGTTTGTTACCTTTAATCAGTGAGCGTATCCACACATAGAACATTGGGATAAAGAACACCCCTAGGATAGTTGCACTGACCACGCCGCCTAACACACTTGTACCAATCGCATTTTGGCTACCTGAGCCTGCGCCCGTTGCCAAGAATAAGGGTACCACACCAATACCAAACGCCAATGATGTCATGATAATCGGGCGTAAGCGTTGGCGAGCAGCGACCGTAACCGAGTCATATAGATTATGTCCCAAATCTTGTCGTTCTTTGGCAAATTCAATAATCAAAATCGCATTTTTGGCTGATAAACCGACAACGGTCAGTAGACCCACTTGCAAATAAATATCGTTTGAAAGCCCGCGTAAACCGGTAAACAGCGCAGCACCCAATACCCCAAGTGGCACAACAAGCAGCACTGCAAAGGGAATTGACCAGCTTTCATACAGCGCGGCTAAACATAAGAACACCACGAAAATCGAAATCGCGTACAGCATCGGTGCTTGCGCGCCAGATTTTTTCTCTTCTAATGATAAACCTGTCCATTCATAACTGATGCCTTTTGGCAGTTTGGCAATCATTTGTTCCATCGCCGTCATCGCTTGACCGGTACTAAGTCCTGGCGCTGCGTTACCTTGTAAGTTCATCGATGACAAGCTGTTATAACGCGTTAGCGTAGGCGAACCATACTGCCATTCACCGGTGGCAAACGAGCTAAACGGAATCATCTGATTGTCACTGTTACGTACATACCATTTGTTGATGTCCTCTGGGGTGGTACGGCTCTCAGCTTCACCTTGCATATACACTTTTTTGATACGACCACGATCCATAAAGTCATTGACGTAGCTACTACCCCAAGCGGTACTAAGAACACTGTTAATCACGCTCGGCGCGACACCCATAGCCGCAGCAGAATCATAATTGACGTTGACTTTGTATTGGGGTGAATCTTCTTGTCCATTTGGACGCACGCCACTGACTTGTTTATTTTGCGCCGCCATGCCCAGTAGCATGTTACGGGCTTGCAATAAGCCTTCGTGACCTAGGTTGCCTGAGTCTTGTAGCTGCAGATCAAAACCCGTTGCCGTACCCAAACCTTGAATTGCAGGCGGTGAAATGGCATATACTTGGGCTTCATTCACTTGGGTCATAAAATAACCCATGGCACGTTTGGCAATCGATTGCGCGGTATTTTCTTTACCAGGGCGCTCATCCCAATCTTTTAAGCGCACAAATGCCATTCCCATATTTTGCCCTTGACCGGCAAAACTAAAGCCATTGATTGTAAATACAGACTGCACAAGGTCTTTTTCTTGGGTTTTATAATAGGCGTTGACCTTTTCGATAACCGCTTGCGTTTGATTTTGGGTACTACCGGCAGGCAGTTGCACCAATGTAAACAGCACACCTTGGTCTTCTTCAGGAATAAACGAACTTGGAATACGGGTAAATAAGAACACCAATGCCGCAATCACCAAGGCATAAGGAATCATATATAGCCAGCGCATTTTGATACTGCGACCCACAAAGCTTTCATAGCCTTTACTAAGACGCATAAACATACGGTTAAATGCGCCAAAGAAACCGGTCTGATGCCCGCTGTGTTTGTCATGGGCTTTAGTGCGTTTGAGGATAGTCACACATAGGGCAGGGGTGAAAATCAACGCAACTAAGGCGGATAGTACCATACTGCTGATAAGCGTCACGGAGAACTGGCGATAAATCACCCCAGTTGAGCCGCCAAAGAATGCCATCGGTAAAAATACCGCCGACAAAATCAAGGCAATACCAATCACCACTTTACTGATTTCGCGCATCGATTCACGGGTGGCTTCCAGTGGCGTCATGTCTGGATTTTCTTCCAGCAAACGCTCAACGTTTTCGACCACGACAATCGCGTCATCGACTAATAGACCGATGGATAACACCATGGCAAACAGCGTCAACACATTGATGGTATAGCCAAATGCGTACAAAATACCAAACGTACCCAGTATTACCACAGGTACTGCCAACGTAGGAATAATCGTTGCGCGCCAGCTTTGTAAAAACAAGAACATCACTAAGAATACCAGCGCAATCGCTTCAGCAAGTGTTCTGACTACTTCCTCAATCGACAAACGTACAAATGGCGTGGTGTCATAAGCAACCGAGGCTTTTAAGCCCGCAGGAAAATTAGGTTCAAGCTCTTTGAGTTTGGCTTCTACGGCGTTACGTGTGCTTAAAGCATTGGCGCCAGATGACAGTGAGATACCGATACCTGCCGCATCCTTGCCATTGTAGCGGGCAATCTCGCTGTAGCTTTCACTACCAATTTCCACTTTGGCGACATCACCCAAGCGAATTTGCGCACCATCTGTATTACTTTTAAGCAAAATATTACGAAATTGCTCTGGGGTTTGTAAGTAACTTTGCACGGTCACTGTGGCATTAATGGCTTGACGGGCTTCGTCAGTCGGCGTTTGTCCTAGCTGACCGGCTGATACTTGCGCGTTTTGCGCTTGAATTGCGCTGGTGATATCCGAGGGTATTAAACCATAGGTACGCAGTTTTTCAGGGTCTAACCAAATACGCATGGCATACGCAGAGCCAAACACATTGACGTTACCCACACCCTCGACACGGCTGATCTGGTCAACCACGTTGGAGTTGAGATAATCGGCAATATCGGCACGATCCATACTGCCATCTTCAGATGTCATCGCCAGTACCATCAAGAAGCCACTCGTGGACTTATTGACGTTGACCCCCATGCGCTGCACCATCTCTGGTAGCGAACTCATGGCAGATTGCAGTTTGTTTTGGACTTGGACTTGTGCCGTATCGGGATCTGTCCCGTTCTCAAAGGTCAAGGTAATTTGCGCAGCGCCACTTGATGATGAACTTGAGGACATATACATCAATCCATCAAGCCCTTTCATTTTTTGTTCAATCACCTGCGTGACGGAGTCTTCAATGGTTTGGGCAGCGGCACCTGGATAAGTTGCTGAGATACTAATGGTAGGTGGGGCAATACGTGGGTACTGCTCAATCGGTAATTTAAAAATTGCTAAGATACCCATCAGCATGATGAGCATGGCAATCACCCAAGCAAAGATGGGTCTATCAATAAAAAAGCGTGACATGATATCTCCCGTGCTTATGGTTGCGCAGTTTTGGCGGTAGTTGAGCTATTTGTTACGGTCGTCTTGGTGGTCGTCGTGGTAGATGCATTGGTCGGTACCGCGGTTGAGGCTGGTTGCGATGCCACATAAGGCATGGCTTTGACTTGCTGATCTGGTTTGACTTTGGCGCCGCCAACCATCACCACTTGCTCACCTTGTTTTAGACCGCTAGTGACAATCCATTGACCTTGGTGCGTGCCTTGAACCGTAACTGGGCGTAATTGGATTTTATTATTGGCGTCAACCACATACACGGTTGATTCACCTTTGGCTGTACGATTAATGGCACTTTGTGGTAATAATACGGCATTATTGATAATACCTTGAATCAACTGGGCATTCACCATCATCCCTGGCAACAGCACAAAGTTATCATTGCTAAATACCGCACGCAGATTGACCGTGCCTGTGGTACTATCCACTTTAGCTTCTTCAAAGCGAAGTTGCCCCACCATCGGGTAGGTTGAGCCATCGGCGAGCTTTAACTGAACCTGTGCGGTACGCGGTGTGCTAAGTTTACCAGCCGCAAATTGCTGACGAAGCGCCAATAACTCGGCGGCTGACTGACTGATATCGACATAAATTGGATTGAGCTGAGAAACAGTTACCATCTGCGTCGTGCCCGCGGTGGCAAGCGCACCGACATTGACATTTGAGCGACTGGTGATACCACTGATAGGCGCTTTAACCACAGTACGGCTCATGGTGAGCTGGTTGCTATTCACTGATTGTTGTGCGCCGCGAGCCGCTGCTTGGGCAGCATCAATATTGGCTTGTGCCACCCCGACTTGCGCCTGCGCATTTTTAACCGCTGCTTGCGCGGTACGCACGGCGGTCGCCCCTTGGTCATATTCTTGACTGGAGATAGCTTCAGTACCACGTAGCTGTTTTAGACGGTTTAAATTGGTTTGAGCCAGCGCAAGTTCGGCTTGGCGGGTTTCTAGCACCGCTAAGGCATTATTATAGTTGGCTTTTGCGGTATTGACACTGGCAAGACTTTGATCAAGGCTTGCGCGACTACCGGCAAGTACACTGGTGTAGCTATCGGTATTGATTTGATATAACGGCTGATTTTGTTTGACAAAAGTGCCTTCGCGAAACAACTGGCGGTCAATAATACCTGATACTTGCGGCGTAACGGTGGCTTCTTGATAGGCGACAACTTTACCTGATAACTCTTTGGTAAGTGGAATCGTTTGGAATGTTACAGGCTGTACATTGACTATTGTGGGTGGCATTTGCGCCTGTGCTCCTGCACCGCCGCCGCCACTTTGTTGCTGGGCTGCTGTGTCTGACTTATTACACCCGATTAATAAGCTACAACTCGCTAATGACACCATGAACAACACTGGGTATCTCATACCAACCTCATAAAAAATAGGGAATTTTAAAAAAAATATTATAAAATAAATGCGACATTGTTGTTGCAATATTTACGATAAGACACAAAACTTTAGGATAACTAAAGGATAGCTAAATTACTACCAGTTATCGGCAGCGGTTATTTTAAAAAAAAATATCCAATTGGGAAACCGACAATATTAAACAAATTAAGTGTTTAAGCAACAATTATTGCCTATTTGTATACATAAAAATTTTAAAATGTCAAAGCCATTGATAGATTTTTTTAATAAGGAAACATTTCCCCATGACTTTAAGTCGTAACAAGTCACCTGATTTACGTGTTGTCAAAACCCATAAAGCCATCCGTGAAGCCTTTATTATATTGTTGTCCGAGCAGGATTACAACGATATTGCTATCCAAGCAATTTTGGAGCGCGCCAAAGTCAATCGTGCTACTTTTTATAAATATTACAGTGGTAAGGGTGATTTGGCTGGGCAGATGATTGATGATTTCAAGCAGGAAGTCAGCCAGCTATTTCAGGACAGGCTCAATGCCGATAGTCAAATGCTACAAATGATTATGGAAAATCATTCACAAAAGCTGTTTGAACGCCGCCAACAGATGCTTGCCCTGTGGAAAATCCGCACCCAACACCACAATCTTTATCATGATATGTTTTTGATGGGTAAACAAAACTTTATTGAACTGGCTAAAAAACAAAAGGCGACAGATTATTTAACGGCGGAGGCGATTGATTACCAAGCCACCATGATGGCAACTATCTTTATGGCAAGTTTTAAATACTATTTTGAAAAAGATTTGCCAATCCCAGCCGATTTAAAGGTTGGCTGGGAGCAAATGCTTATCATCACAATGAGTTAATTTTCGCATCACAATCAATTGATTGGCGCATTGTAACTAAAATGCGCGATAAACTGGCTTGCCAGTTTTTCTATGAGCGCAAGTGGCATGTCGTGACCAAGCTCATCAATTAGTATCAACTGACTGTGCGCAATGTGCTTAGCAAGCGAATAGGCATGACTAAATGGAATGAGTTTGTCTTGTTTGCCATGAATGATGAGGGTGGGCTGGTGGATTTGTTTGTCAATATCGACCAGTGACCCCGTCGCCAAAATCGCCAGTAACTGCCGCTGCGTGCCTTTCGGATAAAAACGTCGTTTAAATAGTTTTTTAGCTTTGCTGAACGCCGCTTGTTCATCAAAGTAATCGGGGCTGGCGATGGTCTTGATGGTTTGCACGAACTGCTGGGTCAATGCGTCAGCATCTTGGCTTTTGGGTAGTGGCTGGGTAAAAGCCCTGATGGCTTCAATAGCGGGTGGGCGCGAAAAGGGTCGATTGTTACTGGTGGATAATAGTCCCAATTTTTCTACTTGGTGGGGATAACGCACCGCCATGATTTGCGCAATCATACCGCCCATCGATTGACCAATCACAAAGTATTTTTTGATCCCCAATATTTTGAGCAGTTGATAGGCATCTTCTGCCATGTCGTACAAATCATACGGAGTTTGCAGGTTTTTAAGCGGTAAACCCAGTCCGAATCTGCCGAGCAATTTGGCTTTATAAATAGGCGAATCATGAGCGGGGGTCAGTTTTTTGTGCTTAAGTTTGCTGGATTTGCCTATGTCGCGATTGTCAAATCGCACGACCCGAAATCCAGCATTGATTAATGCATAGCAAAATTCATTGGGCCATACCAAGCTTTGCGCGCCTAGCCCCATAATCAGTACGATGGTAGGGTGGGTAGGGTTGCCACCGACTTCCACGTAGAATTTATATTTTGGGGTACGCACCTTGGCAGCTTGCATAAAATCCGCGTGTTTGGAAGGTCGAAATTTAATGTCAATGGTGGTGGGGTTAGCAGGGACGATCGTGGCAAGTGATTGAATGGTATCTAATGCCGATAGTTCTTGAGTTTTTTTGGCTTTATCTTCGATAAGTTGTTGTTTAATATCTGATAATGAAGAGGGGATAGTATTAGACATACAGCATCCATAATCTTAAAGCTAACCATCAAAAAGCCATCAATCACAAAATTATTAATGATAAAAGTATCAATCAAAAAACTATCAAAAAATTAGCAAACTTGTATGACGATTTAATGACGTATTATTTACCGCCCATCGAATTGGACATCAAACTGATCACCACACAGCCTTTATTAACAATTAATAAAGCCGTTGGCTGGCAAGCGTCATCAAATCGAGTAAACCTTGGCGATATCGTGAATCAGGTAAGGTTAGCACGGCTTGTCTAGCAATTTCGCTTTCTTGCATCGCTTTGTCACGGCAGTACGCCAGTGCGCCGCTGTTTTTGACAATCTCAATAATCTCGCCCGTGTCTTGCACTTCACCTGTCTGAATGGCAATCCGCAATTTTTCATGCGTATCACCCGTGGTCATTTCAAGCGCTTTAATCAGCGGCAAGGTTGGCTTGCCTTCAGCGATATCATCACCCACGTTTTTGCCGAGCACCTCACTATCACCGACAAAATCGAGCACGTCATCAATGATTTGGAAGGCATTACCAAAGTGCTGACCAAATTTGGCGAAGACATCATTGTATTCAGGGCGATTTTCCAAAATAGCCACGCCTTGACTTGCCATCATAAATAGCCGAGAGGTTTTGCCATCGATGATTTTCATATAATCGGCTTCGGTAGCTTGGGGGTCATGCTGATGTTGTAGCTGCAATACTTCCCCTTCAGCGATATCACAGGTGCCATCTGAGAATAACTGCAATAACGGCAACGAGCCAAAACCCACCAAAAGATTAAATGAACGGGCAATCAGATAGTCACCCACCAACACAGCCGTTGCATTATCCCACGTTGCATTCGCGGTCGGCTTACCACGGCGCATACCTGACGCATCAATCACATCGTCATGTACTAACGTTGCGGTATGCAGCATTTCGGTGATTGCGCCTAAATGCATGGTAGCTTGTGATGGCTGATCGTTACAAATACGTGAGCAAAGTAGCGAAATTAAGGGGCGCATACGTTTACCGCCTGCGTTGATGACATGCTGACTCACCGACATGACCAGTTTGACTTTTGAGCTTAGACTGCCATACACCTGCTTGTCCATAATCTCGAAATCGTCAGCGATAATAGATTGAATCTGCTGATAGGTGACAGGCGTGCTGTTACTGTCTTTAATGACATCAGCATTGATAGCAGTGGATGTAGGATTTGATTGTTGATTGTCTAGCATAGGTTGGCTCAAAGCTTGGAGTGAAAATTCGTGAAATTTGGCGTGTGGTGAAAGTCGGCAAAATCATATCATACTGCTGTTTTTTGTGTAAGTTATTGCTCTGTATTTTTATTGGCGACTTGTATTACTCAGCATCCATTGCGTTGAGAAATGCGCAATAATTTATCAGCCAAAATCGCACCCGCATCCGTGAAGTTTTACTTGATTTTAAACACTAAAAACGTTAAAATCGCGACCTTATATTTCCCTGTGTATCCGTCGTAGAAGTGTTATCGCCCTTGGTAGCCACGGTGTACGGGTTTATTGGAGCAACCAAGATGTATGCAGTAATCAAAAGTGGTGGTAAACAACATCGCGTCGTTCAAGATGAATTTTTAAAAGTTGAATTGCTAAAAGCTGAAAAAGGCGATACCATCAAAATTGAAGACGTTTTAATGGTCGTTGATGGCAGCGATATCAAAATTGGTCAACCTGTGGTTGCCGGTGCAGTGGTCGAAGCTGAAGTAGTAGAACATGGTCGTGGCGAAAAAGTACGTATTGTAAAACACAGACGTCGTAAACACTACCATAAAGAACAAGGTCACCGTCAATGGTATACTTTGTTAAAAATCAAAGCAATCACTGCTTAATTGACTATTTCAAACACATTAATCTCTAGGAGACATCGACATGGCACATAAAAAAGCCGCAGGTTCTACCCGTAACGGTCGTGATTCAAACCCAAAAATGCTTGGCGTAAAAATCTTTGGCGGTCAACAAGTTGTTGCTGGTAACATCATTGTACGTCAACGTGGTACAGAATTTCACGCAGGTGAAGGTGTAGGTATGGGTCGTGACCATACATTATTTGCTTTAACTGACGGCGTTGTAAAATTTGCTGTTAAAGGTAAATTCAATCGTCGCTACGTATTTGTTGAAGGCGCAGCTGAATAATCATTTAGCTTGTTGTTAAACAAATTAACCCAATAAGTCGCACTTATTGGGTTTTTTATTGCTTATAGCAAGCGTGTTAACGTGTTTTGGATAGTCTTCAATGGCTTGGCTGTGGTTAGTCATTATCTAGTCAAAACTTTCTTATCACTCAGCTATTGTTACATTTGTTACAACTTCAACAACAATCATTGCATGGGGCGTCTAGTAGGGTAAGAAAAATTTAGCGACAATATCGGTCAGCGAATTTAGCTTAAACTTGTTAATTTTTAATTGATTGATTAGCCAGTTGGGCTAATATTATTTTTGAATACTTTTTCTAAACTTTTAACAATTTTTATTGAATGAGGAACCTACCATGACAACATCTACCAATAAAATTATCAGTAAATTAGCCACCGGTACATTATCAGCATTATTGCTTACCAGTATGCCGATGACAGTCGCCATGCAATCAGCCAATGCCGCTGTCGCCAACTCAGCAAGCGCGGCAACAAACTTAAATAACCTACTTAAAAATGTCAAAAGTATGACCGCTAATTTTAGTCAAACCACCTCTGGCACGGGTGGTAAGGGCTTAAGTAAGGCATCAAGAAATTTCTCAGGTAACATGGCTGTGCAACGTCCAAACCAGTTTCGTTGGCAGATCGATGGTACGGCATCGCAACTGATTGTTGCCAATGGCAATACGCTTTGGGTGTACGATAAAGACTTAAATCAGGCGACCAAGCAAAGCGTGAGCAATCAAGTAGGGGATACCCCAGCACTGATTTTGTCAGGCGATCCTAGCAAAATCGCCAATAGTTTTAATGTAACCCAGCCGATTGCCTCAAAAAATTATTATGTGCTGTATCCAAAAAATGGCAATGCCAACTTTAAAAGCTTAGGTATCGCTTTTAACAGCGGTAATCCTGTCATGATGGTATTAAATGATAATTTGGGACAAACCACCACTATTCGATTCTCTAATGTGAAACGCAATACGTCAATTGCCAGTAATCAATTTAGCTTCACGCCACCTAAAGGCGTGGATGTGATTAACCAATAAGGTATTTAACTATTTCATTAAATACCTTATTTAAATGATTTTTGGCTGATAAACCCTGCTTATGGCAGGGTTTTTTTGCTAAAGTGTTGCTATTCAATTAACGGTTAATTAACGGAAGATTGAACCCTGCTACTAGCATTTTTTACATAAAATGAGTAAACTATCCGTGTTTTAGCCAGTTAACAGCAATATATAGTTACTTTTGTTAGAATACGCATTTTTATAAAGTGATGTAATGCCACTTTATATTAGGTTTTCATCGTGGTTTTAGCAATATATTTGACTAGCCTGTTTAGTAACTAGCCAATCACTCACCGATTACAATAATGGTCAATGGATGTGCAGCGGGGCAGCTTGTTAGCTGGTACGAGGTAATCTTAAGGAAAATAGTTCTTAAGACGTTATCTGCCATCGTCTTTGTGATATTACGCTTGAGCCAGACGGGCTTGGTGGAAATATCAAAAATATCGTCCCAACTTGAATTGCTTAACCTACGTAACGGTTAGTCGTATTGCCCAGGAGTATCCTCATGATTCCAGTCATTGATTGGTCTGCAATTGTATTTATTTTGGCAGCCATAGGACTTTGTATTTTCATGCTTGTTGTACCAAGATTGTTAGGTGGTACTTCTAAAGGCTTTCAAAAGCAAGAAAATTTCGAGTCGGGTGTGGTCAGTGCTGGTTCTGCCAGAATCCGTTTATCTGCAAAATTCTATATCGTCGCTATCTTCTTTGTTATCTTTGACTTAGAAGCATTATATCTATATACCTATGCGGTATCGGTCAGAGAAGCAGGTTGGCTGGGATTTTGGACCGTTGTGCTGTTTGTGGTAGAGCTGTTAATCGGTCTATATTATCTGCTCAAACTAGGGGCGCTTAACTGGTCACCTGCTGACAAAAAGCCTAAACCAAAACGTTTGGCTGCTGCGCCTGCGGGCTTTAATCTGGCGGATATTACCCGCTTTAATGGTGTTGAAGAGTTAGAAATTGACCCTACTGGTAAAATCCCGGCCCAGTTGTCTGGCGCAATGAACCAAAACCCAAACAATAACGCGGTAAAATAATAATCCGACTTTGTAATCTGTGTTGCAAGGTCGTTTGCATTTGTAGTGATATAGAGCGAAATCCTGCTTTAAAAATCAAGGTGATCGAGCATTATGAAATATACATTAACCAAAGCCAATCCAGATGCCGACAGATTTCCAGACCAAACCCGTCAAATTATTGACGAAGAGGAAGTCAATAAAAACGTCGTCATGACGCGATTAGAAGATTTGACCCATAGCCTTGCCAACTGGGGCCGTAAGCATTCATTGTGGCCATTTAACTTTGGCACCTCGTGCTGCTATGTGGAGTACGCAACGACATTGACAGGCGTGCATGACTTGTCGCGCTTTGGCGCTGAGGTTATTCGTGCGTCACCGCGCCAAGCTGACGTGATGATTGTGGCAGGTACTTGCTTTATGAAAATGGCGCCTGTTATTCAGCGTCTCTACGAGCAAATGCTTGAGCCTAAATGGGTCATTTCAATGGGTGCCTGTGCCAACTCAGGCGGTATGTACGATGTGTATTCAGTGGTGCAAGGCGTTGATAAAATCATTCCTGTCGATGTGTATATCCCTGGTTGCCCACCCCGTCCAGAAGCTTTGATTCAAGCCATCATGCTGCTGCAAGAATCGATTACCAAAGAACGTCGTCCACTCGGTATTCATGTCAATGACCAAGGTATCTACCAACCTGTCATGCAGCCAGAACGTGACCGTAAACAAGCCGATCGCATTGCGGTCAAAAATCTACGCAGCCCAGATAACATTGATTAATGCTAGAGATTGGTTAATGCTAGAGCATTGATTAATGCTAGAGTAAGTCTCTGGATAGATTTAGGATGAATTCTCGCTAAGTAAAAGCTTATCGGATTGCGTTCAAAACAAAAAAAGGTATTCCACTACCTTCTTAATAATTGTGAATGAGGAAAGTGCCACTCATGGTAACGGTAACTGATAATCAAGCACAAACTGATGTCCCAGCAGTGATTGCGGAATTAAATCGCAAGTTTGAGGGGCAGTTTGTTGTACAAAAAACCTTTGACGCTTTTCCCACTATTTGGGTCAGCCGTGAACAGGTCATCGAAGTACTCCTGTACCTTCGCACCTTGCCACAGCCTTACGTGATGTTACTGGATATTTCAGCGATTGATGAGCGCTTACGCCAACATCGTAAAGACAGGGATGGCAATGCCTTACCTGACAGTGATTTCACCGTGTTCTATCACTTAATGTCGTTAGAGCGCAACACAGACATTCGCATCAAAGTGGCGCTCAAAGAAACTGATTTGCACATCCCTACGGCAACCCGTATTTGGCCCAACGCCAACTGGTATGAGCGCGAAGCGTGGGATATGTTTGGTATTACCTTTGATGGTCACCCCCATTTAACCCGTATTTTATTGCCAAAATACTGGGAAGGTCATCCACTGCGTAAAGAATACGCCTCTCGTGCAACTGAAGTACCGCCTTATTATCTCGATAAAGGCAAGCAGATGTTTGAGCAGGAGAACCTACGATTTGTCCCCGAAGAGTGGGGCATGAAACGTAGTGGCCGTGACGAAGACTTTATGTTCCTAAACTTGGGTCCTAACCATCCTTCGGCACACGGTGCCTTTCGCGTTGTGCTTCAGCTAGACGGTGAAGAGGTCATCGACTGTATTCCAGACATTGGTTATCACCATCGCGGCGCTGAAAAAATCGCTGAACGCCAAACTTGGCATTCATTTATTCCTTACACTGACCGTATCGATTATCTTGGTGGGGTGATGAATGAATTACCCTACATCATGTCAGTGGAAAAACTGGCAGGCATCACGGTGCCGGATCGCGCGAATACCATTCGTATCATGATGAGTGAGTTCTTCCGTATCACCAATAATTTGCTGTACTGGGGTACCTTCATTCAGGATGCAGGCGGTATGACGCCAGTATTTTATATGTTCGCCGACCGTCAAAAAGCGTATGATGTGATTGAAGCGGTAACCGGTTATCGTATGCACCCAGCATGGTTTCGCATCGGCGGTACCGCGATGGACTTGCCAAATGGCTGGCACAAACTGGTTCGAGAATTCTTAGATTGGATGCCAAAACGTATCGATGAATACGTCAAAGCCACCATGAAAAACAAGGTGCTACAACTGCGTACCCAAAACGTTGCCCAATACGATGCTAAATCTGCACTGGCTTGGGGCGTATCAGGTCATGGTCTACGTGCCACAGGTATCCCTTACGATGTGCGTAAAGCGCGTCCTTATCTTGGCTATGAAAATTTTGATTTTGAAGTGCCAATTGAGTTTAATGGCGATGCGTATGACCGCTGTTTGGTCAAAATTGAAGAGATTCGTCAGTCACTGCGTATCATTGAGCAATGTCTTAACAACATGCCAATGGGGGCATACAAAGCCGATCACCCACTGGCTGTCCCACCACCCAAAGACCGCACCTTAAATGACATTGAGACCCTGATTAACCACTTTATTTCAGTATCGTGGGGTCCTGTCATGCCAGAAGGCGAGTCCTCCTTTATGGTGGAAGCAGTGAAAGGTATTACCAACTATTATATTACGTCTGATCGCTCAACCATGAGTTACCGTACCCGTATTCGTACCCCGACCTTTGCGCACTTACAGCAAATGCCGTCAGTCATTAATGGTAGCTTGGTATCTGACTTGATTATTTATCTAGCGTCAATTGACGTTGTTATGGCAGACGTTGATCGTTAGGAGAAAACCACCGATGAAGATTGTAACTGATAAAACCCCAAAGGTGGATGTCGCAAGCATTCTAACCGAAGCAGAAATTCACGACATTCATGAATTTATGCATCATTACCCACAAAGCCGCGCGGCATCACTTGATGCGCTAAAAATTGTCCAACGCCGTAATGGCTGGGTGGATGATGCACAAGTCAACGCGATTGCTAATATCTTAAAAATCCCAGTCACCGATGTGGAAGGGGTTGCCACTTTTTATAACCGTATCTACCGTTCACCGGTTGGTCGTCATGTGATTTTGGTCTGTGACTCGATTGGGTGTTATCTGGTAGGTGGTGAGAATTTAGGTCAAGCCTTTGAGCGCACTTTAGGCATTAGTTTTGGTCAAACCACCCCAGACAATCGTTTTACCTTATTACCCATTTGTTGTTTGGGTAACTGTGATAAAGGTCCAGCGGTTTTGATTGATGAAGATACCTACGGTCCTGTCCAAATTGAAGAGATTGCTGAATTGCTGGAGCAATACGCATGAATATAACCCGTCAAATTAATAATCGAAAAATTGGCAAATCACCCAGTCAATTGGGCGAGCAAAGCATTCCTATTTATGGTGACAAAGCGACAGCCACCAGTGAGACCAAGCCCCTGACTTGGCGTTTGGCGCATTATGACTCAGTGCTAGATTTGGCAACTTATGAAAGCCTAAAAGGGTTTGAAGGTTTAAAAAATGCCTTGGCTAAATCTGCCAAAGAAGTGGGCAACATGATTAAAGATGCCAACGTGCGTGGACGTGGCGGTGCAGGCTTTAATGCAGGTCTTAAATGGACCTTTATGACGCCACCCGATGGCGGACCCCGTTACTTGATTTGTAACGCAGATGAGATGGAGCCAGGCACGTTTAAAGACCGTCTATTGATGGAGCGCCTACCATTTCAGCTGATTGAAGGGATGATTATCTCAGGTTATGCCATTGGCGCAACCGCAGGGTATATTTTTATCCGTGGTGAGTACATTGAAGCCGCCAAACGCCTAAATAATGCATTGGATGAGTGCCGTGCCAAAGGGTATTTAGGTGATAATATCTTAGGTTCAGGCTATAGCTTTGATTTACACGTGCATACCGGTGCAGGCCGTTATATCTGTGGTGAAGAAACTGCGCTCATTAACTCGCTTGAAGGTCGCCGTGCCAATCCACGTACTAAGCCACCCTTCCCACAAGTATCAGGGGCATGGGGTCGTCCCACTGTGGTCAATAACGTAGAGTCTTTAAACAACATGCCGGGCATCATGCTGCATGGCGTAGAATGGTATAAAGGCTTGGCACAAGGCAAATCAGAAAACCCAGGCACCAAAATCATGGGTTGTTCAGGTCTAGTCAATGACCCAGGGCTATGGGAACTGCCATTTGGTACCACCGCTCGCGAAATCATTTTTGATTATGCCAAAGGCATGAAAGACGGTCGTAAATTAAAAGCTTGGTTACCAGGCGGTGCATCAACTGACTTCTTAACCGCCAGTGATGAGCATTTAGACCTACCAATGGACTTCGAACCCATCATGAAAGCGGGTAGCCGTTTAGGTACGTGCTTGATTATGGTGGTAGATGAATCGCAAGATATGGTGTCATTGTCGCTTAATTTGCAAAAATTCTTTGCCCGTGAATCCTGCGGTTGGTGTACACCTTGCCGTGATGGTTTGCCGTGGGGGGTCAAAACCTTGCATGCCATCGATACAGGCAATGGTCAAGCTGTCGATATTGACGTGCTGCGCCAATTGACCAAAGATTTGTGGTTAGGTAAAACCTTCTGCGCCCACGCACCGGGTGCGGTTGAGCCATTACAAAGTGCGTTAAAATACTTTTTACCAGAATTTGAAGCCAAAATTGGTAACAATGTGGCGCCTGAAGAACAATTGTCCCCAACGGGCGTGCCTTCATCTGCAAACAGCGGAAAAGTTGAAGTGTATCAACCGGTTAAGACCACCAATGGGCAATCAGCGTAAGGAATTAGCATGGCAATTATTCATATAGACGGTCAAGACGTCGAAGTTGATGGTGCCGATAACTTGCTACAAGCTTGTTTATCGCTTGGCATCGATATCCCTTATTTTTGTTATCATCCAGCATTGGGCTCGGTGGGTTCTTGCCGCCAATGTGCCGTCAAGCAATATAATAACAAAGAAGATTATGAAGCCGGTCGTGGTCGTTTGGTCATGTCATGTATGGTCAATCCGACACCAGACATGTGGATCTCAGTGACGGATGCAGAAGTGAAAAACTTCCGTAAAAGCTTGGTTGAGTTCTTAATGACTAACCACCCCCATGACTGTCCAACCTGTGAAGAGGGCGGTCATTGTCACTTGCAAGATATGACCTACATGTCAGGTCACAATCATCGTAAATACCGCTTTACTAAACGTACCCACCAAAACCAAGACTTGGGTCCATTTATCAATCATGAGATGAACCGCTGTATCGCGTGTTATCGCTGTGTGCGTTATTACAAAGACTATGCAGGTGGTGAAGATTTAGGGGTTTACGCATCAGCAAGCCGTGTGTACTTTGGTCGTGATAAAGACGGTCAGTTTGAAAGTGAATTTTCAGGCAACCTTACCGAAGTTTGTCCAACTGGGGTATTTACCGACAAAACTCACTCAGAGCGCTACAATCGTAAATGGGACATGCAATATGCCCCAAGCATTTGTCATGGCTGTTCGGCAGGTTGTAATATCTCAGCGGGTGAGCGCTATGGTGAATTGCGCCGTATCGAAAACCGTTTTAATGGGGAAGTCAACGCTTACTTCTTATGTGACCGTGGTCGTTTCGGCTATGGCTATGTTAACCGCCAAGACCGCCCAATTCAAGCGGTTGAAACAATAAGCGGTAAACAAACCAATCTGAGCATTGACCATACTATCGATACCATCAAAAACCGGTTACAAGGCAAAAAAGCCATCGGTATTGGTTCACCTGTTGCCAGCCTTGAATCAAACTATGCCCTAAAACGCTTAGTCGGTGCCGAAAATTTTAGCATTGGTATTACCAATCAAGAAAAAACTGTGGTACAAAAATGTATCGATGTGTTGACCACAGAAAATATCCATAATCCAAGCATGCGTGAGATTGAGGATTATGATGCGGTATTGATTTTGGGTGAAGATATTACCCAAACCAGTCCACGTATTGCACTGGCTGTACGCCAAGCGGCAAAAAATCGCGCCAAACAAATGGCAGATGCACTAAAAACACCAGATTTCTTGGCAGAGCCTGTGGCTCGTATCGGTCAAAAAGACTACAGCCCAATCTTTATTGTGGATGTCAAAGATACGCGCCTTGATGATATTGCTGAGGTAAGCTGCGTCGCTACCCCAAGCGATATCGCTGAACTAGGCTTTAGCATTGCTGAGCACATGAAAACGTTGGCTACCTCACAATTACCAAAAGATTTGGTCATCGATGAAGACGATAATGCTGATATGCAAGCATTTGCTAAACATATCGCGCAGACGCTGCTTAAAGCAACCAAGCCCCTTATCATCTCAGGCTCGTCACTGTACCACACCGCCATCATAGAAGCGGCGGCACAAATTGCCAATATCGCTGAGCAAAAACGCGGTGAAGTGGTCATCTATGAAAAAGGCGTGGTTGACGCCCACAACGTCCAAGTGGATGCAGAGATTGCCAAAATCGATGCAGAACAAGCCAAGCTCAAACAAGAGATGGATGAAGCGGCATTTGCTGAACAAGCTAAGCAGGTTAAACGCCCAAGCCGTATGAACCCGACCAAAGGCTATCAAGAAAAAGCGGGCTTGTACTTGTCAGTACCTGCTGCCAATAGCATAGGCGTCAACTTACTCGGTGGTAAAGCGATTGATGAATTAGGTGATGATGCCGATGTGGTGATTGTCATGGAAAATGACATCAGCCGCCGTCTAACCGCTGAGCAAATGAACCAATTGGTAGCCAACAAATCACTGATTGTACTTGATCATGAAGCTTACCAATGGCATAACCAGGCTGATGTGATGGTGCCTGTAGCAACTTTTGCAGAAGCGGACGGTACACTAATCTCAGCAGAAGGTCGTGCACAGCGTTTCTTCCAAGTTTATGATCCTGTTTACTATCGCCCGCAAAGCATGGTAAAAGAAAGCTGGCGTTGGTTGCATGCGGTAGAGTCTGAGCTCAATGGCCGTGCGATTGACTGGACGCAGCTTGATGATGTGATTACTGCGGTCGCAGACACCAATCCACAATTAGCCGCAATCAGACAAGCAGCGCCATCAGCCGATTACCGTATTACTGGTTTAAAAGTCGCGCGTGAGCCACGTCGTTATTCCGGTCGTACGGCGATGCGTGCACCGATTTCTGTACACGAGCCAGAGCAGCCGAAAGATATCGATACGGGCCTAACCTTCTCCCAAGAAGGTTATGTGGGCACCCAAACGGATTCAGCAATGATTCCATTTGCTTGGTCAGCAGGTTGGAACTCACCGCAAGCTTGGAATAAATACCAAGATAAAGTGGGTGGTCATCTAAAACATGGCGATCCAGGGGTGCGTATTTTTGATACATTAACCGCATTGCCAAAACGTGAGTATATTGCGCCTGCGGCAGCTAGCCAACAAGGTTCAACCCAGCTAGTGCCGGTGTATAATATTTTTGCTAGTGATGAACTCACTGCCCGTAGTGAAGTTGTCGCCTCACAATTGATGCCAGCTGCTTTTAGTGTATCAACGGATGATGCGGATAAATGGCAGCTGCAATCAGGTGATATGTTAACGGTCACAGTGAAGGGTGTAGCGACCACATTACCTGTGCAGCTTGTCGATTACTTAGCCGAAAGCTGTGTGGGTTATCCTGTAGGTCAGGCAGGTGAATTAGAAGCCTTGCTAGCGCAGCCTTATACCGACATCAGTATCGTAAAATCAGCAACTACCAACACTGTCGCACCACTAGCAGCTAATAATGGTGGCGTAACAGCTCAAGTAACTCCAGGGGAGGGGGTATAATGGATTATTCTGTTAGACAGATGCCCGATTTACCTGCATGGCTGGCTGGGGTAATGTCCCCTGAAGCTTGGTCAATTGTATTTTTGGCAGTGCAATCAATTGTTATTTTCTTGGCGGTGGTGATTTTTGCTGCGTTGATGATTCCTTATGAACGTCGCATGTTGGCACTATGGCAAGACCGGTATGGTCCAAACCGTGTGGGTTGGCAAGGTTCGCTACAAGTTGCCGCGGATATGCTCAAAATCTTCTTTAAAGAAGACTGGACCCCAAAATTTGCCGATAAATTTATTTTTATCTTGGCGCCTGCGATTTCATTGTTTACTGCTTTAGCCGCTTATATCATTGTACCAGTTACGCCATCACTCGGTGGCGCAGACTGGAGTATCGGTATTTTATTCTTTTTTGCGATGGCAGGGTTGGCGGTTTATGCCGTGATGTTTGGTGGCTGGGCATCAGCCAATAAATATGCCTTGCTCGGTGGTCTACGCTCTGCTGCCCAAACCATTAGTTATGAAGTCTTTCTCGGATTATCGCTAATGGGTGTGGTGGCGTTGGCAGGGTCATTTAACTTACGCGATATCGTATACTCACAAGCAGGTGGTTTTTGGCACTGGAATGTGTTTGGTCAAATTTTAGGGTTTTTAACCTTTATGGTCGCAGGTGTGGCAGTCACCCACCGTTTCCCATTTGACCAGCCAGAAGCAGAGCAAGAATTGGCAGAAGGTTACCATGTTGAATACTCAGGTATGAAATTTGGTATGTTCTTTGTCGGTGAGTATGTGAATATCGTGTTGGTATCGTCGCTGATTACTATTTTATTCTTTGGTGGTTGGTTGCCATTATTTGATGGACTGAGTTTTATCCCGCCGATTATTTGGTTCATGTTAAAAACGCTGTTTTTCATGACCATGTTTGTATTGGCGCGTGGTGCGCTGATGCGTCCACGTTATGACCAAGTAATGAACTTTGGCTGGAAAATTTGTCTACCCATTACCTTGATTAATTTACTCGCGACGGCGGCCTATGTATTATGGCGCACCCATGGTGTAGGGTAAGGTGGAGATTAACGTATGTATTTGACTATGGTAAAAAACACGATTACGGGTTTTGGCTCAATTCTGCGCACCCTAATCATGGTCGCAAGTCATGCGACCCGTAAACGTGATACGATTTTATACCCAGAACAACCTGTTCCTGTACCGCCGCGTTTTCGGGGGCGTATTGTACTGACACGTGACCCGGATGGGGATGAGCGCTGTGTTGCCTGTAACCTATGTGCTGTCGCTTGTCCGGTGGGTTGTATTTCACTGCAAAAAGCGGAACGTGAAGACGGACGCTGGTATCCAGAGTTTTTCCGTATTAACTTCTCACGTTGTATCTTTTGTGGTATGTGTGAAGAAGCGTGCCCGACAACGGCTATTCAGATGACGCCAGATTTTGAGCTCGGTGAGTACAACCGTCAAAACTTGGTGTATGAAAAAGAGCATTTGTTAATTTCAGGCCCGGGTAAATTCCCTGACTACAATTATTACCGTGTGACTGGGATGGCGACCAAAGATAAACCTAAAGGGGCACACCAAAATGAGTCTGCACCGATTGATTTACGGAGTTTATTGCCATGATAACCGGAGCAACGATAGGGTTTTATTTATTAGCGATTGTCGCTATTTTGGCTAGTTTGCGCGTGATTACTCGTACCAATCCTGTGCATGCGTTATTAAACATGATTGTCACGCTGCTGGCGTTATCAGGTATTTTCTTTGCCTTAGGTGCGCCATTTGCCGGTGCACTTGAAATCATCGTTTATGCAGGGGCGATTATGGTCCTGTTCGTCTTTGTGGTGATGATGCTAAACTTAGGTACCCAAAGTACTTTAGAAGAAGAAAGCTGGTTATCATCCTCGGCTTGGGCAGTACCTACCGGACTTGCATTTATTGTGGGTTTGACTCTGTTTAGTTTGATTGGCATGAAACATGGGTTTGAAGGAATGATGCCAGCGTTTATTGGGGTAGAGCCAGTTACGGCAAAAATGATCGGTGCCAAATTATTTACCGAATATTTATTGTTGGTCGAAATTGCAGGGTTTTTATTACTAGCGGGTTTGGTGGCGGCTTATCATTTGGCAAAATCTGCCTTGGATGATGAAAACGAAAGTCATAACAGTGAGCTTGGTAATACCATACAACCTGCCTTAACGAATTTTATTGATAAAGAGCCCAGCCAACCGGCTGTGTTACGCGAAGTTCAGGAGGAGAAGGCATAATGGGACACTTTCCATTAGAGCATGTGCCGTTAGAGCACGGTCTAATCTTGTCAGCGATTTTGTTTGCCATTGGTTTTTGTGGTGTGATGGTACGACGTAATTTTTTGTTTATGTTGATGAGTCTTGAGATTATGATGAATGCTGCTGCCTTAGCATTTGTAGTGGCAGGTAGTCGCTGGGTCAGTCCTGACGGACAAATTATGTTTATTTTGGTGCTCACTTTGGCAGCCGCTGAAGTTGCAATTGGGTTGGCTATTCTTTTACAGTTTTATCATAAGCGTGGTCATTTAGATGTCGATACGGCAAATGAGATGAAAGGGTGAAATCAAAATGAGTATGTTACCTTTAACCTTTATGCTGCCGCTGATTGGCTTTCTGATTCTAGCGACCATGCGTGACCGCTTAAGCGAAAACGCAGCCGCAGTGGTCGGTGTCGGCAGTATGGGTATGGCTGCTTTGTGTGCCTTGATGGCAGGCAGTGATTTTTTAATGAACCACCCACAAGGCGCTGTCATTAATCAGCCATTGTGGACGTGGATGCAAGTCGGTAGTTTTGCCCCAAAATTTGGTCTCATGCTGGATGGTTTGGGCGTGACCATGATGGGCGTGATTACCGGTGTCGGTTTTTTAATTCATATTTTCGCGTCATGGTATATGCGCGGTGAAACAGGCTACGCAAGATTTTTTAGCTATATGAACCTGTTCGTCGCAAGTATGTTGTTACTTGTCCTTGCTGACAATTTAGTGCTGTTGTACTTAGGTTGGGAAGGCGTTGGTATCTGTTCTTACTTATTGATTGGTTTTTATTATCACGAGCGCGCCAATGGCCGTGCCGCGATGAAAGCCTTTACAGTAACCCGTGTGGGTGATGTGTTTTTAGCGTTTGGCTTATTCTTGTTGTTCCGTGAATTAGGTACGTTAAATATCTCAGATATCAATGCCAATGTATCGCAAATGCTAACGTCGGCAGGCTCAACGGTGACGATTTTTGGTCATAGCTATCCTACTATCAAAGTTGCGGCTGTGATGCTAGTGCTGGGTGCGATGGGTAAATCTGCACAGATTCCATTACATTCTTGGCTCGCTGATGCGATGGCAGGTCCTACGCCTGTTTCAGCCTTGATTCATGCGGCAACGATGGTTACCGCAGGTGTGTATTTAATTGCCCGTTTACATCCTGTGTTCTTATTGACGCCGGATGTATTGGCAAGTTGGGTGGGTATCGTTGGGGCAACAACATTGTTGGTTGCTGGCTTCTGTGCACTTGCACAAACCGATATCAAACGTATCTTAGCTTATTCGACCATGAGTCAAATCGGCTATATGTTCTTGGCATTAGGGGTAGGCGCTTGGCAAGTTGCGATTTTCCACTTGATGACCCATGCGTTCTTTAAAGCTTTATTATTCCTAGGGTCAGGCGCTGTTATCTTGGCTTACCATCATGAGCAAAACATCTTTAAAATGGGTGGGTTATTTTATAAAAATAAATTTCTATTTGCGGTGTTTGCGATTGGGGGTGGGGCACTTGCTGCGATTCCTTGGATTACAGTGGGTTATTACTCAAAAGATGAAATCATTTGGGAAACCTTCGCATCAGGTCATATGAATTTATTTTGGATGGCAGTAGTAGGTGCGTTTTTAACCTCGATTTATACGTTTCGTATGATTTGGATTGTGTTCTTTGGTGAAGAAAAAACGCCTATTCACGATCTTAAAGGTTGGACATACTGGCTGCCGCTTGCGGTATTGTTGGTGCTATCAACTGCAGTGGGGGCGATGATTCATCCACCATTAGCAGGCGTATTGCCACAAAGTTTTAGCGTGATTCATCCTGAGGTAGAATCCGGTAAGCACACGGCAGAAATGATTGTGATGGCTGCGATGTTGGCGGGCTTGATTGTGGGTGCTTTCTTGTTTGCCCTAGATAAAGGTCGCATCGTGAGTAAGTTTAACCAAACAGGTTTGGGCCGTGCGCTTAATTACTGGTGCTATCATGGTTTAGGCTTTGATGCTTTGTATGACATTGTATTTGTTAAACCATTCTTATTGATTGGTAAATTAATTAAAATTGACCCGATTGACCGCACTTGGAATATTTTACCAGCCCTATCGCTGGCAGGTAACCGAGTGGCGACATGGTTCCAATCTGGCTCGATTCGTGGGTATGCTGCAAGCTTCGGTCTTGGCATGGCAGTATTGTTGGTGTTGGTAATGATGATGATAGGGAAGTAACAGTTATGCAAAATAATCTCTTATTACCCGCCTTGATATTTATTCCAATCATTGCAGGTTTTCTGTGCTGGTTGGTTGAAAAAGTTGATGAACGTTTTCCTCGTTGGATTGCGTTTCTTGGCATGCTATTAACGTTTTTGATTACGGTAGCTATTTGGCAAAACGGTAACTTTATTGGTTCAGCACAAACCATTGCGGAAGTGACTGCTAAACCGACTTGGTTGGCAGAGTTTCAACTATCTTGGATGCCCTCATTGGGGGTCAGTTTCCATCTAGCTATTGATGGGTTATCGCTGTTGATGGTGAGCCTAACAGCCTTCTTAGGTATGATGGCGGTGGCGTGTTCATGGGGTGAGATTACTCGCCGTGTGGGCTTCTTCCATCTTAATCTACTTTGGAGCTTGGGCGGTGTTATTGGTGTTTTCCTAGCAATCGATATGTTCTTGTTCTTCTTCTTTTGGGAGATGATGTTAGTTCCTATCTATTTCTTGATTGCAATCTGGGGACACAATGCGATTGGTGGTAAAACCAAAGAATATGCCGCAACCAAATTCTTTATTTATACCCAAGCATCGGGTCTGATTATGTTGATTGGTATTTTGATTTTGGTGATGATTCATGCATCAACGACAGGTCAAATAACTTTTAACTATATGGACTTGCTCGGTACAGATCTTGGCAAATGGCAATATCCAATCATGCTGATGTTCTTTATTGGCTTTGCGGTTAAATTACCAATTTTCCCACTGCATGGCTGGTTACCCGATGCGCACGCACAAGCACCGACTGCAGGCTCGGTCGATTTGGCTGGTATTTTGATTAAAACTGCGGCGTATGGTTTATTGCGGTTTGTGCTACCATTATTCCCAGAAGCCAGTGCTCAGTTTGCACCGATTGCGATTACCTTGGGCGGTATTGGTATTTTTTATGGGGCTTGGCTTGCGTTTATGCAGCAAGATATCAAGCGGTTACTGGCTTATACCAGTATTTCACACATGGGTTTTGTGGTACTTGCGTTGTATGCCGGTACGTTAATTAGTTTCCAAGGCTTGATGATTCAAATGTTGGCACATGGTCTTAGTTCAGCGGCATTATTTATCATGAGCGGTCAGCTTTATGAGCGTCTACATACCCGTGATTTGAGCCAAATGGGTGGTATGTGGGGTCAAATGCGTTATTACCCACCGTTACTTATGTTCTTTGCCGCGGCATTATTAGGTATTCCAGGTACAGGTAATTTTATTGGTGAGTTCTTAATTCTTCTAGGGTCTTTTGCCTCGCATCCTGTGGCAGTGGTGTTTGCAACCTTTAGCTTAGTCGTTGCAGGTTTATACGCATTAATTATGGTTTATAAAGCATTATTTGGTACGCCAACAGCGACGATTGAAAAAATGTCACCGATGCGTGATATCAATGCGCGTGAAGCGGCAATCTTGTTGGTGCTTGCGTTTGGCTTAGTATGGTTAGGTCTATATCCACAATCATTCTTAGATACCTCTGATCACAGTATGCAGTGGATTAGTGAGGCATATCATGTCCAGCAAGTTGTACCTACTTCTCAAGAGCCATTTGCTCATATGGAGGTAAAATAGATGAATCCTATTATTCCATTTGCTAGCAATGTGCTCATGCCATTGTTTCCAATGATTTTAATTTCCATTACCACGGTGGTGGTGATGATTGCCATCGCCATGAAGCGTTCAAATTTTGTGGCAGGCACCCTTAGTGTCATTGGTCTTAATGCTGCCTTGGTTGTTGTGCTAATACAGTTATTGGGTGGCAATCCTGATAGCATATTGCATGGTCTGTATGAATTATTTACGCCATCACAAGGCTTGATTGCCCCCTTATTTGCTGTGGATAGCTTTGCCCAGTTCAATATGGTGATTATTTTAATCAGCTCATTGGCGTGTTTTACCTTAGCGTATGGTTACATTGAGGGCTATGGCGACAACAAAGAAGAATTGTATTTGCTGATGCTTATCTCAACGTTGGGCGCGCTGTTTATGGTATGCGCTGATAACTTAGCCTCTTTCTTTGTCAGCTTAGAGTTATTGTCGGTACCGCTATATGGTATGTTGGCTTATACCTATGCGCGTGGTAAATCGTTAGAAGCAGGTTTCAAATACCTCATTTTATCGGCGACAGCCTCTGCTACCATGTTGATGGGTATGGCACTGATCTACTCAAACACAGGGACTTTATCCTTCCGTCAAATTGGTATGGCAATCGTGCCAATGTTCCAAAATGGTATGATTATGCCGATTTTGGTGGTGGGTACGGCATTAATGCTATTTGGTATCGCCTTTAAACTCTCAGCGGTACCATTTCACACTTGGACGTCGGACGTTTACCAAGGTGCGCCTGCGCCTGTGGCAACTTTCTTGGGCAGTGTATCCAAAGTAGCTATGATGGCGTTAGGGTTACGTTTTTTACTGTCTACGGCAACCTTAGCATTGCCAGCAATCAATACCTTGATTGTGGTCATTGCCAGCTTATCGATGATTATCGGTAACGTACTGGCGCTTCGTCAGCAAAATATAAAACGTCTGTTAGCTTATTCCTCCATTGCGCATATCGGCTATGTGTTAGCCATCATCAGCGCCGTAAAAGTTGAATCAGCAGGTTTTGTCAGCCTTTACATGGCAGTGTATGCGTTTACCACCATTGGTGCGTTCGGTGTCGTGACTATTATGTCAAGCCCCTACAAACGTCAAGGCGAGGCGGAATTGGTTGATAACTTCCAAGGTATTTTTTGGCAACGTCCTGTACTGACCGCTGTATTAACTGTAATGCTCTTATCATTGGCAGGTATTCCATTGACCGCAGGCTTTATCAGCAAATTCTTTGCGATTTTTGCTACGGTTTCAGCGCAAAGTTGGTGGCTTACTGCCATGATTATCGTGGGTAGTGCAATTAGCTTGTATTACTATCTAAATCTTATGGTCACCTTGTTTAGACGTCCCCAAGAAGTACAGCCGCACGATGCGGTCAATCATTGGGGTATTCAAGCAGGCGGCATCATGGTATTGTTGGTGACGTTAGCGGTATTGTACTTCGGTATTTTCCCCGAAACATTATCAAAAATTATCACGCTAGTTCGCATATATTAATCCAATTTTAGTACTGCGACATAAAAAAGCGTATCTTAGTTCATTAAGGTACGCTTTTTTGTTTATAATGATGCAAAAAAATGGTCAAGATAATATGTCAGATGATAAAAGTATTCGCGTTAATGTGATTGAAGTGACCCGTTGGGCGCCCACCTTGCTAAGTTTTAAAGTCACGCGCCCCGATGGCTTTAAATTTACCGCAGGGCAATTTGTTAGGCTCGGTATCCATGGCAAAGATTTACAATATTTTGCACAAAACCATGAGACCAAATTAATAACTTCTGAGACGCAAGATAAGCCCATTGACCTTGATGGCTATGTGTTTCGCGCGTATTCTGTCGCATCTTCGCCCTATGATGAATTTATTGAATTTTTTTCGGTGGTCATTCCTGAGGGGGAATTTACCAGTAAGGTTAATCATATCCAAGTGGGCGATAGTTTATTGCTCAATACCACGCCATTTGGATATTTGACCTTAGCCCGCTACCAGTTACCCCTGCCCAATGATTTGTGGTTGCTGGCAACAGGCACGGGTTTAGCCCCATTTTTATCGATTTTAAAGACCATTGATGTATGGCAGCAATATCAGCGCATTATTTTGGTGTACAGCGCACGCACCTCGCAAGAGCTGGCTTATCAAGCGGAGATTGGGTCGATTAAGTCAATCTATGGCGACAATGGCGCGGCGTTTGTATTTTTGCCCATTGTCACGCGAGAAGCGGATTATACGGGGGAAAAAGCTCGGGTTCCCAATCTGATATTGTCGGGCAAGTTAACCGAGTTGGTAGGGCAGAAACTGGATAAAGCGCGCAGTCACGTGATGCTGTGTGGTAATCCACAAATGGTCGAAGATACCAAAGAAGCGTTAAAATCGCTTGGATTGACCATGAATCGCCGCGGCGAAGGCAATATCGCCGTTGAAAACTATTGGTAAACACCTCGTTAACTGGCAAAGCACAATCGGTTAAAAAATTGGTGAAACAAAAGCGGTAAAGTATGAGTAATACCCATGAAAAATACTAAGCCGCTTTTGTGGCGTTAGTGGTCACTGCAGGATTATCCGCTTCGGTAATCAATTGGTCATTACTACCTATATTGAGAATTTCACCGACGTTGGCATTGGCTCTCAGCAGTAGTTGCTGTTCAGCAAGATAGCCATGATTTACCTGCACCTTGCGCAGCGTTGCCATGATTTTTTCGTTTTTCTTCAGCCAGCGACCAATATCGAGATACAAGATATCATCTTTTTGGTGCACCAAATTGATTTTCTCCAAAATTATGCCGAGCGGGTCTTTCTTTAACACCCGTTTAAAAAACCAAAGCGCTGTATGAATCGCTTTTGATTTAACATAGGAATCTGAATACAAGGCAATGACATCGGTGTCAGTCAATTGCTGAAATACCAAGCGCTGGCGATAACGGTCAAATTGGGCATGTACCACACCTAAATTGACAGCAAGGTCAGCGAAAATGCCTTTATAGTTAATCGTTGCATACAGTCGAAGCCAGCCTTCATGAATCTCTAGATGCATACTCAATATCGCTTTGACTTTTTCAACCACAAATTTTTGAATGGCCTCGTTTAGCTGTTTTTCGGTGGCGGGCACGATAAACTCTTGACCGGCAAAATCTTCGATTTTCTCATACCACGTTTGCGATTTTTGCATCAGTTCACGTGCGATTTCTTCAGAATGGGTGGCAAAAAATTCATCCAGTTGCGTTTTGCTCGTTATCACGATCGTTTCTCATTTTTTATATTTGTATTGAAAGCTATTATTGTAGTCAGTTTTTGGGCATTGTAAAGTTGCTAATCATAAAGTCATTAATCATAAAGTCGCTGACCCGTCTACAAAAAATCTTGTACCAGTAATTGGTAAACATTGATTGCTACTTATTAATTGCTCACCACTGATTGCTAATGGCGTATGAATTTAGCTTCAGCCAAGGTTTGATTTAATCTATAATATCTGCGCGTTATAATACATGAGTGATTTGTATTTTTTTAGCAAGGTTGTGGAGATAGCGTCGTCATCGTTCAAAGGGTTATATTTTGTTGTATAGCAAAGACAGCCACAGTTATGTTTTTCAAAAGTTAATGCCATATACCGCGTCTGGCAAAGACAGCGCCATGCTATTTGCTACCATTATGGCGGTGGCAATTCATGCGGCTGTTATTTTTGGTATACAATTTGAAGATAAAAGCTCACCAACCGCAGCGGTGCAAGAAGTCACCACGGTGTTGACCGAAAATCTGCAAAAGAATGAAAAAGCCGATTTTATCGCCAATGCAGGCCAGCAAGGTGGCGGTGAGTCCAACGAAAAGCTACGGCTTGAAAACAATACCATGAGTCCCTTACAAGACGAAGCAATCAATGAAACCGATGATATCGTGAGTCAAGAACGCCAAACGCGCCAAGAAGCGTTTCAAGAAAGTTATCTACGTACCACGTTAAGCTTTGAAAAAATCCGCAGAGAAAATAATAATAAAAAACAAGATGATAGCGAAAATCTAGCGGCGCAAGAACAACGGGTACAGGCACAAATTGCCACCCTTGAAACCAAAATCAGCAGTAACCGCCAATTACTAGCCAAAAAATCTGCGGTCAAAACTATCAGCAGTAACTCCACCACCACGGGTGAAGCCGCGCGCTATATCGAGAATTTTCGCCAACAAGCCTATCATATTGGCAACCAGCAATATCCCCAAGAAGCCCGCGCCAAAGGTATCAAAGGCGATGTCATGCTGATGGTGATTATCGAGCCTAACGGGCAAGTCAAATCTATCAAAGTGTTACAGTCATCAGGCGCTACCATCTTGGATGAAGCAGCAAAAAATTCGGTGCGTAAAGCCGCGCCATTTGGTAAATTCTCAAAGGAAATGCAAGATTATTTGGAGCTGCGCATTATCCGTACCTGGCGATTTGGTGATACCTTAACCGTTGATGACCAAAACCCCGCAATTTAACTTTTCACTAACTATGCTAAAGGCTGTCTTATGTCAACCGTACTACACAAAGAATTGGCGCTATTTGACCTCGATAACACCCTCATTGATACCGATAGTGACTATATGTGGGGTGAGTTTTTGGTCAAACATCATTTGGTAGAAGAATCGCTGTATCGTGCTAAAAATCGGGAGTTCTATGAGCACTATATCGCAGGGACGCTCGATGCGGTCGTCTATAATGAATTTGTGGCAGGCTTTTTAAAACAGCATACTTTAGCCCAGTTACATGAATGGCGTGAACAATATTTGCAAGATGAAATCGCACCAAAAGTGCGTCCAAAAGCGGTTAACGCTATCCAATCACATTTACAAGCAGGGCACGATGTGGTAGTGATTTCTGCCACCAATGCCTTTGTGGTCAAAGCGATTGCTAACAAATTATTTTTGGTAGAGGAAGATAATATTTTAGCCACTGAGCTTGAAGTCACCGAGCAGGGGTACACGGGTAAGGTCGCAGGACAGCCAAACTTTAAAGAAGGCAAAATCATTCATTTAAAAAATTGGATTGCCCAAAAAAATGCGCGAGGTATTACTTATACCAAAACCTACGCCTATTCGGATTCAAAAAATGATTTGCCGTTATTAGAATGGGCGGATGTAGCGATTGCGGTCTGCCCCGATGATACCCTACACGCGCATGCCTTAGCGCATCATTGGGCAGTGGAAGATTGGTCGATAAAAGCACAGGTGTAGTGGGCAACAGCCAAGATGAATGGCGACAGCTAAGATGAATCCAGTAACAGATTCAGGTATAATGGCGCATTTTTCATAGTAACACGTTAAGGTAACCTCACATGGAAATCAACCCGTATTTAGAGCATATCAAAGACTTAACTGACCGTGGCAACCAGCTTCGGGGGTATCTTTGACATCGAAGCCAAGCAAGAGCGTTTGGAAGAAGTCAATTTAGAGCTTGAAAACCCAGAACTGTGGAACGACCCAGAGCGTGCCACCAAAATCAGTAAAGAAAAATCGCAGCTTGATAATGTCATTGGCGTGATTACCGCTTTAGATGATAAGTTAGAAGACGCCAAAGCCATGATTGACTTAGCGGTGGAAGCCGATGATGCGACGCTATTGGCAGACGTACAAGCGGAACTCGATGAGGCCGAAGCCAAAGTCGCAGATTTAGAGTTTAAACGTATGTTTAGCGGTGAGATGGATGGCAACAACTGCTATGTTGATATCCAGTCAGGCTCAGGCGGTACCGAAGCACAGGACTGGGCAGAGATGCTGCTGCGGATGTATTTACGTTGGTGTGAATCACATGGCTTTAAAGCCGAAATCATGGAACTATCAGCAGGTGGTGTCGCAGGGATTAAGAGCGCATCGATTCATGTCAAAGGTGACTATGCGTTTGGTTGGTTACGTACAGAAATTGGCGTGCATCGTTTGGTAAGAAAATCACCGTTTGATAGCAACAACGGTCGCCACACGTCGTTTGCGGCGGTGTTTGTATCGCCTGAAATCGATGATAATATCGAGATTGATATCAATCCTGCCGATTTACGCATCGATACTTATCGCTCAAGCGGTGCGGGTGGTCAGCACGTTAATACCACCGACTCTGCGGTACGTATCACCCACCAACCGACAGGGATTGTGGTTGCGTGTCAAAATGAACGTAGCCAACATGCCAACAAAGACACGGCAATGAAAATGCTACGCGCCAAACTGTACGAGCGTGAAATGATGCAGCGTATGGAAAAGCAACAAGCGCTAGAAGAAACCAAATCGGATATCGGTTGGGGTAGTCAAATTCGCTCGTATGTGCTCGATGACTCGCGGATTAAGGATTTGCGTACAGGGGTGGAAACTTCCAATACCCAAGCGGTGCTAGATGGCGACCTTGATAAATTTATCGAAGCGAGCCTAAAAGCAGGGCTTTGATTTAACTGCGTTGCCTACAATAACCCATTGCTAATTTATCCGCACTTGCTAAAATTAGAGAGTCAATTTTTTAGTTGACGCTCTTTTTTTCATAAGGATTTGATATGCTGTACCAATGGCAAGACAAAAAACCCACCTATCAGGCACCCTTCACAGGCTGGGTCGCAGACTCGGCTGAAGTCATCGGCGATGTGCATTTAGCTGATAACGTCAGTGTATGGTTTGGCGCGGTGATACGCGCGGACAATGCACCGATTTATTTGGGTAAAAATAGTAATGTGCAAGAAAACAGTGTGATACACACTGATGAAGGTATCGCCGTCACCATTGGCGAAGGCGTGACGATTGGGCATTTGGCGATGCTACACGGCTGCACTGTTGGTGATAATAGCTTGATTGGTATCGGTGCGATTGTGCTCAATAATGCCCAAATCGGCAAAAACTGCATCATCGGTGCCAATGCGCTTGTCACCGAAAATATGCAAATCCCAGATAATTCCATCGTGATGGGAAGCCCAGCTAAAGTGGTCAAAATGTTACCAAAAGAGCGCGAAGTGATGCTTCAACAATCAGCTTTACATTATGTTGATAAAGCCCATGCTTTTAAAACGGGACTTACACCCATAGCGATTGAGTATTAAGTTGTTATAAAGTAATTCAAAAAAAATTAGACCAAAAAAAAGGATAGTCAATTTACTATCCTTTTTTTATGCAGAACATGATTAAGCGATACGTTGTCTTAACGCTGTGGCACGTTCTACCAACGCCGTGTTGTTGCTGTCTTTGATTTCATCAAGCAAGCGTTTGGCACTGTCGTATTCCCCTAAATTCACATACTGTTCTGCCAAATCTACGTTTAACGTATCCGTGTCGATATCCTTAATCACATCCAGTATCGCTGATAAATCCTCAACAACTGGTGCCGTTGTTAGGCTTACGTTATCTGCTATCGATGTTGTTTCAAGACTAGCGGTTCGGGTCGTAGTTGTCTGATTAGTTGCTTGAGTAGCTGTATCATCAAAGGACAAATCAATCAAGTCATCTGATGGGGTAGGCTCAGTGACCAAGACATTTGACGTAGCGTCTTGCGCTTTGGTCGTGTCATCGTCTAGCGCAAAATCAAACATATCATCTGAGATAAGTAGCGAGTCAGACTGGCTAGGGGCTTTGACTTCTATAGGAGCGCTGACTTCTGCCAAATCAACAACAGGCTCAGTGACTGATGGGGTAGCAACTGTGGCTAATGTGGCTGCTTCTGCTTGAAGTATTAATTCATCATCCAAAGCAAACGATGCAATATCTGTAGCTTCATCACTTGCAAACGGTACAGAGGTTGCTGCATCGGAAGTTAGATTGCTAGATGCTTTGGTATCTGACGCGCCAAAGCTTAAGGCGGTTTCTGTAGTAGCGTCATTGGTTGGAGTAACCGCTGGCTCAGCGTTCAAATCAAAGTCGAAATCAAAATCATCTGCGATGTTGTCAGCGCTCGGTGCAGCCGTTTGGGTCATTATCATTGGTTCTACAGCAGTAGCGGTAGGTGTTGATTGCGTCTCTGGTAAACTAAAGTCAAAATCAAAATCGCTGTCGCTAATAGCCTCGTTATTGACGTTACTTGCCAAAGTGGTTGTTACAGATTCCTCTTTCACTGGGGTAACAATTTCGGTAGGCGATTCTAGGGCAGGGGCAGCGACAGTCTTAGCGGTCGCGGGCTCATTGCTAGGTAGATCAAAATCAAAATCGTCAAAAGTTAACTCATCTGATTGTGGTTGCGCCGCTGTGGTTTCAGTAGTAGGCTTAGTTTCAGGCGGGACAGGTGTAACAGGTGCAATTTTGGTTTCAGGCACATCGAGTGCAAAGTCAAAATCTAATTCATTATCGGCATTGTTGCTAGCACCATTAGCTAGGGTTGCTGGCTGTGCCGCTTCAGTGACGCTCGGCATGGCAACCTGTGAGGTGCTGTTGATGGCTGGCTTATCACTGTCTTGTTTAAAACCTGGCAAATCAAAATCAAGTCCATCTGATTCAACGGCTTCAGCGGTATGGGTCATCGCTGCGCTGCGTGCAGTTATCCTTTGTTCTTCATCTACCAGCATTTTTAGGTTATTGGCTTGGGTAGTGAGATCAGCATTGTTCACTGCCAATACTTCTAGGTAGAAGCTATTAAAGTGCTGATAATCTTTAGCCAAGGCATAGCTATTAAGTAAAGTAAAATTCAACCCACTATGTGAAGGATGATTTTTTAGCGCACGACGTAACGTTGTGATAGCGCCCTCATAGTCTTGGGTTTGAATCAATTGCTCAGCCGCTTGTAACTCATGCTGCGCATTCTCTGTAGTATTGAGGGTTTGAGCAGTCTGTAAAGTCGTTTGCGGTAGGTCAGGCGCAGCTGGGCTTGGCATCTGTGATTGACGTTGCAGTTCTAATTCGCGCTGCTGCTCAGCCAAGGTTTTTGGACGTTTGACTTGGGTCTGAGTATCAACCGTTGTCTCGTTCTTACCTTTTTTCATCAAGAAAAAGCCAGCAACAATTACCAAAATCACCACTGCTGCGATACCTATCATTATCGGATCCATCTTTTACCTCATCGTTACGGTAGATAGTGATCATTAGGGCATAGCAAGATATAAGCTACCGCTTTATGCGACTAATGAATCACCACAAATTTGTTGTACGGTATGAAATGACACAGCACACAGGCAATATCATCCACGAGTTGTATTATTTTTTGTTTAACTCTTTTAAGCGTTTTTCTAATTGGGCAAGCTTGGTGTTTTGTATTTTCAAGCGATTTTCAGCGCCCACTAAGTCTTGATTGAGTTTGTTAACTTTAGTGGCTTGCTGGGCGGTGGCTTGGCGTTTTTGCTGCACTTGCGCCGCCACTTGGGATGACATCCCTTTGCCTACCTTGTTCTTGGTACTCTGACCTTGCACTGAACCATTGCTATGATTAGGTGCGATGATGGTCATTTCAGATTTTTTAGTCGCTGTATATGGGAGCGGTGTTTTTTGTGCTTTGAGTGTCTTTTTTGTAGTCTTTGGGGTGGCGGGTTGTTTGGCAGCAGATTTTGGTGCGATGACAGATTTTTTGCTTGCGACACGTTTTTTGTTTTGACGATATTGTTGTCGCGCTTTATTGGCTGATTTTATCCCAATTTGTGAAGGGACTACTTTGTATTTTGGGATTTGTAATTGGGTATTGGCGACAAGTTTGGTTGGGTCATTATCGGGGAACGCGGTCGGGTTGGCTGCCATAATATCTACCATTACTTGATCCACATCTTTGCGGTTTGCCGCTGCGATATTACTGGCGATTGTCCAAAGGTTGTCATTGCGCTGTAGTGTATAAGTGGTTGTCTCGCCAATGATTTGCGGGTTTTTGGCGCTATACTTAAATTTGGACTTGTCTGAAGGTTGATTGCCATAACTAGCTGCCGGGCTTGGTAATTGATTGTCTGCAGCGTTTGTTTGGATGGGGTTTTGCGTTTGTGGCACGGCTTGCGTATAAACAGCGCCATTTGGCTGAACAGATCGAACTGTTCGCGTCTCTTGGATACGCAGGTAGTCACTGTTTTCGCTAGCCAGCGTCCTTGGGGCGGCGCCGGCGGGCATACCAGTCGTAGGTAAATTAGGCAGCTGGTTGATGGTGGTTGATGGCAACGTTATCGGCTGCATGGGCATAGGGTCGGGCGACATAACAGGCAACTGCACAGGATTGGCCGAACCTATGACGATGTTTTGCGCAGGTGATTGCAAAGCCGTGGTATTGGCTTGCGTGGTGATTTTTTGTGCGCTGTCGATGGGCATCAACAAGGTTTTTGGCAGCGTTTTGGTCACACCATTTTCCGTGATATTGAGCACCACATCGGTAAATGGAGCATTAATCGGCCGTTTGCTGGTCAATACAATCTGACCGCCATTGCTACTGGTTGGGACAAATTTGATTTGAATATCGGCATCTTTTGACAAGCCTAGCTGGCGATAGACATCAGCTTGGGCGACTTTGACAGAAAAAGTTCTTGGATTGATATCACTGACATTAATACTGGCGTTTAAAGGTTGGTTTTGTTGGGTTTGTACATAAGTATCGCCAATATTGACGGCATAAGCGACAATGGGAAGCGATAAGGGAAAACCCAATACCAAGTGTACAGAGTATTTTTGCCAAGACATAAAAAATCCTTGCTGAAGGTATCATAGCCTAGTTAGGGGTGTTAAAAAATGCCTACTTGTGTGGTCGCACGGTAGTCAATATACCGACAGGCAATATTCAAATATCAAATTAATCGATAGTCCAACAACTTGACAAAAGTTTCAGTCAAATTATCTGCTCAACTTTACACTTTTTGTCCAAAACTCTCAATAGTCTGGCTCGCTTATTATTGGCATAAAGCCCGCTGTTGATAGCAATTTGAGCGTGGATTGATGCTTGGATAATGACGCTGTACTATCAATACCCTGACAATACCCTGATAATACCCTGATAACGCCAATCCCTGTTTACTGGTCATGGCGTTTTTTAGGGGTAAATAACGCATTAACATTATCAGGTTTAGCCATTGAAGCATAAAAAAACACGCCCTAGTCAGCGTGTTTTTTTATAAAACCTTGGGTTTATAATTGATTGCGGATAATCGCAAGTGTGCGGCGTAATGGCTCTGCCGCGCCCCATAACAACTGATCGCCCACGGTAAAGGCGGATAAATATTCGCCACCTAGATTCATCTTACGAAGACGACCTACGGCAACTTTAAGGGTGCCAGAGACCGCCACTGGGGTTAAACGCTCAACGCTTGCTGCTTTGTCATTTTCTACCACATCTAGCCACTCATTACCACTGTTACGAAGTGCAGCTTCAATTTCTTCTAGAGGGATATCTTTTTTTAGTTTGATGGTCAAGCCTTGTGAGTGACAACGCATGGCACCGATACGCACGCAGATACCATCAATCGGCACAATGTTGGCATTAGTCTTGTCTGCATCATTGCCTAAGATTTTGTTGGTTTCAACACAGCCTTTCCATTCTTCTTTTGATTGACCGTTTTCTAGTTGTACATCAATGTAAGGAATTAAGCTACCAGCAAGCGGCGCACCAAAGTATTGTTTTGGGAACTCGCTGCTACGTTGTAATTCGGCTACTTTACGGTCAATCTCTAAAATTGCGCCTGCCGGGTTATTGAGTTCGTCTGCAACGCCATCATGGATGTAGCCCATGCCTTTGATAAGCTCACGCATGTTGTTGGCGCCCGCACCACTGGCCGCTTGGTAAGTCATCGCAGATACCCATTCAACCCAATCACGTTTGAACAACTCGCCAATCGCCATCAACATCAAAGATACTGTACAGTTACCACCGATAAAGTCTTTTTGACCATTTTTGATAGCGTCGTCAATGACATTGCGGTTGACCGGGTCTAGGACAATGATGCTATTGTCAGTCATACGCAGGGTGCTTGCTGCATCAATCCAGTAACCTGTCCAGCCTTTATCACGTAGCGGCTGATGGACTTCTTTAGTATAGTCGCCACCTTGACAGGTAATAATGGCATCACAAGCCGCTAAAGCTGCTAAGTCATGCGCATCTTCAAGCTTGCTAGGGGCAATGCCATTTGGGGTAGGGGCATCGCCACCGGCATTACTGGTAGAGAAAAACACTGGGGTAATCCCTTCAAAGTCGTTTTCATCTATCATACGTTGCATTAATACCGAACCGACCATTCCACGCCATCCGACCAAACCTACGCGTAGCTGACTCATGATAACCCTTCCTTACTGTAAACAAAATAAAATAAATAGTGCAGAAAATCCACATTGATTTTTCAATTAGTAACCTGTTACCTTGCCTGTATTTGTAATGTTTTGCAAGTGAATTTTTTTTTACATGGGGCATCTATTTAGCTATAGATGGTAGGCTGATAGCGATGTCAGGGTGAAAAATAGCGTTTGGCAACACAACTGCAATTTATCAGCCATATTTTTGTGGCTACTATATCGCCATACTAATGATAACAAGCTAATGATAACAAGCTAATATTGACCAATGTGAACCGCAATATAACATGAAAGGATAGACAATGACGCTGTTGTTACAGTTGCTAGCAGGTTTTGTGGTTTTTGCAACTTTTTGGGCAACCATCCCTAGGTTTGAATGGTGGTTTAGGATTGCTGATTTTCCCAGAAATCAATTGATTTTTTTGGGGGTAGTGGCGCTCATTGGCTTACTTTGGCTGGGCGCTTTTGACAGTCGTTGGCAGATGGGATTGATTTTACTGCTCATTATTGCACTGGCTATGCAAGCGTACATGGTGTTGCCTTATACGTTTTTGTGGAAGAAACAAGTGCAAACGGCACAGCCAAAATCACGCGATTATCAAGTGAAATTGTTGGTTGCCAATGTGTTGACGACCAATCCAAATAAACAAGCTTTGATTGACCTTATCCATACCCATCAACCCGATATTGTATTGACACTTGAAACTGACCAAGCGTGGCAAGACGCTTTAAGCCCAATCGAAGCTGACTATCCATTTAGTGTCAAAGTGCCACTCGATAACTTATATGGTATGCATTTGTACTCAAAGCTTGAGCTCATTAATCCCCAAGTAAAATATCTGGTGGTTGATGATATCCCATCGATTCATACCCAAGTTCGCCTAGCCATGGGAAAGGTTGTTTGGCTATACTGCTTGCACCCCATGCCACCGAGTCCAACCGAAGCCGATAAATCGGTGACACGGGACGCTGAGCTGTTAATGGTAGGCAAACATATCAACGCCAACGATTTGACGGTGATTGTTGCAGGCGATCTCAACGATGTGGCTTGGTCGCATACCACACGCATGTTCCAGCGTATCTCAGGACTACTAGATCCTCGCATTGGACGCAAATTCATCAATACCTTTCATGCCAGTTACCCATTTTTGCGCTGGGCGCTTGACCATGTTTTTCACAGCAATCACTTCACACTGGTATCGATGGCGCGTATGCCGAACATTGGCTCCGACCATTTTCCCGTGCTCACTACTTTACAATATGAGCCTGAAGTCATGGATGAGCAGCCTGAACCTTTACCAAGCATCGCCGATCACCAAGAGGCAAAAGAAACCATTAAAGAAGGGATCAAAGAAGGCGAAAAACTATCGGAAGCTCAGAGTGATAGCGCTAGTGATGCTAGCAAATTATTGAAAGGCGCATTAGAAAGCTAGCAGCGGGCAAGGTAAAACTGCATGTAAGCATTTGCTTACAACAGATTCCGCCTTTTGCGGCTAGTAACCAACCGTGCAACAAACTACAATGAACTCATCAACACAAGGATGATACCAAGGAATGGTAGTGTTGAGACGCTCAGGATGAGTAATATCATGGAAAGCCAATAATAATAACATAGTTGACATGAAGTGCCCTAAAACCCAAGTCTATTGCCCTAAGACTTGGGTTTTATCTTTTTTGTTGTTTATCAATCATAATCTAGCATAGTCTAGCTACTTTGTTTTTTGCTTGTTTTGACTACTTAAATGTAAATTTTGCAAGGCTTGTGGCAGATTTATTTCCACGGGCAGCAAATAGTCGCTGTCGATAGTCACAGTTACCAAATAATAGCCACCAAGTAATAGTCACCAAATAGTTGAAGTTTTTTAAAATAATCTTTGCTAAAATATCCGCACTTTTTAATCAAAGCTGACGGACAATGATGATGAACCAGTCTGAAATTCTTGAAGACTCACCTAAACAAGCCCCTAATAAATTTGCCCATCCCAACAATGATAGCCAATTTTTGATTGCCCCTTCGATTTTGTCGGCAGATTTTGCCCGTCTGGGCGAGGAGGTCGAGCAGGTTATCGCCGCAGGTGCGGACGTGGTGCATTTTGACGTAATGGACAATCATTATGTCCCAAATTTGACCTTTGGTAGCATGATTTGTCAGGCACTGCGTGATTATGGGGTAACTGCGCCGATAGATGTGCATTTGATGGTGTCACCGGTTGATAGTATGATTGAGCAGTTCTTAAAGGCGGGCGCTAGCATCATTACCTTTCACCCAGAAGCCACGCAACATGTCGATCGCTCTTTACAACTCATCAAAGATGGGGGCGCTGACTGTGGACTGGTGCTCAATCCTGCCACGCCGCTACACTATCTAGACTATGTGATGGATAAAGTTGACCAGATTTTATTGATGAGTGTTAACCCAGGGTTTGGTGGGCAAGCATTTATTGATGGCACCCTCAAAAAAATTGAAGCGGTGCGCGAAATGATTAGGCTATCGGGTCGCAATATTCGTCTTGAAGTCGATGGCGGTATCAAAGCCAGTAATATTCGTGCAGTTGCCGAAGCAGGGGCTGATATGTTTGTCGCAGGTTCAGCGATATTTAATCAACCTGATTATCGCCAAGCGATTGATGCGATGCGTGCCGAGCTGGCTTTGGTCGGTAGCATGCCAGCGTAAATGCGCCACAAGCAATGATACACAAGGAAATTGGTATGGACGTTCAATCCCCGTCTTTAGTACCCAAAGGTCTGACAATTGGGCTGGCAATATTTGCGGTGTTGCTAGGGTTGGCAGGTTTTGGGTTTAGGTTGATGTTTGGCGATAGTTTATCATCAATGCTGCCCTCACTGGTGAGCACCATTGCGATTTTTTGGCTAGGTATTCCACTGGTTTTTGTCGTGGGCTCAAAGGTGTTAAATCGCTACTCAGGGCGTGCACCGATTCAAAATCGCAATGCATTAACCTTGGGTTTGTTATTCAGCTGTGTGGCGATGCTATGGATGATGGCGGCATATTCGTAGCGGTTCGTTCGGCGAGTCGGCATCCCAAGACATTAACGCCACAAATTGATGCTATACATAACACCAATCCTCAGTAATTATTTAGGAATTTATTGAATGGCATTGCCACATTATACTAAGCAAGAATTATCGATTTATCCTAGCAATCTTCCAAAAGGCTTAATCAACACACTGATAGTTGCTTGCTTGCTGTTAGGGTTGGCGGCTTTACGCAGTAGCAAGGGAATGCAAGGCTGGCTCAATGTCATCGAAAATTGGGTGTTTATGCTATTGTGGATTCCGCTTGCCGTCACCCTTTGCGCATTACCTTTTAAGTTACGGGATGACAGTTTTGAGCTCAAATTGGCGTATTATCTCGGCATGTTTGTGGCATTTTTATTTGAAATTAATAAACTTCGCTATTGGCATACCATGTAAATATGACGATTTAGGTTAAGTAATAGCTAAAAGTTCTGCACAATACTTTTTTGACCGATGAATTTTTAGGCTTAGCCAAGGCTCACATGCTTGAATTTTTAAACAGTTGCATTCATAGTAATGCTATATTTGCTTTTTATAGGCAGGCTGTTATTGATAGACAAGCTGTTAGGGCGTATAGATGAATATTTTGCTCGGTATATTGCTGGCTGTGTTGATTTTGTTGATAAGCTTTTTGGCGTATCGATGGATAAGGCTGGCTTGGTATAAACTACATGATATGGCAGGTATTGAGGTCGGTATGTCTCAATATTCTGTGCCGCCCACAGCATCGCCGGCAAAACCAGAAACCATGCGCTTGGCGTACCAATCAAACATGCCAATTCCCAATACCTTCGGTAGTGATAGCCGTTTTAACTTAATGCCACCTGCTAGCAAAAATGCAAGCAATAAAAAATGGTTCAAAGCAAAAACTCAACAACTGCGATTATCTTCACCTTCGATTTTGGGTATTGATGGCGCGTCAATTGAACGTATGCCAACAGCTGCTGTGATGCTGCTTGATACAATCCATGATAAACTCATTCGTTATCAGGCGTGGCAACGTGACCAAAGTCAGTCAGTCAACCAACCAGACCACCCGCAAACCCAATGGTTGACTGAAAATAAGTTTGTGGTCAACCGCTTGATTGAGCAGACGATTCCCGAAGCTGTACACCAGTATGACCAAATTGCCAAATATCATCCCAGTCAGCTCAATCAAAAAATTCAGGGGGAGATGACCGCAGGCGAGATGCTCATTGAGGTATTGGCTCGCGTCAATCGGCAATTAGATGAATTGCTTAATGAGATGTTTCATGAAGTCAGCCAGCAATTTGCGTCAACTTATCGCTATGTCAAAAATCGCACGTAGTTGATGGTAGATTAACATTGGTACATTAAAATGAAAAAAGCGTATCAATTTGATACGCTTTTTTTGTAAGTTGCTTTTTTGTAAGTTTTATAGCGGTTAGCTACTTCTTTTTTCTTTATCGCGGCGTAAGTGATGACCGCCGCGGCGCGCTTTTAGCGGTTTTTTCTCAAAGCGTTCTTGGCGGCGTTTGGCAATGCCATAAAGCCCTGTGCCTTGGCGCGGGCGAATGTTGACAAGCCCTGCTAAGGTGTCAATCTCACGGCGATCTAGCTCAAGATAGCGACCCGTGCGAAGCTCCCTTGGGAGACTGACAGAGCCGTAACGGATACGCAGTAATCGGCTTACTTTTAAGCCTTGTGATTCAAATAAGCGGCGCACTTCACGATTGCGACCTTCTTTGAGTTTGACTTGGTACCATTTGTTGATACCTTCACCGCCTTTTTCAACGATGTCATCAAACTGTGCCATACCATCTTCTAGCATGACGCCACGTTTGAGATTTAAGATAATCTCAGGGGTGACTTCGCCCATCACACGCACCGCATATTCGCGCTCTATTTCATTTGATGGGTGCATCAGACGGTGAGCCAGTTCGCCATCATTGGTAAATAGCAATAAACCTGTTGAGTTGATGTCCAACCGACCCACCATTACCCAGCGGTCATGATTTAGGGGTGGCAGGCGCTCAAACACCGTGGGACGACCTTCTGGGTCATGGGCTGAGCAAATTTCGCCTTCTGGCTTGTAATACATCAAGATACGGCGGCGTTTTTCATTTTCTGCGGTATAGCGTAGCAAACGTCCATCGACTCGGATTTCATCGCCCTGTCCGACACGGTCACCAATGGTAGCCACAGTCCCGTTAACACTGACGCGACCTTCGCGAATCACATCTTCCATTTGGCGGCGCGAACCTAAGCCTAGACGGGCGAGCGCTTTTTGCAGTTTTTCGTCTTTCATTCAATAATCCTTTAATAGGTAGCAACATTTCACAATGTTGTGATAGCATGAAACTTCATGCTTGTGCCTATTGTAGGACAAGCGATGGTTGAATGCTAGTATAAAGTCATGTGGCTAAATTTTAACCAGTATTTTAATCAAAAATTGAACATAAATAATGTCACATTGTAAAAATTATTTTACGTTATAATCATCGACATAAGTAAATCAATAACAGCACAGGGAATAATAACAATGAGAGGGCAAATAGCCAATTTTTCGCCGCAACATGGTCAAGGTATCATCATGGGGGATGACGGAAAAAATTACCCATTTACTAGCCAACAATGGCAACAAGCCACAGCACCGACGGCAGGACAACAAGTAGAATTTAGTGTCGATGCGCAGGGTTATGCAGTGGCAGTTGTCGGTCTTGCCGCAGGCAATGCAGTCAATCTGAACAAACCGATAGATAGCACGATTCCTCCCATCCCCCACGGCTATACAGACAACCCTACAACTGCCAACTATGGTCAAGTTACTAACGCAGCGGGCATGAATGCCGTCAATCCAGCATGGGCGATTGAAGAAAATTATGGCTTTTTTGATTGGGTTAAAAAAAGTCTCAGCAATTATGCCAATTTTAAAGGGCGTGCTAGACGTAAAGAATATTGGTATTTTTATTTGGCGTGGTTCATGTTGTATCTGGGTGGGGCAATCATTGATTATATGATTGGTACTGATGGTATTGTGGCGGGGCTTATTTCTTTGGCGTTGGTGATTCCCAATATCGCAGTAGGTGTTCGCCGTTTACATGATGTTAATAAATCAGGTTGGTGGATGCTCATTGCCTTTATCCCCATCATTGGCGGGATTATGCTGCTGGTGTGGTATTGCACAGATACCAAGCCGAATGTCAACCAGTGGGGCGCACCTGCTCGCCGCTTGCCTTGAGGCAGGTTGTTGTTGAGGCAGGGTTTTTAAACAGGGTCTTTAAGAAGCTGCCCAGTCGGCAGCTTTTTTATATCTCAAGCTGTTGCCCATCAGGTAGCTTTGGTAAATCTTGCAAGCTTTTAAGCCCAAAGGCGGCTAAAAACGCTGGGGTGGTATGCAGTAGTGCAGGACGTCCTAGCGTATCGCGAAAGCCTTGCTCAATAATCCAGCCCTTATCAAATAGTTGCCGTAAGATATTGCTCGATACAGTCACGCCACGAATTTGCTCAATATCGCCACGCGTCACCGGTTGTTTATAAGCAATCACACTTAACGTTTCTAATAACGCTTGGCTTAAGGTTTCTTGACGCTGGGGAAAAACTTGCTGAATAAGTGGGCTAAAGTCATTGGCGATTTGCAATCGGTAGCCGCTCGCGGTATCGGCTAAGGTTAACGCGCCTTGTGATAGACGCTGCTGCAAGACTGTGAGCGCCATGCTCAGTTGGTTTGGATTAATCGATAGCCAGTGACATAGCTGTTTGGCAGTAATCGGGGTTTCTGAAGCATGCAAAATCGCTTCAATAGATTTGCTATGCTGCTGGGCAAGCTGATGTTGTTGGTTAAAATCGGTCATGACGATGCCCATATCAAGGTTAGTTCGCTTACATCGGAAGCGTTGTCATCCTCTTGTGCGACAAACTTTAGCATCCGCTGTTTTGCTAATTCCAAAATGGCGACAAAACTCACCACCACACCCAGTTTGCCTTGTGATTTATCTAATATGTCGTGGAAAGTGCCTTGACCCCGACTTGCCAACATACGGCTAATACTTGCCATACGCTCTGCCAAAGGCACGATATCGGCTTTGACATGGTGCATTTGGTAATCGGGTTTTAGCTGCATTTTGATTATGCTATCGGCAAGCATGGTGGCAGGATAGGGTGCAATCTCTTTGGCTAATATATCAGGACTTGGCAAACTGGCGTATGCCAAAAACACATCGCGCTCAAGGCGCATTAACGCATCGATACGCTGACTGGCGTGTTTGATTTCGGCATATTGTTCAAGTCTGTCAATCAGCTGCTTGGTGGGGTTTTTTTCATCCTCTGGCCGTTGGGGGCTCGGTAGTAACAACTCGCTTTTGATAGCAATTAAGGTACTTGCCATCAGCAAATAATCGCCTGCCAACTCAAAATGATTGTCATCCAATTCCTCAATATAAGTCAGGTACTGCTCGGTAATCGGCAAAATCGCTGTGGTGGTGATATCAAAGTTATTTTTTTTGACTAAGTACAACAAAAAATCCAGCGGACCTTCAAACTGCTCTAGCCAAATGGCAAAGGCTTCGGGCGGAATATAGAGGTCTTCGGGCAGACTTTGAACAGGCGTCTCAAAAATTCGAATGGCTAAATTGGTCATTTGTGATGTTGTTTTTTTAGGTTTTGAATATGCTGATGGCGAGTTTTAAGCGTATTATCAAGACGATTTTTAGCCAATAATTGGCAGATTTGCTGAACTTGTATGTCGCTGAGTTTTTGTTGGTCAAATGACAAAATATAATCTGTGAAGTTTCCCAAGCGACAGATATTGACTGGAAAATTACTTTTTAATTCACATTCACCTGTAAATACAATAACTGAATAAAAAACGTCATTCGGTAAATCTAATAAATTCTCTAATGTTTTGATATGTTTATAATTTTGTCGTAACGGATTTTGGAAAAGATGTTTTTTGCCATAAATGTTTTGCGTCCATTTGGCATCTTTGACTTTACCATAAATCCACCCTTTATAGTTTTTAGTTTCAACCACGAAAATACCAAAACGCGACACATAAATATGGTCAATTTGCGTAGAACCTTCATCAGTTGCTAAAGTGACGTTTTGAAAATCATGGTAGCTATCATGTGGCAGCTTGCGATTAGCAGCTTTTTCAACCATTTTTTCGCCAAACCAACCTTTAAAAGTAGGCGATTTTAAAAAACTAATGATAAGGAAAAGAGGAATTAACCACCAAATTTGTTTTAATAATTCCCATAGCATTTTGTTATTAATCCTTTGATTGTTTAACTGCTAAAAACAATCCTGCCCCAATTGATAGGGTAGCGCACAGATAGTTGTTGTCCTGTTCAAAGGCTGACAAAAACGCTGCTACTTCATCGGCATGAGAAATGACATTATCGACAATCAACATATCGCCAAAGGTCAGTAACCGCTTAAAGTCAGCCACATAGTCAACATAAAACCTACGCTCTGCGTCCAAGAAAATCACATCAAAATGGGCGGTTGACTGACGTAAAAAATCCTTCGCATCGACTTGTTGTAGCGTGATATTGTGGTCAAACTGCAAGGTACGCAGGTGATTGCGAGCAGTTAGTAATCGCCACTCGTCGATATCAATCGAGGTCAATGTGGCACTATCCGCGGTATTGGCGCGATTGATTTGGGCTAACGCATAGCCTAGCCATAGCGTAGAATAGCCTGTTGATGTGCCGATTTCTAATATATTTTTAGCCCGCTTACTGATAACCAGACTGGCAAGAAACTCGGCTGAATCAGGCTCAAGGTGGCGATGTCGGTTAAGACGGTTGGGCTGCGCATCGTCAAAGGCTTTATCGGTTTGATAAAGCCTATCGGTGTAGGCTTTAAAGTGGGCAAATGACATGAGTGACTCGTTATTTTTTGAGTTTGGCAAGGGGTTTGATACCAATGGCTTTTCGTACTTTTTCAAGGCGTTTTCGCGCATCACGGCGGGCTTTTTCTGCGCCCATTTGTAGGATTTCTTCCAATTCTTTTGGATTCGCCATCAATTCATTGTAACGAGCACGGAAAGGGGCAATTTCGCTGTTAATTTTTTCAAATAACACTTCTTTGGCATCGCCCCAACCGATACCTTGCTCAAAACGTTGACGCAGTAGTTGTTGTTCTTCTGGGCTAGCGAATGCACGATAAATCTCAAAAATCGTGGATTCATCGGGGTTTTTGGGTTCTTCTGGCAGCTGTGAATTAGTAACAATACGCATGATGGCTTTTCGCAGCGCTTTTTCACCGTCTACTTGCGACTGATTTGATGAAGGGTTGCCAAATAACGGAATGGTATTGCCATAGCTTTTTGACATTTTACGACCATCAAGCCCCGTCAGTAGCGGCGTGTCATCATCTACCATGGCTTCGGGCAATACAAAAATCGGTTTTTCCGGGTCACAATAGCGAAAATTAAAGGTACCTGCGATATCACGTGCCATCTCGATATGCTGGATTTGGTCTTTCCCCACAGGCACATGGGTGGCATTGAACATCAAAATATCCGCGGCCATTAGCACAGGATAACTAAATAACCCCATCGAAATGCCATAATCAGGGTCAGTGTCTGGCGTTTCACAGTTAGCATCTACGGCGGCTTTGTAGGCGTGCGCACGGTTCATCAAACCTTTAGCACAGTTACAGTTGAGTACCCAAGTTAGCTCTGGAATTTCGATAATATCCGACTGGCGGTAAAACACCACGCGCTCAGGGTCGAGACCACAGGCAAGCCACGTCGCGGCAATTGCCTTGGTCGATGCATGAATCGCCTCAGGGTCATGGCATTTGATGAGTGCGTGCAAATCCGCCAAGAAAAAATAAGCGTCGCTTTCTCCCGTACTGGCGCCTTGTATCGCCGATTGTATCGCTGGACGAATAGCACCGACGTAGTTGCCAAGATGGGGAATACCACTGGTGGTAATACCGGTTAAAATGCGGCGCGGCGCGGCTATTTTATCATTCATATTCAAAATTCCAAACAAAAGCAAAAAAAGTACAAAATAGGCAAAAAAATTGTCCGTTAGTATAGCGGGTTTTGACTACAAATTCATGCTAAAAATTGGCTGAGCCCCATGAGCCAAATGAGCAAAATTAGCGGTAATAGCGGATACCAGTAGGCTGAGTTTTATAGCGCCGATGAAACCACATGTATTGGGTCGGGTCGATACGGATATAATTTTCTAATAGCTGATTGATGCGATTGGCATCCGCTAATTCATCTTCGGTTGGGTAGTTCTCAATGATAGGCGAGAAGATGATGTGATAATGCGGTTTGCGACCCTTTGGCATCTCATCCGGGGTTTCCCGATAGAAATGCAATATCATCACGGCAGGCGGATTGGCTTTATTGCCCAGTTTTGCCATGCGACGTGGTGCAGTCAAAGTGGCAGCGGGTACCCCAAAAAAGTCTGCCATCACGCCTTGTTTAAGCCCAAAATCTTGGTCGGGGGTGATCCATACCACATGATTATCTTTGAGATTTTTGGCAAAATGGCGCATATTGCGATGACTGATTTGGTCGCTATAAACTTTTGAGCGAGCATTAAAAATGAACCAATCAAGCAGCGCATTGTTTTGCGGTCGATACACCACATCCAGCGGGGTGAACATGGTGGTCAGCCGTCCACCCAAATCGAGCAAAGTCGAATGGATACCGAGTAAAATCACCGCTTTACCTTGCGATTGGGCGTTTTTGACATGCTGCAGCCCTGATACAGTGACACAGCGGGTAAATACATCCGGTCGATACCACGCACACAGGCTTTCAAACACACCCACACCGGCATTGATAAAAATCTTCTCTGCCATCTCTAAACGCTGATCTTCGCTGAGCTCTGGAAACGCCAATGACAGATTGGTCAAAGTATCGGCTCGGCGGCTTTTAATTAGTCCAAATAACAATTTTCCCAAAAAATGACCGATTTTAAATTGATAGCGCAACGGCAAATAAATCAATGGCAAAATCAGCGCGACCCCAAGCCAAATCCCCCAATATTGCGGCAATAAAAACTGCCACTGAAAAGGCTTGCGCGCTGTACGGGTCGCTGATTGCAGTTTTTGCAACTCGCTCACCTTTGGCATGCCTTCAAGTGTTACAGTTGACTGATGCAGCAGATTGGCATCGGCATTACTGCCACTATCCTTACTGGCAGTATCAACCGAGGTCATTTTGGCTGTTGGGTCAAACATTTGAGGCTTATGATTTTGGGTTGGTTTCATAGGTTATGTTTCATTAAAAAAAGCATAAGAAAATACATAAAAAATGCAAAAATAAATGCTGTAGCAGCGACTTGGTCGATTAAGTTTGTAAAACTGGTCAAAAAATATAGGCTAAAATATACAGGCTTTTAAGCCGATTGGGTCATTATACCAAACAACGACGCAGGCTAAAGCCAGTAAATTTAGTATATATTGGGTAACAGTCATACATTGAATGACGAATAACCATTAATCCATGTTACAATTTGCAAAATATTACAAAAAACTAGCAATGATTATTTAACGTAATTACATGTTGATTTAGTTCCATTTAACACAATTGCTTTTTAACATACTTGCGTTTATCTCTATCCTAGGATGATCTTCATATAAAAAGGAGTTGACATGCAGACAAATTCCGCAATGACAAGTAACTCCCCCATGCTATCAAAGATAGTGTGGTTACTTGTTGCAATTATTGGCGCAGTGGCATTAGGGACAATCGCCCTGCACCGCGGCGAAAGTATCAATGCGGTGTGGCTCGTTGCCGCTGCCGTGTGTTCGTATAGCATTGCTTATCGCTACTATAGCTTATTTATCGCCAAAAAAGTCTTTGAACTCAATCCCCGCCGCGTGACACCCGCTCATCGCCTAAAAGATGGCTTAGATTATGTGCCTACCAATAAATACGTCTTATTTGGTCACCACTTTGCTGCGATTGCTGGGGCAGGTCCTTTAGTCGGTCCTATCTTAGCGGCACAAATGGGTTATTTGCCAGGTACGCTATGGCTCATCATTGGTGTGGTATTTGCAGGTGCGGTACAAGATTTTACTGTACTATTTATCTCGACCCGCCGTGATGGCAAGTCACTGGGTGAAATGGCAAAAGACGAGCTGGGTACTTTTACGGGTATTACGGTGATGCTCGGTGCGCTAGGCGTGATGGTCATTATTCTTGCCGTACTGGCACTGGTGGTCGTTAAGGCGCTAGCGCACAGTCCTTGGGGACTATTTACCATCGCGGCAACGATTCCTATCGCGCTACTGATGGGCATCTACATGCGTTATTTACGCCCAGGTAAAATCATGGAAGTGTCTATCATCGGCTTTGTGTTGATGATGGCGGCGATTGTATTTGGTGGCGATATTGCCAAAGACCCTGCGATGGCTGAACTGTTTACCTTGACAGGTACCCAGCTGACTTGGGCATTGATGATTTATGGTGTGGTAGCATCGGTATTGCCTGTGTGGTTGCTGCTTGCGCCGCGTGATTATTTATCAACTTTTTTAAAAATAGGGGTGATTGCGGGTTTGGCACTGGCGATTGTCTTTACCATGCCAGAGTTAAAAATGCCTGCGGTTACCAAATTCATCGATGGTACGGGCCCCGTATTTAAAGGCGGGTTATTTCCGTTCTTGTTTATTACCATTGCTTGTGGGGCTATCTCTGGTTTTCACGCCTTGGTATCGAGTGGTACGACCCCAAAACTTGTGGACAATGAAGTAGATACTCGCGCCATTGGTTACGGTGGTATGCTCATGGAGTCGATGGTTGGTATCATGGCAATGATCTGTGCCACCATTCTTGACCCTGGTATGTACTTTGCGATTAATGCGCCAGCTGCGCTTTTAGGTACAACCCCAGAGACAGCGGCAGCCGCTATCCAAAAATTGGGGTTTGTAATTACCCCCGATGCGCTTACGACGCTAGCGCAGCAAGTGGGTGAGAGCTCAATTATCTCACGAACGGGCGGTGCACCGACCTTTGCAATTGGAATGGCGCATATCCTATCGTCTATCTTTGGTAGTACCGCGATGATGGGGTTTTGGTATCATTTTGCGATTTTATTTGAAGCCTTGTTTATTTTGACTGCCGTAGATGCAGGGACGCGTGCTTGTCGTTTTATGGTACAAGATACCATCGGCATCGTGGTGCCGTCGGTGCGTAATTCAACCAATCTCGGCGTGCATTTGCTTGCGACTTTAATTGCAGTAGCCGCTTGGGGCTTCTTTGTCTACCAAGGCGTCATTGATCCGCTTGGCGGCATTAACTCATTGTGGCCGCTATTTGGCATCGGTAACCAAATCTTGGCAGCCATGGCATTAACCCTAGGTACCGCAGTTTTATTTAAAATGAAAAAACAAAAGTACGCTTGGGTCACTGTGGCACCCACGGTTTTCTTATTGATTACCTGTCTGACGGCAGGTTGGCAAAAAATCTTCCATGAAAACCCAGCGATTGGTTTCTTAGCGCAAGCGCACAAATACAGCGCCGCGATTGCCAAAGGTGAAGTGTTAAAACCTGCCAAAACCTTGGATGAGATGCAAACCATCGTATTCTCAAACTATGTGGATGCCGTGCTTTGTGGCTTCTTTATGATTGTGATGATTGTAATGATTTTCGGTACGATTCGCGCATTAACAAAAGCCTTGGCAAGTGATAAACCTACTGTGGTTGAAGGTGAGGCGATTTATGAAGATCCAAAACCCTTGAATATTTCTGCACCGCATTAGTGAAAAATTGACAGTGATTGCACTTATATTTGTGCAATTGCTCGATTTTCACCAAAACCATGCTGGGCAGATAGGAGGAGAGTCACATGAGTAATAATGCGTTAATCGCCAACTTGATTAAAATGACCTTGAAGGCGCAAAAGGAGGTGATTTTTAGCCCAAAAAATATGACCCGCCTAATCACGTTGGTCAAACGGATGCAACAAAGCTTTCGTTTGATGGTCGGGGTCCCTGATTATGCGACTTACGTCAGCCATATGCAGGAGCAGCATCCTGACCTAGAGCCGATGGATGAAAAGACCTTTTTTCGCTACTGCGTCGATGCGCGCTACCCGAGTAATGGCGGTGGCATGAAGCGATGCCCTTGCTAACGCTATAAATCGGTAAAAAACAGTCTAAAATTAGGCTGTTTTTTTTATCAAAAATTGAATTGTTAATTTTTGTAAATATTGGCAATGATTTTGCATACCATTGGCAGCTTGTCGATTGACCACGCGTCGTTGATGCCGCGATTAGGGACAAAAAAGGGATAGCGGTTAAAAAGATTTATTGCTTTAGCAAGCGTTTTTAATTTTGCCTAAGTGTTTGACCATGTGAGTGAGGTGTGTTAATGCAGCAGCCAGTTTTGCATTCAAGTTTAGATGTGTTGTTTTTATTGATTGGGTCAGTGATGATTCTAGCGATGCATGCAGGTTTTGCGTTTTTAGAATTAGGGACAGTCAGGGCAAAAAACCAAGTCAATGCACTCGGTAAGATTTTGGGCGATTTTTGTATTTCCACCATTGCCTATTACTTTATTGGCTATCCACTTGCGTATGGTATCAATTTTTTTCATAGTACTGATGTTTTGTTGCTCGGCAATGGCTATGAGCTGATGAAGTTTTTCTTCTTACTGACTTTTGCCGCCGCAATTCCCGCTATCGTATCAGGTGGGGTAGCAGAACGTGCCAAAATATTGCCGCTTTTTTTGGCGACCTTTATCATCGTGTCTTTCTTTTATCCTGTGATGGAAGGGGTGGTATGGAATGGCAATTATGGGTTGCAAGGTTTTTTTGCGTCGCTATTTGGGGTGCAATTTCATGATTTTGCAGGTTCTATCGTGGTGCATGCGTTTGGTGGTTGGATAGCCTTGGGCGCGGTGTTGTTGCTTGGTGTCAGACGTAACCGCTATAAACACGGCTATGCCAGTACCCATCCACCGTCATCTATTCCGTTTTTGGCATTGGGTTCATGGATTTTGATTGTCGGTTGGTTTGGCTTTAATGTCATGTCGGCACAAAAAATCGGCAATATCTCAGGACTAGTAGCTGTCAATTCGCTGATGGCGATGGTGGGCGGTACTTTGGTGTCGATGATAGTGGGCAAAAACGACCCAGGTTTTATGCATAACGGTCCGTTGGCAGGTCTGGTGGCAGTGTGTGCAGGCTCGGATATCATGCACCCTTTAGGCGCCTTGGTGGTCGGTGGTATCGCGGGCGGGTTGTTTGTATGGTTATTTACCTTTACCCAAAATCGTTTAAAAATTGATGACGTACTTGGCGTATGGCCGCTGCATGGGGTGTGCGGATTGTGGGGTGGGATTGCCGTGGGTATCTTTGGGCAACATTGGCTTGGTGGTCATGGTGGCGTGAGTTTTTGGGCGCAGCTGCTCGGCAGTGTGATGGGCGTCCTTTTTGCGACAGCGACAGGATTTTTGGTGTATGGGATTATCAAGCAGTTCATGGGACTACGTTTAGGCGATGAAGAAGAGTTTAATGGCGCGGATTTGTCGATTCATAAAATATCCTCTACCTTTGATCGTGATATGTTTTAGTGATTTGATTTTTGGCCATTTAGGTTCTAGCTATTTAGATTTTAGTTATTTGGTTGAAAAAAGGCAATCGTGAACGTGATTGCCCTTTTTTATTGTTTAATGATTCGTATGTGGCTAATGGGGCTTGGGTTCATCAGCCAATTTTTCAAACCGCTCTTTTTCTTTATGGAGTTCATTTTTCGCGGTGGTCATATCGCTATCGAATAAGCTTTCGAGTTCTTGAATCGCCGATTGTGCTGAGGCAATCATCTCTGCTTCATCTTCATAGATGGCGCGCTGCCGTTCAATCAATGCGTCATCATAATCGCGGAACATTTGCACGGTTTTTCGTGCGGTTTTTGGCTCCATGCCCAATACTTCCAAGGTTTCGCGTGACATATCCAGCGAAGATAGGTAGGTTTCTCGCCAAATATACTTAACCCCCGCATCGCGCAAACGATAATAATGCTCACGGTTTTTGGCACGTGCCAAGATGGTCAAATGCGGATAATTGCGTACCACATAATCGGCCACCGTTGCAGACAGCTCGATATCGCCAATGGCAATAATAAAAACTTTGGCTCGTTGAAGCCCTGCTGCGCGTAGGATTTCAGGATTTTGGGGATTGCCATAGTATACTTGGTTACCAAATTTGCGGACGAAATCGACTTGGTTGGCAGATTTTTCAATCGCGGTAAATTCAATATTGTGCATGCGTAGCACACGGCCGATGATTTGCCCGACACGTCCAAATCCTGCAATCACCACTGCGTGCTCATGGTTGGGTATTTTGTCGTATTCTTTACTGGGCTTAGCTTTGGCAAATATCGGATTGCCAATTTTTTCCAGTAATAAAAATGCCAGTGGTGTCATTGCCATTGAAACAGTTACCACAAGGTTTAAGATATTTTGTTGTTCACGGGTTAACAGATGCTGGGCGGTCGCCACGCTAAACAGTACAAACGCAAATTCCCCGCCTTGCGCTAGCGTCACCCCAAGACGGATACTGCTTTCGTTTTTGTTGCCCATGAGCCGCGCAATGATTGTCAGCACCACAAACTTAATGAGCATCAGCAATACTGCCAAACCAATGATGAGAAAGGGCTTGGCGACAATTAATTTGACGTTGGTAAGCATGCCAACTGACATAAAAAACAGCCCAAGCAGCAACCCCTTAAATGGCTCAATACTTGCCTCTAACTCGTGGCGGTATTCGGAGTCAGCCAGTAGCACCCCGGTTAAAAATGCCCCAAGTGCCATTGACAAGCCTATATAATTCATCAATAGCGACACACCCAGTACGATAAACAACGCCGTGGCGGTGAGCAGCTCGGTGGCGTTACTAGAGGCCACGAACTTAAAGAAAGGACGTACCACAAACCGACTGACAAATATCATGCCAGCAAAAATACTGATGACTTTGGCAAAATAAATCCAATCGTAATTTTGCTCTTGCGCGCCCGACAAAAATGGCAATGCGGCAAGTAAAGGAATAACCGCGATATCTTGAAACAATAAAATAGTAAAGGCTTGTTGACCATGCGTGGTGGCAAGCTGCTTTTTTTCACCCAATAACTGCAACACAAACGCCGTTGATGACAGCGCCAAGCCAAAACCGATGACAAAACTATGTGATAGCCGAATATCTAAAAAATACCGCGATAGCAGCATCAGCACTACGCCCGTGACAATCACCTGCAGCCCGCCTAACACAAAAATCTGTTGCCTAAGTGCCCAAAGCCGAGAGGGCTGTAGCTCTAAACCAATAATAAATAATAGCAGCACGACCCCAAATTCAGAAAAATGCAGCAAGTCATCGGGGTTACCCGCAACTTTCAAAAAACTTGGACCCAGCAATAAGCCGGTAAACAAATAACCCAATACCGTGGCGATACCAAAACGCTTTGCAAGCGGTATCAAAATCACTGCCGCACCCAAAAAGATAGTTGCGTCAAGCATCATAGAACTATCAGCACTGGCGGCAAGCACAAACATACAAAACCTCAATATTTTTAATTTTTGACAAAAATTTTCCAAATCCCGTTATCGGCAATCGCATTTTTATAGGCGTCATTGCGTTTCTTACGGGGAGTTTGCCGACTGTCCACCACTTTAAAGTCTGCTAACGTTTGAATCACCAAACCTGTGCGATAAAAACGAATCCGTTCAGGCTCTAGTAATTCACCTTTGGGATTGCGACAAAACACATAAGCACGTAAATCAATAAATTCACGATGCGCCACCAGCCGCACGTCTTCGCCTTTGGCTAAGGCATTTTCCATCGCCATCAACTGGGCATCCTCATACGGACCGCATTTTTCAACCAGTGCACCCACCGAGCCAAAATTTTTGGACTCTTTGGCTTTGGTACGGGTCAAATGTAGTTTTTGCACATGATAAATAAACTGCGGTATCTCAAGGCTTGCGGGTAATGGCAGATAATCAGGCGGCAATCCTGCCGAAGGATAAAACGCTTTGGCGCGATCAATCAAAGCTTGCCAGGTTTGCTCATAGCTTTGCACCTCTGCCAAATTGCCTGCATAAATAGGCAAATCTTGAATTTGGGTCAGATAGGGCGGCGGAAAAAAATTATCCCGAAACTGGGTAATATCAGCTTGCAAGGTGGACAGCAATAACTTGACCTGTTTTTTATGCGACTTTTCATCAACCAGTAATGCTGAGGGATTGCCATTATCTGAATTGTCTGAGCCATCAGATTGGGTGAGATGCAAGTTGGGTGCCACAAAAGGTGCAGAACGGTGTGTCATACGCGTTTACCTCCAGTAAGCTAATGATTGTTATATAGATTTAATAGAAACCTAATATAGATATTACATACAGATGTTTAATTGTTTGGCAAACGTTTAGCAAGCGTTTAGCAAATAAGGCTTGCCACAGCAGCGTGCTGATTCATCCTAACATATTTAGCCTAAGTAATGCGCACTATTACGCAGTTAATCATAAGAAAAATTAAGCAAGCAAACAGCAAACCCCACAAAACAAAAACTAAAAACGCTGAACGGCAACATCGACTTTTTGCACTTCGAGTCAAAAAGTCGGTTAGTGCGCGTGCGCATGGACAGGGGGTGTGCTGGTAATGTCACAATTAAACTGCGCGGAGTGCGCATGCAAATCACTCTCAAATTGAATGGTACTGTGCCCAATGCCTAAATGCTGTAACTCATGCTGTAAGTCTGATAATAGCGCATCAGTTTGCTGTAGGGTAAGCGAGCTTGGAACGATGATATGACAAGATAAACTATGTAAGCCGCTGGTAATCGTCCAGACATGTAAATCATGAACCGATAACACGTTTGGGTGGGCAGAGAGGGTGTCTATAATAACGCTTTGGTCAATATCATTGGGCGCGCCTTCCATCAAGATATGGGCGGCGTTTTTGACGACAGCATAGCCACTACGAACAATCAGTAGCGCCACCAAAATACTCACTGCCGCATCTGCCCACACCCAGCCAAACAGCATAATCACAATAGCAGCAATAATCGCAGCCACCGAGCCTAGCAAGTCACTTAATACATGTAAATAAGCGCTTTTCATATTGAGATTATCAGTATCACCACCGTGCATCAGTTTGACCACCACCAAATTGACGATAAGTCCAATAGTGCTGATAACTAGCATACCCGTGGTGGCGATTTGTGGCGGCTGCTGAAAACGCAGTACGGCTTCATAGATAATACCTGCACTGATAATCAGTAGCGTTACCCCATTGATGAGCGCAATCAAAATCTCAAAACGGCGATAACCAAAAGTTTTATGAGAGGTAGCGGATTTTTTACCGATGATAAACGCAAACAAAGTCATGGCAAGTGACACCGCATCACTAAACATATGACCTGCATCTGATAACAACGCCAAACTGCCGGTAATATAACCGCCGATGACTTCAACAATCATATAGCTTGCAATGATAGCAAACGCTATCGTGATGATACGCTGATTATCGGTATGGCTGTGACTGTGACTGTGACTGGGGCTGTGGTCAGCATCCTCATGGCGGTGATTGTTGCCATGACCATGCGCATTAGGGTGCACATCAGTAGGCTGCTTTGAATCTTGAAGCGGTTTTGGGGTCATTGTTATGTCCTTATGGTGATGATTGTTGCCATGACTATGCGCATTAGGGTGCACATCAGTAGGCTGCTTTGAATCTTGAAGCGGTTTTGGG
>NZ_DALZPU010000005.1:116898-203975 GCF_032017465.1 Moraxella sp. CTOTU47616
GTCATTGTTATTTACTTACCCTAATCAATGGCAAAAATTAGCTAAATTGTAGCCCATTCAGCGAGTTGAAAAAAGCCCATTTAAACATCATCGCGAAATAAGCAGTTTAGCAAAAGCAAGGGTTTTGCAAGTTAGGTTAAGACCAACTCATCGGATCAATGTCAATCGATAGTCTGGCATACTTTGCCGATGGCAACGCAATTGTCTGTCGCCACCAGTCCGACAATAGCTGCTGGCGAACGTGGCGTGTTTTGGTCAAAATCAATAAATGCGAGTGATAGCGACTGTTTTTCTTTGCCATCGGCGCATCCATCGGGCCATTAATCGCAATACCCAAGGCTGTCATGTGTTGGCGTGATGGCAATAGCGCAATCGCTTGATGCAAAATTTGCTGATTGTTTTCTAACGATTTGCTTTCCACCCGTACCAAACAAGCGTAAGTAAATGGCGGCAATCCCAACATGCGCCGCTCAGCCAATAATTGCTGGGCAAAACTCAGATATCCTTCACGTACCAAAGTCAGTAACGCGGGATTTTCAGGTTGCAGGGTTTGTATCAGTACCAGACCTGCTTTATCGGCACGACCCGCACGACCGGCCACTTGGATAATCAGCTGGGCGGTATGCTCAGGCGAGCGAAAATCTGAGGATAAAAAGCCACGATCAGCATTGGGAATTGCCACCAAGGTCACATTGGGGAAATGATGCCCTTTTGCCACCATTTGCGTGCCCACCAAAATGGCTTTGGGATTATCAGCAATACGCTGATACACTTGCTCCCAACTGTTTTTTTTACGTGTGGTATCGCGGTCAATTTGAATCACAGGTACATCGGGGAAAAGCTCAGTTAACCCTTCAACCATCCGCGCAGTACCCATGCCCACAGGGTCAAGATTGCTACTACCGCAGCTGGGGCAATGGTTCGGGATGGCTTGCTGCCAATCGCAGTGGTGGCATTTTAGCATTGCCACTGGCTGAAAATGCACTGTCAAATGCGCATCACAGCGCGGGCAGTCTGCTTGCCAACCGCAGGCATCACACAATAAGATAGGCGCGTAGCCACGACGGTTTAAAAATACCAATACTTGCTCATCTTTATCCAACGTTTGCCGAATGGCTTGAATTAAGCTTTGTGCCAAACCGTTTTGCCATGCCTGCTGGCGCGCATCAATCAGCTGCATGATGGCAGGTTTGGCATCGCCTGCACGCTGGGTCAAAGTAAGCTCGGTGAGTTTACCTTGTTGGACCAGATACAGGCTTTCAAGCGATGGCGTCGCGGTGCCCAAAATCACCGGACAATTAAGCTGAAACCCTCGATAGAGCGCCACGTCACTAGCGTGATAGCGCAGAGAGTCTTGCTGTTTGTAAGATTGGTCATGAGACTCATCGACAATAATCAGCCCTAAATTAGCAAATGGGTATAACACTGACGAACGCGTACCAATAATAATTTGCGCATAGCCCAGTCGGCATTGTTGCCAGCCATCAAGCCGCACGGTGTCATTAAGTCCCGAATGTAGCATCAATACTTGGGCTTCAAATCGTTCGGCAAATCGCTGTCTGGTCTGTGGGGTCAGCCCAATTTCTGGCACTAAGATAAGCACTTGTTTGCCTTGTGCCAGTACCGTTTGCATCACTTGCAAATACACTTCGGTCTTGCCACTTCCCGTAATGCCATTGAGCAAAAAACCTTCATAGTGTGGCTGCTGGCAGGCGCGGGTGATTTTTTGCACGGCTTGTTGTTGCTGTAAATTTAAGGTGAGCGGCGTGGTGGCAAGCTTAGCAAGCTTGGGTAAAGATGGCATTTGATAAACAGGCGCAATCAGACCTTTTTGCTCAATTTTTTTTAAATAAGCGGGCTCGACACCATGGTCTATCAGCGCAAACTCAGTTACAACCTTTGTGCCATCACCATGAGAATTACCATGCGAGTTGATGACCAGTTCACATAAAGCAAATTGTTGGCGTTGTTTTTTTGCACTGGCGGAAAAATCCTCGTCAGTGGCATCGCGTAATTGTCGCCAACATAATTGTCGGTAGTCGAGCATCATTCCTTGGCGAATCAAAGTCGGCAGCATGACAGCGAACACATCGCCAAGCGGATAGCAGTAATAAGCAGACAGCCAATAAGCGAGTTTTAGTAATGCCTCATCGACAATCGGCAGCTCATCAAGTATGTCCAATACAGGTTTAATCGCATTTTGCGTAAGCTGACTGTGCTCAATATGCGCCACCACAATGCCGACCAATTTTCGCGCACCGAACGGTACTCGGACGCGGCAGCCAATCGCGGGCAACGCATCGCCCACAACGCGATAATCGAACACCGAATCAATGGGCACAGGTAAAGCAACTTGGATTAGCAAAACACACCTTTAAAAATTGTTGTAGGGTTGAATTATAGCCCAATTCAAGCCGTTAAACTGTGGTCAGATGGGCAAAAATTTGACACAAAAAAAGGCAAGTCTTGTAACTCACCTTCCATTTGAGCGGGTTAACATTCATCTAAAACCAAAATCAATCTAAAACCAAAATCGCTTCAATTTCGACCACCGCACCTTTTGGCAAGGCTGCCACTTGCACCGCGGCACGAGCAGGGTAAGGGGCAGACAAACGCGCCGCAAAAATCTCATTTAAGGCAGAAAAATCTGCCAAATCGGTGAGCGAAACATTAAACTTCACCACATTGGCAAGCGAACCACCTGCGGCTTGGCAGATAGCATCGATGTTTGACATGACTTGGTTGGTCTGATTAACAAAGCCATCGGCTAGGGTCATGCTGTTTGGGTCAAGTCCGATTTGACCTGAAATATAGACAGTCTTATCAACTTTCACGGCTTGTGAATAAGTGCCTACCGCAGCAGGCGCATTGTCAGTATGAATGATGTCACGGCTCATATTATTTCCTATTACAGTATGATGGGTTTATAAAATATCTTTATTTTTTGCTGCAGATGTGTTTTGGCTCTGAGAAAGTAGCACTTCGTCATTCCATTGATACAGCCTTACAATATTGGGGTAGCCCAAAAAGGTACGTAGGCGCTGAATTAAGCTTGCAATCTGGTCACGGCTTTGCACCACCACGAACAGCAAGGTGTAGCCATTACGCTGTTCGATATATTCAAAACCCGCCTGAGTATCACGTACAATAAAGATTAAATCACTGATTTGCTCATCGGTCAGGTTTTGATTAATTTTTAGCGCGGCATCAAAATAAATACGCTTGGATATCTCATCCTCACTGTTAGACACTCGCCAATGTAGCGGAATCACTTGGTATTCATTGACACGGCGAATTTCATCAATTGAAAAACATTTGTGTCGATGCACCACCAAGCCATTTTTTGAAATATGCCCGACAATCGGGTCGCCATACACAGGATGACAACAGCTGGAAAAATTCATCTCCATATTGGCGGCATCCGCAATCAAGCTTTGCGGTTGGTTAGCGGCATGGGCACTGGCTTGGTTTTTGGCAAGCTGCTCTTGGGTCAATAAGCGCGAAACGGCAATCTGCGGCAGCAATTTACCTGTGGTAAACTCCGTAAAGAACGCACTTTTATCCTGTAAGCCACGCCAATCAAGTAGCAGTTGCCATTGTTCATCGCTCACATCAGCGAGTGAAAGATTTTGCGTTTTAAGCGCGCGCTCAAAGGCGGTTTTACCTTCGTGCTCTTTTTGCTCAGGATTTAAGCCTTTTAACCATTCAAACAACGCACGCCGCGCTTTATTGGTTGCCACAAAACCCAGCCACTCCGCTTTTGGAATCGCATTGGGGTCAGTATGAATTTTGACCCTATTGCCGGTTTTCAAAATCGTACCCAGTTTGGCTTCTACGCCATTGATTTCAGCGCCCGTTGCACGGTTACCGATATGGGTACTGATAGTATAGGCAAAGTCAAGCGCTGTGGAGCCGCGCGGCAACTCATAGGCATCACCGTTTGGGGTATAGCAAATAATTTTACGTTCGTGAAGATAGTCAATCAGTTTATCAACCACCGTCACCGCATCGGATGGCTGCTCTTCGATATCGCTTTCATTGTCGGCAATCAAGTTTTGCAGATTGCGTAGAGAGGCCTGAATTACCGACTGGCTAAGAGGCGATGCTGCTTCACCCATCAAAATCCCTAAACGGGTGGTTTTGAGCATGGTTTTAGTCAGAATGACCACTTTGATGGTATCATGGCCGTTTTTATAGGTAATGGTCAGTGATTGGTTGCCCCCCGCACGCGGATGGCGGATATTGTCTTCGATACACTCAGGCGCAATTTGGTATTTATTGATAAAATACTTGGCGATTTGGTCGCAGTCTTCCACTTTATCCATGACCAGCATAAATTCATAATGCCATAGCAAATCGGTGATTTCGCCGCGGTTTTTAAAGAACTGGCGAAACAAAGTCACGCGATTATCGACATCTTTGACATAACCTTTAACATCCAGTCGGCTCAAAACGATATTTAAATAGTTATGAATAGCTTCTTGTTGAAAGGTGCGCCCCAAACCATGCTGCATAAGCTTATCGGATAACTTGTTATACATAGGCGCATTTAGGCTGCGATAACATAAAATCTCGATATAGTCGGCTAAATCATTAAGCCCAAGCGTACGAGCAAACGGCACATAAAAATCCAACGTTTCTTGTGCGGTTGCCTGTTGTTTTTTTTCAGGCACAGCTTCAATGGTGGTCATATTGTGCAAGCGGTCAGCCAATTTGACAATCAACACGCGCGGGTCTTCTAGCGTTGCGGTAATAATGCGGTAAAAAGTCGCGGCTTTATTGATGTGTTTTTCATTGGAGGATTTTAATTTGGTGACACCATTGACGATTTGCGCAACTGCCTTGCCAAACTCTCGGGTCAAATCTTCTTCAGTGGTAGGTGTATCTTCTACAGTATCATGCAAAATCGCCGCCACAATGGTATCGACATCCATGCGAAAACTACCCAAAATCTCCGCTACCGCCATAGGGTGGGTGATATAAGGCTCGCCAGATTTGCGTTTATCTTTGATATGGGCTTGGTCGCCAAAGGCACAGGCTTTGAGAACAATTTGCTGTTCGGCATCATCCAAATAATCCAATACACGCATTAGGTCAAACTGTGCAATATCCACATCAGGATGGCTTAATTTTGGTAAAGTTGATATATTCAAAAATGTGCCCTCAACGTACGATCGATAGGTTTAACCTGCTAAAAAATTCATATTGTCCTGGTCAGCAGTTAACTCTATCATAAAAAACGGCTGGATAAAAATAGCTGGCATCAAACCAGCTAAAGTTAGCAAAAACGTATTATAAAGATATCCTAATTATTCGCAAAATTACTGCGAATTGTCAAGCTAAGTTACATATAATTCCACGTTTAATTCAACTAAAAAGTCACCTAAAAAAGGTGACTCTTTATAAAATAATAGTCGCTAACTATTAACAGTGGCTTAAGCTACCGTTAGAATCCATGACCACTTGAGATGCTCAAATCGACATGGTGAAATTTGTTAGGCAATTCGCGCTCAGGTTGGTTTAAAATCTCTTTAGTCACAAGGCCTTCAGCGATTTCACGCAGCGCAAGTACGGTTGGTTTATCATTTTCACGCTCAACCATAGGTTCTGATACACCGCGTGCGATTTGGCGCGCACGTTTACTGGCAACAAGAATCAAATCAAAACGGTTGTGGATATTTTCTAGACAATCTTCTACAGTGACACGTGCCATGACTATGGTTATCCTATTCAAAACTAAAAAAGTAATTGATTATTTTAACAAAATTAAACCCATATTGCCAGTGACAATGCACTAATCCAAGATTTTTAACCCTGCTTTGTTTTCACGTTTTGGACGTTGTGCATCGGTGGAATCGGCTGGTTGACTGGCGTTGATTTCAGATTGCGGCGCATTATCGTATTCCGTTGGGTCAAAGAACATGCCTTGTGAATTTTCTCTGGCATAAATCCCCATCACCGCTTGCATCGGTACCCATAATTCTTGCGAAACACCGCCAAATCGCGCATGAAAATGAATAAAATCATTATTAATGACCAAATTACCTGTAGCACGGCTGGCGATATTAAGTACGATACGACCATCTTGCACATATTCGACAGGCACGGTGACATTGGGCTGCGTCGTATCGACCATGATATGTGGGGTTAGGTTATTGTCTTCAAGCCATTCAAAAATAGCGCGTACCATATAAGGGCGAGTCGGGGTGAGTTGAAAGTCGTTTTCCATGGTGATTCTCTTATTTTAATGATTACTATTTTAAACTGGTTTTAAAGGTTGGGCGATTAAACATCCGCTCCATATATTGATACAACGGACGGCACAGGTGCAGCGGCAATTCAATACCCATGGGTTTTAAGCGATATAAAATCGATGACAAAATGCAATCACATATACCCATGGTATCTGAAAGAAAAAAGGCCTTATGGGCAAACAGCGGCGCTATGGTAACCAGAGATTCAGTCAGTTGTTTTCTTGCCATCTTTGCTTGGTTGACATCTAAGGTATCCTTATGGGTCAATAGCGTATCTGCCAGTTTAATCCAGTCTTTCTCAATGCGCCACCATAATTGACGGTATTGTGCCTTTTCAATCGGATTTTCAGGTAGCAGTTTGTTCTGATGATAGCGCTCTTCAAGGTATTCAAAAATAATACGATTGTTATATAAAATCAATTCACGATGAATGAATACCGGCAGCGTGTTGTAAGGATTGATATCAGGTAAATCTTCGGCAAAATCATCATCATCACGAATGTTCGTCTCAGTAAATTCTATTTTTTTCTCAAGTAAAACCAGCCTTAATTGGTGACTTAAGTAGCCATCATCGGCATAAATCAACGGGGTGTTCGAAGTAGGGGTCAACATAGTTAAAAATAATAAGCTGTATCAGCGTAAAGGGTAAGCCTAGCTTAAAATGACTGAATTAGCAATAACTGTCAAAGTTATCGTAGCAACCAAGCAATAAATGCGCATAAAAAAAGGCAGCCTAAGCTACCTTTTTTTATATCAACCCTTATTTAACGTCTTTCCAAAATTCTTTATTGAGTAAGTACACTGGAATTAATAACGCAAGTAAGAATAAGATGACCCAAAAACCATATACTTTACGTTGGTGCGCTTGCGGCTCTGCCATCCACGCCATAAAGTTGACGATATCACCAATATTACGACGATATTCTTCTTTTGAGGTGTTCATTTGCATATCATGAAGGACGAACGGCATAGCAACATTCGGCAGTACGATATTGTTGGCACCCCAAGGACGACTTGGATCTTCATAGAAGGCTAACAAGTACGTATAAACCCAATCATTACCACGTAGACGGGTTTCAAGTGACAAATCAGGTGGCTGGGCACCAAACCAAGCTTTTTGAAGCTCTGGGTCCACGCCTGCATTGATATGGTCACCGACTTGGTCAGTGGTCAGCATCAAGTATTTTTCCACCAACTCTTTTGGAATGTCCAAGTCTTTGTACATTTTTGAGTAGCGAACATATTGCGCTGAGTGACAGCCTGCACAGTAACTCATAAATAATGAGGCACCACGTTGAATGGACGCTTTATTGGTCAAATCCACAGGAGCGGTTTCACAAGCCAAATGCGCGTCTTTACCCTCAACTGTTTTGTAGGTGCCACAGCCGCCTTCGCTAGCTTGTGCGGCTGTCGCGCCCAAACCTAGTGCAACTGTCAAACCCAATCCAGCAACTAATTTTTTAACCGCTTTCATTAGTGACCTCCAGTTACACGTTCAGGTGGCTGTTTGCAAGTTTCAATCGATGTATAGATTGGCATTAGCAAGAAAAACAAGAAATACAAAATAGTACAAATACGTGCCACAAGCGTTGCGGTATCACTTGATGGAATTACCCCTAAGTAACCTAAGATCAAGAAACTAACAACAAAGATAGCAAGTGCGATTTTTGACAACATACCTTTATAACGCATTGAACGCACAGGCGATTTGTCTAACCAAGGCAATACAAATAAAATGGCGATTGATGCTGCCATCACAATAACACCCGGCAGGGCTGAACCAAACATAGACGGAGTTGCACGTAACATCGCATAAAAAGGCGTATAGTACCAAACAGGGGCAATGTGAGCAGGTGTTTTAAGTGGGTTTGCTGCTTCAAAGTTTGGTGGCTCAAGGAAGAAACCGCCGCCTTCTGGGAAGAAAAATACCACAGTAAAGAAAATGATAAAGAATACCACAATACCAATCATATCATGTACGGTGTAGTACGGGTGGAAAGCCACACCATCAAGGGGTACACCATTTTTATCTTTAAGTTTTTTGATATCAATACCATCTGGGTTGTTAGACCCAACATGGTGTAATGCTACCAAATGAACAAATACCAGACCCACTAAAATCAAAGGAATCGCAACGACGTGCAACGCGAAGAAACGGTTTAAGGTAATACCAGAGATGATATAGTCACCTTTTACCCATTCTCCCAATGCATCACCAATAAATGGAATCGCTGCTGGTAGGTTTAAAATAACCTGGGCACCCCAGAAAGACATATTACCCCAAGGTAATAAGTAACCGAAGAAACCTTCTGCCATTAAGCACAGATAGATACCCATACCGATGAGCCAAACAAGTTCACGGGGTTTTTGGTATGAACCATACAACAAGCCACGGAACATATGCAGATAGACGACCACGAAGAATGCCGAAGCACCAGTTGAGTGCATATAACGGATTAACCAACCACCTTGTACATCACGCATAATGTATTCTACAGAAGCAAATGCGCCTTCTGCACTTGGGTTGAACATCATGGTGAGCCAAATACCCGTCACTAACTGATTGACCAATACCACCATCGATAATACGCCAAAGAAGTACCAAAAGTTGAAATTCTTTGGTGCGTAATACTTTGACATATGGTATTCATAAGTTTCTGTCGCTGGAAAGCGCGCATCCACCCAATGCATAAATTTCTTTGCACTCATATTATGCCCCCACCGTTAAGATAGTACCGCTGATGCTATACTCAGGAACTGGCAAATTACGAGGCGCAGGTTGACCCTTAAAAACACGTCCAGCTAAGTCATACTTTGAGCCGTGACAGGGGCATAAAAATCCGCCAACCCAGCTGCTGCCACCCAAATCTGCTGCGCCGACATCAGGACGATAACCTGGTGCACAACCTAAGTGAGTACAAACCCCTTCACACACTAGAACTTCACTATTGTCTTTTGAGCGGCTATTATTTTTGCAGTAGTCAGGTTGTAATGAACCTTCTGATTTTGGATCGGCAAGTGATGATTCTACTTTTGATAAATTATCCATCATCTCTTTGGTACGTTTGACAAGATAAATCGGTTTACCACGATATTTGATAACAATCATTTGTCCTGCTTCGAGTTTGCTTAGGTCTTGGCTAACAGGTGCGCCCGCAGCTTCTGCTTTTGCACTTGGATACCATGAACGCACAAACGGCGTAGCAATAGCAGCGACACCGACTGCGCCCATAGCGGCAGTGGATGCGATTAAAACTCTTCGACGCTTAACGTCGACGCCTTCGGCATGGCTCATTAAGAACTCCTCCAGATTAATGAAGTGGGTAACCATATTCCCACACTGGGTTTGTGGCTATTGTAAATCAGTTGTTACAGAATTGCCACCTTAGCTGTGCCTAAATTACGCTAATTTTGCTATTTTATGCTATTTTTGCAATAAAATAAATTACCTAAGGTAAATAAAAAAGACCCTTGCAGTAAACAAGAGTCTTTTTTGTAAACGCCAAAAAACGCGGTCGATACGAGAATTTCGACCACGAAAAATATTAACGTTTTGAGAATTGGGGACGTTTACGTGCTTTACGTAAGCCCAATTTTTTACGTTCAACTTCACGCGCGTCACGAGTCACAAAGCCCGCTTCTTTAAGCGCTGGTTTTAAGGTTTCGTCTGACTCGATCAATGCACGGGTAATACCGTGGCGAATCGCGCCCGCTTGACCATTGATACCGCCACCTTTTACAGTCACATAAATATCATATTTGCTAGCAGCATCCAGTAATTCTAAAGGTTGACGAACAACCATTACTGATGTTTCACGACCAAAGTATTGATCAAGTGGCTTACCATTGACGACGATGTTACCTGTACCCGCAGATAAGAACACACGAGCTGTTGAAGTTTTACGACGACCTGTACCGTAATTGCGTTCCATGTGTTACTCCTTAGATATCTAATACTTGAGGTTGTTGAGCAGTATGAGGATGCTCAGTACCTGAGTAAACTTTTAACTTTTTAATCATCGCATAGCCCAATGGGCCTTTTGGCAACATACCTTTAACCGCTTTGTTAAGTACGTCAGCAGGTTTGTGTGCGATAAGTTTGGTAAAGTTAGTCTCTCTGATACCACCTGGGTAACCGGTGTGACGGTAGTATTTTTTGTCTTGCGCTTTTTTACCAGTCACAGCAACTTTCTCAGCATTAATCACAACGATATAATCGCCTGTGTCAACGTGAGGGGTGTAAGAAGGCTTATGCTTGCCACGTAAGCGTGATGCGATTTCGCTCGCCAAGCGACCTAATGTTTTACCTTCAGCGTCGACGATGTACCAATCGTGTGTCACTTCATGTGGTTTAGCACTGATAGTTTTCATGTTTAAAAACCTTTTTGAGTTAATAGTTGAGAGTGAGTGTCTGGGAAACGAGGGCTCTCAAAATTACGAACGCATATTATAGGGATTAAGATAGTGACTTGCAATACAAGTCAAGCATTTTTAAAAAATAAACTTGCAAAAAATAGGCAACTAAAATTGCCTATTTATATCAATCGGCGTATGCGTGCACAATCAGACATTAAATCTAAAGTGCATGACATCGCCATCTTGCACGATGTAGGTTTTACCTTCAAGGCGAGATTTACCGGCCGCTGCCGCGCCTTTTTCACCGTTATATTCAATAAAATCATCAAACGCAATCACTTCGGCACGGATAAAACCACGCTCAAAGTCGGTATGAATCACGCCTGCTGCTTCTGGTGCGGTGGCACCCACTTTGACCGCCCAAGCGCGTACTTCTTTAACCCCTGCGGTAAAATACGTTTGCATATTAAGCAGCTCATAACCTGCGCGAATCACACGGTCAAGCCCTGCCTCAGTCATACCCATACTTTCTAAAAACTCTTGTTTTTCATCGTCATCCAGCTGGGCGATTTCAGATTCGATTTGGTTGCATAGCGCGACCACCAACGCATCATCTTTTGCCGCAAATTCCCGTACTTGGTCAAGATAAGGATTGTTGTCAAAGCCATCCTCGCTCACGTTGGCAATATACATGGTCGGTTTTAGGGTGATTAAACCATAACTGCGGATGATTTTTTTCTCATCCTCGTCCAGATTTGCCATGCGCGCAGGCTTACCATCGGCTAAAAATGGCTCAATTTTGTTAAACACATCCAGCATGGCTTTGGCGTCTTTATCACCGCCTTTGGCTTTTTTACCGACATTGATAAGCGCACGGCTCACTGCTTCAAGGTCAGCTAGCGCAAGTTCGGTATTGATGGTTTCGATATCGGATAATGGGTTGACGCGTCCATCGACGTGAATCACGTTGTCATCATCAAAGCAGCGCACCACATGGGCAATCGCATCGGTTTCACGGATATTGGCTAAGAATTGATTACCCATGCCTTCGCCTTTGGAGGCGCCTGCCACTAGACCTGCGATATCCACAAATTCCATTGAGGTGGGCACAACGCGCTCAGGCTTGACGATATCGGCAAGTTGTTTGAGACGTGGGTCGGGTACAGGTACAATCCCAGTATTGGGATCTTTGGTACAAAACGGGAAGTTTTCTGCCGCAATTCCAGCTTTGGTCAATGCGTTAAACAGGGTTGATTTACCAACATTTGGCAGTCCGACGATACCACAATTAAAGCCCATACAATGCTCACTAAATAAAGGGTTAGTTAAATTTGTTGCATTATAACAACTTAGTCATCAGAATTCGACAGGCGATTGACGCATCAAAAAATTGACCCATCAAAAATTTGTAGCATGACATGAACTACAAAAATTCAAATTGAGCGATTGGGCAGATTGTTGTCATGCTGTTGCAAAGCTATTGCTATCCTATTGCCATAGTCTAGAGTTGTCATGAAATTGTCATAATGGAGCGTCAAGCTATGCTATAATGAGCAGTTTAATAGTGATTTGTGTCTGATGACGGTGAGGGTTATCGTATACTGCACAACATTGATAATTATTTCATTTTTATAGGAATGTTTTGAGTGACGGTCTCTGCTTTTTTATCCCATCAGCCTAGAAAACGTTTTGGGCAAAATTTTTTACACGATCAAGTGATTATTGGGAGAATTATTGACAGTATTCATGCAGGCCGCGATGATTTGATGGTTGAAATTGGTCCAGGCATGGGCGCGATTACTGAGCCGCTACTCAAGGAAGTCAATCGCTTGACCGTTGTCGAACTTGATACCGATTTGGCAGACAGCTTGCGCATTCGTATTGGCGCCAATAGCAATGACGGCTTAACCATTGTCAAAGCCAATGCCATGGAAGTGGATTACCGTGCGCTGTTCCAACAAGTCATTGGCGATAACCCTAATGCTACCACCGACAAGAAAATGCGCATTGTCGGTAACTTGCCATACAATATTTCTACGCCGTTATTGTTTCATTTACTAAGTTTTGCTGATGTCATTGAAGACATGCACTTTATGCTACAAAAGGAAGTGGTGGATCGCATCACCGCAGCGGTGGATAGCCGAGAATATGGTCGCTTATCCATCATGATGCAGTATTATTGTGAAACTGATTATTTACTGACGGTGCCAAATGGGGCATTTAACCCCCCACCCAAAGTGACGAGTGCGGTATTTCGACTCAGACCTTATCAACAAAAACCGATTGTGGCTGACGATGAGAAGCTGTTTGCCCTTGTGGTGCGTGAGGCATTTAATCATCGCCGTAAAACACTGCGCGCGATTTTTAAAAAATCGCCGATTTTGCCTGCGGTCACAGAACCCCAGCTTGTGGCATGGGGGCTTAATCCACTGGCGCGTCCTGAAACGTTATCAGTACAAGATTTTGTGACCTTGTCTAATGGCATCGCGGCTAATGGTATCGCGGCAAACGGCATTGCGGCAAATGGTTAATTTTTTTATAGCTGTTTAAAATTTTACTTTCAAGATGTATGAGGTGTTATGGGTTTTCGACATCAATTTGTCATTGGCGATATTCAAGGCTGTTATGCCGATTTGCAGGCACTGCTCAAGCAAATTGGGTTTGATGAACAGCAAGATAAATTATGGTTTGTTGGCGATATCGTGGCACGCGGTGAAGACTCGCTGAGCGCGCTGCGTCTGGTAAAACGTCTTTGCCAAGCTGGTGCTGCCGAAATGGTGTTGGGCAATCATGATATTAACTTGATCGCGGTATGGCGTGGTGTCATAAAGATCAAAAAAAAGGATAGAACACAAGCGATTTTTGACGCCCCAGATTGTGATGAATTACTCAACTGGCTTCGTCGCCAGCCGCTGCTTGTCTATCCCAATGATAAAACCGTGATGGTGCATGCAGGCATCCCGCCAAACTGGAGTATCACCCAAGCAGCCATGCATGCGTCAGAATTGCAAACTCAGCTACGAAGTAGCTTATGGCAACTCGATAGACTGCTGCCAAACCTGTATAGCGATACAGCTGTTCCTTGGTCAAATATGCTGACAGGCTACGCGCGTATGCGGGCGATTTGCAATTATTTTACCCGTATGCGCCTTTGTCAAATGGACGGCACGCTAGAGTTTAGCTTTAAATCCAGTTTGGATGATAAAATGCCAGAGGGGTTTCGTCCATGGTTTGAATGGCAAGTGCCGCGCGAACGTAAAATCTTATTTGGTCACTGGGCGGCGCTAAAAGCCAAAGTCGATTTGGCAAATGCCAGAGCCACGGATGCAGGGTGTGTGTGGGGCGGCAGTATGATGGCATACCGCCTAGAAGATGAGCAAGTTACCTGTCAAACTTGTAAAGCAAAATAACCTTTGTAAGACAGGACAATCATACATTTACTGAGCGAGCTGCAGCAGCTGCACAAACGCTTTGGGCAAACGGGTAGGGCGAACTTGGGTTTGCCCTTTTTCATCTTTACTAGTAGCCACGCATACAATACTTATCTCGGCTTGGCTTAAAAGCTGTTGGTGGCTATCATAAATCCGTTGCTCAAGCTGTAATGATGCAGATTTGCAGTCTGCCGTCTCAATCACAACGGTGACTTCGCTATCAAGCAGAATCGGACGCAAATAGCGGATGTTGGCTTGGCTCACTACAAATTGGATATCAGGTTTGCCACTATCGCTATGGTGAGTAACGTCTTGACTCACAGCGTCGGCTGAATGCGCTTGATAAAAATAACTGGTCATACCCAATTCCCGTAACCAATCACGACGACAACGCTCAAACAGCTTTAAATGATTGGCGTGATATACAATCCCGCCTGCATCGGTATCTTCTAAATAAATACGGTATTGGGTGGCATAAACAGGCTGAGTGCTTGATTGAGTGTGGGGCTGATTCTGGAGCTGGGTCACGTGCTATCCTTAGGTTAATAATATTAACAATAAATTCAGTAATTTTTAAAAACGACAAAGTGATAGCATAAAAAAAAGAATGGCGTTAAACCATTCTTTTTTGAAAATGTGTAGTTTTTTATATCCACACTCATCAAGTCAATTGACGATGATTGACGTTGTCTAATTTTAACGCCTCCAAATAACTGCGGATATGGGTGACGTAATCTAAGCACTGCACATAACGGCTATTGCTTTGACTATTAACTTTTAAATACTGATACACGGCTGCCCAATTGTTGCCATCAATACCGCGCTTTTGCAAAATCTGCTGGATATCTTTAATCGCTTGTGGACCCATATTGTATGCCGCTAGGGTAAACCATACTCGATCCGATGCTGGCACTTGGGCAAATTCATGTTGCAGCTGACTGAGATACTTAGCGCCCCCTTGGATGCTCTGCGTCGGGTCAGTCCGATTATCAACGCCCATCGCATTTGCAGTGGCATTGGTCAACATCATGATACCGCGCACACCCGTTGGCGAAGTGGCTTCTGCATCCAGATGCGATTCTTGGTACCCCATTGCCACAAGCAGTTGCCAATCAAGACGGTATTTGTTTGCTGTCTGCTTAAAAGATGGTTCATAAATGGGCAACACGCGTGTCATGGTATCGGCAAAATGTTGTTGATTAAACGGCTCTGCCAATGGTGTTTGACTATAAAACGCGGCTAAATGTTGATTACGGGTGAGCGATTGACCGCCACAAAGGAAGTTTTTTACATCATCTTTGAGTTTGATATCATTGGGGTTTAGCTGTATGGCAACATGTTCGTTGAGACCCTGCTTTGATAAATAATCTTTGTCACAGCTTAGACTCAGCGATGATAACGCAGTGGCGGTGGCGTTTTGGTGATCCGACACATTGGTTAAGGCGACATCGGCTTTGCCTGTTTTGACAGCCGCCATCGCGTCCGCATCAGTGGCAAATACTTGTGTGCTTAGGGTGACATCCAATCGCTTGGCATAATGGCGCATGACATCATAGCCAAAGCCGTGCTCAAAACCATCTTGAGCAAAATAAGTAGTATTACCATTGACGGTGGCAATACGCAGCTGCTTTTGAGATAGGATACTATCAAAGGTCGCCATTTTTGGTGCTGCAACCACGCTAGTAGGTGAGGCAAAGGTATTAGGATTGCCATTGTCGACTTTGTCAGTAACGCCCATCTGGGTGGCAACATAAGCTAAGGGCAAACCAATCCCCATCACAACTACCAGCTTTTTACTGGCGCCCAACCATTTTAACGGCTTGATAAAGCGCCCAATGAGACTAGTGGACGGATTAGCCAGTTGCGCCAAATCTTGCACATGGCTAGGCACCGCTGGCACACGCGACTGGGTAGTTTTTGGCGACATCACCCCACCCAAACAAGGCTTGAATTGAATCGGGAAGAATTGCAAGCGTTTAAATTGGGTCGCGTATTTACTAAAGCGTAATAAAGGGTGTTGAAACGGGTATAAAGTTAAAGGGCTTAAAAATGCTTTGACCGACATCGAAATCGAGGCAGGATAGGTCAAAGCCAAATCATCACAATACTCAAATGATGAGTTTAGCGGCATGTGTCACTCCACGGTGCACATACGTTAGATACGTTAAATTAATAAAAAACAACTATGCCAAATGAAAACATTTTATGAAACTAAGAACCGAATCGATAGTTAAACCTAGTACCCATCAAACTAAGCACCAGTTAAACCTAGTACTAGTCAAAATAAGCACCAGTCAGACAAGCCAAATAAGTACATGGCTTCCAACTATCTAACTCTATCCTAAATCTTAACAAAAAAGCTTCCATCCAAAATAGGTCGTTATTAACTTAACGCTAAAAAAAGAGCCAAACAGGTTGGCTCCCCTTATACCTAGGACGGTGATAATTCCCTATCCATTGTAGAGAATTATCGAAATAAATAATAATCAATTAAAAACCGTAAGACGGTTAAAGTTTTTGTAAGCACTGGCAAATTAAAAATTGTTTAATAAGCCCAAGCGCTTACCTAAAGAATTTAACGTAGGGTAACGTATGGCACGCATAAAATAAATAAACAATAACAATATTTACTGCATGGCATTACAGTTAGTTATATGAAACAATGGGGGTATTGTAGTGAAATTAAAGTTACGCGTCATGTGGTTGACGGTAACGAAAGGCAAATTTATGATAAAAAGCGTAAAAAACCCGCTAAAATGCAATTAACGGGTAATAATTATTTAATAAATTGCCTAATTTTACACGGGATTATCGATATCGACAAAATCAACGGTCAAAGCAAGATTTTCTTTGACATAATTCCCCAATGCAAGTACGCCACCTCGCTCAGTGGCATGATGTCCACAGGCAAAATACTCAATACCCAGCTCACGGGCTATGTGAGTGGTTCGCTCTGATACTTCACCAGAGATATAGGCTTGACAACCCATTTGTGCCGCTTGCTCAATCATATCCTGTGCGCCACCCGTACATAGACCGATGCGCGAAATTGTTTGATTACCCCCGAATAGATGTAGGGGCGGACGGCTTAAGGTAGTGGATAGTTTGTTAGTGAGAGCTGCAATCGACAACGGTGCTGCTAAATCCACGATATTACCTATCGGGTGTTTTTCGTCAGGGTATAGCGGCGACAAATCACTCCAGCCCAACGCTAGCGCTAATTGGGCGTTATTGCCCAATTGGGGATGGGCGTCTAACGGTAAATGATAAGCCAGTAAGGAAATACCGTGTTGCATCAACAAACGAATACGCTTGCCTTTCATGCCAATTAACGGCGCAGGTTCCCCTTTCCAAAAATAGCCATGATGCACCAAAATCGCTTGGGCGTTGTGCGCAATCGCTTGTTCAATCAATGCCTCAGAGGCTGTGACACCGGTGATGATGTGTTGTATCGGCTGTCCACCATCCACTTGCAGACCATTGGGACAATAATCTTGGAATTCATTAATTTTTAACAGCTCATTTAACCGATGCGCCAATTGAGTCGGACTCATTGAGGTCGCGGGTTGATTCATTGTAGTTTGCGAAAAAGTCATCATATTTCTATCGTGTTCAGTGTTTCATCAATTATTTGGGTAGCTTACTTGCCGTGTCATTTGGGGTGATATTATCGACCGCCTTTTGCACCACTTTTTCTTTAATTGCCTGTTTTTTCTCTGCAATTTCTTCATCGGTCAATTTTTCCGTATGACTGATATTGTCGATATGGGGCGTAGTAGCATGCGGATGTTCTTCTGTCTGCGATGTCAGGGTGGTTTTATGCCCTTTACTATTTTTACCATCGTTCGCAATCGGTTTGTCATCATAGATAATATTACCGTCGCTATCGATGAGCGCATAGTTCATCGGCTGTTTACGAGGGATAAAAAAGTCAGAGGGTTGGGTCATCAAATGCGAAGCGACCAATTCAAATAAGAATTTCCACTCAAAGACTTTCACGTTACGAGCGCGTAGGGCGGTCATTAAGGCGAGTGAAAAACTCACCAACAAGTTAATCATACCGATGACCATCACCCCAAATAGACTGACCAAAATAATACCGATTTCTGGAAACTCGCCCGTGTTGGCATAAATGTTAAAAATCCCGTGAATAAAGTTGGCAGACGCAAAGGCAATATGGCGAATATCAAGCGGTAAGCCAAAAATATAACCGATGGTCGCCGTACTACCCAAAAAGCAACCGAATAAAAAGTTACTCATAATCGCACCCAGATTGCGCTCGATAAAATCGCTAAAGCGCAACAACGTCACAGGTGTCATCATCCGTTTTAGAGTAGGCTGGTTGCGGATACGCTCGCCAATTTTATTGTGTACCGCAAGATTATCGTAATAGCCTGCAATCAATCCTGAAATATAAAGATACACCCCAGCAATCGCGGCATGAAAGATAGCAAGCGAGGTAAACGGGTTAAGATCATGCAGCAAGTGCTCTGCGCTAGCTTCCGATGTTAACGGACGACCCAGCCCATACAGCCACATGGATGAAATCAGTAGCGCAATCGGCATGGCAATTGAAATATTACCCATAATGGCAATAAATTGGGTGCGCATGATATCAACGACCAATTCGGTCAGCTTGGTAAATTGCGCCGCTTTGCGCCCTTTTACCTCTGAGATGGTCGAAGCAATGGCGGCAGCTGTCATGGCAGGCTGTTTGGTCGCCACTGTGCCGCCAATGATATGAATTGCCACAAAGCCAAGACCATAAATCATACTGTTTAAAAAAGCCACGCCAAACGGTGCCAAGGGTAGGGTCTTCCCTAGGATTTTAAGGGTCGCCATAAAGCCGATGAGTAAACCACCCAATGCCGCTTTTTTATACATACGGCGATAGCCCGCTTTATCGGTACTGATATAATGCTCGCCGACCTTACTGGCAGTCTCAGTCACACGGCGCGACAACAGCGCGGTATTGATGCCAAATAAATATCTAAAACTACTGCGGTGGTATGAATCTTCATACAATGTGTTAATGAGCTCGATGATGGTTTTTTTCTTGATATGATCGTTGTCCGATAGCAGTGACACCAACAATTCAAGACGCTGCAGGCTTTGCTCAAGGCGCACCAACATATTGGTGGTACGCACAGTAATACCCGTTCGATGAATACGGCGACGGATGTTTTGCATCATAGTGCGCGCTTGGTCGGTCAACACTAGAATTTGACTGCTATCCACCTCAGGCTGTGGCATCGCTTGGTCATCCCCTGGCTGCATGCTGAGCTGGTATTGACTGACAAATTCAGCGACTTCGCGATTCAGCGCAATAAAAGTATCTTGGTTGTCAATCGGATTGGGAAATGCCTTTATTAAATCGGCATTGAGCCCGATGCCGTTGATACGCGCAGTTAAAATAGTAATGGCTTTGAGCACATTGGCTTCAAGCGCTTGCACTAACGCTTCTTTGCCGGCGGGTACTTTAAGGATGAGTATCAGTTCAATCCACCAGCGCTCTTTGATTAAGCGCACCCAGTAGCGGGTTTTTGGTGTAGCAAAAAACGCATTAAATAGCCCAATCAAATCGCGGTCATCGGGTACGGAGGGTAAGAGCTTTTCACCGACCAAATCAAAAAATTGCGAAGTAAAGCCAGCGTCTGACAAGATACCCAAATCCGTGTATAGCGACACCTGACGATAACGATTAATCAAGGTAAGCATAAACACACAAAACCCTTCTGCCCACACACGATTGCCGCGTAGTAGCCGAACAAATAGAGCCATCTGCTCATTGGCGGTTGTAGCATCATCTGCACGGTTGCGCAGGGTATCTAGCAGTTGTTTAAATAGGGTAACTTGCGGAAAATCACGCAGCGCATTGATTTCGTTTAAAATAGTAGTTAAACGCGCTTCTAAGGTTGGCATCACCTTTAATTGGTCTGCCATATCCGCCGCATCATAATGATGTTGGTCATTGAGTAACGTATCTTGATTATTAGGTTGCGATAAATTCGTCAAACTAACCTCGAAGTAAACAGAAAATTGAATCGTTTTTTTAAATAGGGTGAATCACAAACATAAGAAAAAAACGAAAATAGATATCTTAAGATGAAAATTTAATCGACTCATCAAAAAAAATCCATCATTTATTTGCAACAAAAATCTTATGGGCCAAGGTTTAAAGACAGTAAGGGATAAAATAACCCGACGTGTTACCGCATTCATGTCTTCAAGAAAACAACCTGACCGATTATCCTAATTGATTATCTAGCTGCAGCGATTATACTATGGTTACTCTGTTGACTGATTTTTTTCTATGGCATCGACTATCACCTCTCAATCAAAAAGCCCCAAACAACCCAATGTCGAATCAACACCCAATGAAGTAACCCAATACTACTATCCAGATCCCGTGAGCCAACAGGTGATACAGCAGTGGCTGTTTATGGATTTATTGCCGTGGCAACAGCCAACTTGGCAGTATTTGACCACCCACCTACATGCCTTGCCGCACGCAATGTTGTTTGCAGGCAATGCAGGGACGGGGAAACGCGCCTTTGTTTATCGGTTTGTCGCATGGGCTTTGTGTGAGAATCAACGGGACAATGAACAAGGTGTCACAACTGCCTGTGGGCAATGCCAAAGTTGCCAATGGCTGATCGCCAATACCCACCCCGATCTTTATCAAATTCCCACACCCACCGTGGCGCGTGACGCGTCGCCTAAACCTAAAGCAAACAACGCCCTAGTGGCGCAAGCTCCAACCCATCAATCAGGTTATAGCATCAAGATTGACGAAATTCGGGAATTGCAGCCTTTTGTCACGCAGTCTAGTGGCGGATTAAGAATCGTGGTTATTCACCAAGCGGATGCGATGACTCTAGCCGCCAGTAACGCGCTCCTTAAGACATTAGAAGAGCCTGCCGAAAATGTGTTGATACTGTTAATTAGCGATAGTCCTTCGCAGCTCCTCCCAACGATTCGCTCTCGGCTACAGTCATTTTCGGTGAGCCATGTGACCCCCGATCAGTCCATGCAAGCGATGCAGCAGTTATTGCCAAATACCGATACTGCAACGCTAAAACAAGTGAGTGAATTGTCTGGTTATGCGCCTTTTTTGGCACTGCAAATGTTAAACAGCGAATGGTATCAACACCGCCAAACTTGGATAAACAGCTTTCAAGCGGTTCGTAGTGGGCAACGTATGCCTGTACAAGCCAGCAACTATTGGCAAAAAACGCTGACATTGACGGACTTTTTATACTTGTCGCAAGCCTTATTAGTACCATTGGGGCAATTTGCCGTCGGTATCTCAGCGTCATCCAATGACTTGGATTTTGGCAAGCTGCAGCCACCACCTACATTAAAGCAAATTAGCCAGTTACAACAGGTCATCGATCAAATCTGGCAAGATAGACAACAACATATTCAAGATAAGTTATGCTATGATAAAATTTTTAGCACCATGCTTGATTGCTAATTTATTCAATTATCTATATTACTTATCATTCACCATGCGTTAGTAAAAGGAACAGTGATTATGGCAATGCCATCTCGTGGCGGTATCACCACCATTAACTATGATACAATCGAAAAATTGTATGCGAGCTACCTGCCTTTTATTGAAAACGGTGCGTTATTTATTCCTACTAACCAGCAGCAACAATTAGGCAGTCAAACCTTTGTGGCAATTACTTTGCCAAATTCGAGTGAGAGAATGCCGCTACATGGTAAAGTGGTGTGGGTCAACCACCGCGCACAAGCACAGCGCCCCGCAGGCTATGCGTTACAGCTTGGCAAAGATGAAGCAGGTTTACGCATCAAAAATGAAGTCGACCGCCTGTTAGCGGGTCATATCAACTCAGATAAACCCACCTTTACGCTATAAATTTTGGAAATTCTGAAAGCTCTGGCAGTTTTAGTCGGTGATCGTTAAAAGCCAGCGATTGTTAAAGGTGAGCTTATGCTTAATCCTTTAAGTCGATAGCTTTTTTTCTTCTATCGCACAATGGTTAATCATTACTCTGCGTATCGGTGCATTTCTCATTTTTTGCCCGTTTTTTGTGCATTTTTTCATTGGCAAAAATAATACGCAATGTAGTCAATCCTTGTGTCAAATTACTTGTATAAAATAGCTTTCAGGCGTAAAATATACGACTATTTTTGCTTTGTTTATAAAAATGGCATGTCACAAACTTTAACGCAACCGTCTTTTGATCTAACCGCAAGCCTGCCCGTCATCACCATTGATGGCTCAAGTGGTGCAGGTAAAGGCACATTGACGGCAAGACTGGCAAAGCTGCTGGATTATCAAATTTTGGATTCAGGGGCGGTGTATCGGATTGTGGGGCTTGCAGCCCACCAAGCGGGTTTGTTAACGGACAACATTGATGAAACTGCGTTAGCTGATTTAACCCAATCGTTGAAAATTGAGTTTGCAGCCGCAAAAGCGGATTCTGAGCATGTGACAGTGCTCGTGAATGCCAACGATGTGAGCGAAGTGATTCGCACCGAAGAAGTGGGGAACTTTGCGTCAAAAGTCGCGGTATTCCCGAAGGTGCGTCAAGCGCTATTAGAGTTACAAAAAAATATGGCAACGTCGCAAGGCAACCCAAAAAAGGGCTTGATTGCAGACGGGCGTGATATGGGAACAGTGGTTTTCCCCGATGCGCCGCTGAAAGTTTATTTGATCGCATCCTCTGAGGCACGAGCCGCGCGCCGTGTCAGTCAGTTGACCAACGCTGGCAAACAGGCAGATTTTGACGAAATTTTGGCACAAATTATTGCGCGTGATGAGCGTGATAGTACACGCAGTGCCTCACCGGCTAAGGCTGCCGATGATGCGATAGTGATTGATAGCTCAGCCATCGATGCTGAGCAAGTGTTTAACCAAGTTTGGCAACTATGTGTTGAGCGCGGTTTGACAATTAACTAACTATTTTTTAACTAACAGTTTTTAAAAGTTTTATCGATTTTTTATAGGCACTAAAACCAGCCTTATGTTTATAAAAAATCTTAATTTGAACCGTACTGTGCTGGACAGGCTACGGCTATACAAAGGTAAATTTTATGATGGAATCATTTGCTGAACTGTTTGAAGCAAGCCAAGTACTTGACGTAGAACGCGGTGCAGTTATCGCAGGTACCGTAGTTGCGATTGATAGCGACTGGATTACCGTAGATACGGGTCTAAAATCAGAAGGTATCGTTGCGCGTTCAGAATTTTTGAATGAACAAGGCGAGCTTGAAGTAGCAGTTGGCGACCAAGTTCAAGTCGTTGTAGATGCGGTTGACAATGGTATGGGTCAAACCCTATTGTCACGTGAAAAAGCAAAACGTGCTGAAACTTGGAACGTACTTGAAAAACTTTATGAGAACAATGAGATCGTAACCGGTCTTATCTCTGGTAAAGTTAAAGGTGGTTTCACGGTTGATATCGGTTCAGTACGTGCGTTCTTACCAGGTTCATTGGTGGACACTCGCCCAGTACGCGACACTGCCCACTTAGAAGGCAAAGAGCTAGAATTTAAAGTCATCAAACTGGATCAAAAACGCAACAACGTCGTTGTTAGCCGCCGCGCTGTGATGGAATCTGAAAACTCAGCAGAGCGCGAAGCGCTACTATCTAACCTTGAAGAAGGTCAAGAAGTGGTCGGCGTGGTGAAAAACTTAACTGATTACGGTGCATTCGTAGACCTAGGTGGTATCGATGGTCTATTACACATCACAGATATGGCATGGCGCCGTATCAAGCACCCATCAGAAGTGGTTGAAGTGGGTCAAGAATTAAAAGTTAAAGTATTAAAATTTGACCGCGAACGTAACCGTGTCAGCTTAGGTCTAAAACAATTAGGCACTGACCCATGGCAAGACGTTCTTAACAACTATCCAAAAGGTACTAACGTTAAAGCACGTGTAACTAACCTGACTGACTATGGTTGTTTTGCTGAAATCGCTGATGGTATCGAAGGCTTGGTACACGTTTCTGAAATGGATCATACCAACAAAAACATCCATCCTTCAAAAGTGGTACAAATCGGTGACGAGATCATGGTTCAAATCCTTGATATCGATGAAGATCGTCGTCGTATCAGCCTAGGTATCAAACAAACCATGCCAAACCCATGGGAAGAGTTTGATAAGAACCACCAAAAAGGCGACAAAGTATCTGGTACTATCAAATCAATCACTGACTTCGGTATCTTTATCGGTTTAGAAGGTGGTATTGATGGTCTAGTTCACTTATCAGACCTTTCTTGGACTGAAAGTGGTGAAGAAGCGATTCGTAACTACAATAAAGGTGATACCGTTGAAGCGGTCATCTTGTCTGTAGATGCAGAAGCTAACCGTATCAGCTTGGGTATCAAACAACTTAACAGTGACCCATTCAACGAATACCTAGTCTCAAATGATCGTGGTGCAGTAGTGAAAGGGGTAGTAACTGACGTTGATGCCAAAGGCGCTAAAGTAAAACTAGCTGATGATGTAGAAGGCTACTTACGTGCTTCAGAAATCCAACAAGACAAAGTAGATGATGCGACCACTGTACTGAATGTCGGTGATGAAGTTGAAGCGAAAATTGTTAGCGTGGATCGCAAAACTCGCGGTATCAACCTATCAGTTCGTGCAAAAGACGAAGCAGAGCAACGTGATGCTATCAAAGCATTAAGTTCAAATGCAGCAGCTGATACCCAACCAAAAACCATTGGTGACTTAATCAAAGAGCAACAACAAAACCAATAATCGGTTTTGTGAGTGATAAAAAAAGCGACTAACTTAGTCGCTTTTTTTATTTTCACCTTTTAGGTAATAAAATGGAATATTTAGTCTAAAAAAAGCCGCCGAATTTAAGGTGGTTTTGTTATAATATGCGAAGAAAAGTAATGAAATGTAATTTTTCATTATTAGAATTGTTAATAGATTGCTGGATAAACTTGAACTGTAACGAAGTTTTTAAAACCATCATTCTGTAATTTAGACTACGACAGTTACGTTTAGCGTGTTAGGGGTAGTATGGAAAAAGTGTTAAACAAATCTGATTTGATCACTAGATTATCAAGTGAATGTGAGAATATACCAGAAAAAACCATTGAGGATGCCACCAAGCAAATCATTGATTTGATGGTCGATACCTTATCTCAAAACGGGCGTGTCGAAGTACGCGGTTTTGGTAGTTTTAGTTTGCATCATCGTGAGCCACGTGTGGCGCGCAACCCTAAAACAGGCGAGAAAGTTACCGTGAAAGCAACGGCGATACCGCATTTTAAACCTGGCAAAGCATTGCGAGAGGCAGTCAATCATCATCGTTAGTTGCGGTTTTTGAGCCATTTAACGTTGTTGAACTTACGCTATGGTTTAATATATGATTGATCAAAAAGAGTGGACAAAAAATCCACTCTTTTTTTTCAATTATCTGTAATAATAGTGGCATTCAAAAATGTAGATTGATTAAAATAACCAAGGAGGAAACTATGCGTTACCTGTTAGCGATTTTGTTGTTCGTGGTCGTTGGTTATTCATTGATGCTTGTATTGGTGAATAACAACCAAGTCGAAGTAAATTTACTGTTTAGCCAAGTGCCACAAATGAGTTTGGGGTTACTGCTGATTATTAGCATTGTTTTAGGGGTCATCGCGGGACTATTGATGGGGTTGATTTTATTTCGCGTACTACAAATGAAACTGGAAAATCAGCGCTTATCTAAAGAGTTAAAGCAAACCCAAGAAAAATTGATGCAAACGCAGCATAATTATGAACAGCATTTAGCGCAAACCAGCAATGCAACGATTGCACCTACCGTAGCCAACCCTAATTTACCACCCGTACGATAAGCAATGCATACTATCGAGTTAAAAAAAGAGTCAGTTTGTTATGAATCAAGTGGCAGCACCGCAAGCAACATCACTCATCAAATCAGCCATCAAGTCACCCATTATTGTGGCATTGGATAACATGGATGACCGTCAGGCATTAAGCTTGGCGGATAAATTGGATCCTACATTGTGCCGGGTGAAAGTTGGCAAAGAGCTGTTTACCAAATATGGTAATAGCTTAGTGACATCCTTACATCAGCGTGATTTTGAGGTGTTTTTGGATTTAAAATTTCATGATATTCCCAACACCACCGCGCAGGCGGTATTAGCGGCGGCTGATTTGGGGGTGTGGATGGTCAATGTGCATGCCAGTGCAGGGCGCACCGCCATGCAAACGGTGAAAGCGCGTCTATCGGCGCAAAACTACCAAACCTTAGTGATTGCGGTAACGGTGCTGACCTCTATGTCACAGCAAGATTTGGCTGAAGTGGGTATCACCGACTCGGTAGAAAATCATGTCAAGCGATTAGCGTTATTGACGCAGCAATCTGGGCTTGATGGGGTGGTTTGCTCTGCACAAGAAGCCAATATGCTTAAACAGCTTTGCGGCAAGGATTTTCTTTTAGTCACGCCAGGTATCAGGCTGCCAGAAGACGCCAGTAATGACCAAACGCGGATTTGCACGCCCAAAGATGCCATAGCAAATGGGTCTGATTATTTGGTGATTGGGCGGTTAATCACGGCGGCAGCGGATCCCACCGCAAAACTGCAATATATCTTGGATACGTTAAAATAATCCATTTCGAGTCATGTATGCCAGTACGTTTTCAAGTGTTAAGTGATTTACATATTGATAGCTATGCAAGAAGGGATTTGCCCATTGGTGAAATCCCTTACACAAACGCCGATGCTATTTTAGTAGCGGGCGACACATCCAATGGGCTTTTGGGCATCGAATGGCTCATCGGCGAATCAAAGCGACTTGAGAAACCAATTTTTGTGATTGTGGGCAATCATGAGTATTTTGGTCATAATATTCTTACTCTCGATGAGCAGATAAAGGCATTGACGCAAGATACGCAAGTACATTTTTTACAATGCGCGAGCTTTGAATTTATGGGTGTTAGAATCATTGGTACAACGCTTTGGACGGATTATCAATATCAACCACAAGATAATACGTTGGAGATTGCTCAGCAGTTTATGCGCGATTATCGCGAGATTTATTATGATAACCGACTGTTAACGCCCCAAGATACCGTATCTATTCATCAGCGTCAGAGGGCATGGTTGCAAAATGCCTTAAAACAAAGCCAAAAAGATGCTATGCCCACTGTGGTCATGACACATCACAGCATTAGCCCATTATCTATCGCGCCAAAATATGCCAATTTTCCCAGTAATGCGGGATTTGTCGTTGATTTGAGCGAATGGTTACAGCGCGACTTTGCGCCTGATATTTGGCTGCATGGACATACCCATGAAGCCTTTGATTATCAGCAAGGTCATACACGTGTTATTGTCAATCCCAGAGCCTACCCCAATGAAATCAGTAGTACCGGGATAGTTTTTGACTGGCATAAAGTTGTTGAAGTCATGGTATGATTGGCAAGTTTCCCCCAGTAACATCCCATTTAATCGCTTAAATTTTTTGACCTCATCAATTTATAGTATCAATTTATGGTGCAAAGATAAAAAGATATAAGGAATGCGTATTTAAATGTCTAATTCAATCAACACCATGCCTGCTCATTTACCGCCCAGTATGATTGACTCGGTTAAGCTACTGCCAAAAAATGAGCGATTAATCTTATTTACCCGTCATTCATTGCGCGAAATGTCAGATAAAAATGGCTTTGCCAGTTATGCATTACCACTGACACCAAAAGGCAGAGTGTTGGCGGAGTCTTGGGGGCGTTGGTTGGCTGCCAACTTAGATTACTCGATGGATGTAGATAGCATCAGTAGCCCGATACAACGTTGTATTGATACCGCAGTTTTAATGCAAGCAGGTGCTGGCATCTCTAGAAATGTGTCGCACCAATCGCTGTTGGTAGAGCCGGGTAGTTTGGTCGTGGACCATGAAGAAGTGAGTAAGGTATTCAAACAAATTGGTGCGCTAAACTTTATCAATCGTTTTTTGGCGGGCGACATGGCAGGGATTAAAGCGCCACATAAAGGCGGTTTGGATTTATTAGCGCTTTTATTTCAGCATCAGCCAAAGCACGGGCATTTATTACTGGCGGTTAGTCATGATACGCTATTGTCAGCGTTTTTAGCGGTGATGATGGGCGTGGGTGAAATTAGCTGGGATGATTGGCCAAAAATGATGGAAGGGGTGTTTTTGTGGTTTGATGATAAACCCTTTAGTGATGCAAAAGTACATTTTATTTGGCGTGGACAGTGCTATGAACGCCGATTGATTGAATTGTTAGACCCATTTTCACCCTCTTATCCGTTACAAGACTAATCGGTACCCAACAAAACCATAAAAATAATAAAGGTAGGACTTTATCCTACCTTTTTTGACACAGTCAACCTTTAAACATTTTCATGTTTTAATCAAACATGTTTGCCTTTTAAATGATTAACCAAATTTTCAATTTGTTGAGCATGATTGCGAAGTTTATCCTCGATGCCACTAAACTGGTCTTTTAGCTTATCATCAACTTCATGAATACGCTGGGCGAACTCATTTTTTTTCATCTCAATGGCTTGCGTTTTTAACGCTTGCCATTCTGCAATCGTTTGTTTAAAGGCTTGTTGTTCACTGTTTAAACGATCTTTTATCACTTGGAAATCGCTGGTTAAATTCCCTGAAAAAGTCGCAACTTTTTTCTCAGCACGTTTGAATGCCATTTCTGTTTGCGCATGCTGAATAGTAACATCTGGGACACGTTTTAAATCCCAAGTCAAACCGATTTTTGACAAGCCATAAATAATCCATTTGCTAGGATCATATTGCCACCATTTTACCCCATTGCGATAGTCGTATTGGAAAAAGTGATGGTAGTTATGATAGCCTTCGCCCCAAGTGAAAATGGCCAGAATCGGATTATCACGCGCGGTATTAGTATCGGTATAAGGACGGGTACCAAACATATGGCAAAGCGAGTTGATAAAGAAAGTAAAATGATGGCTTAATACCAAACGCAGTAGCCCTGCAAGTACTAAGGTACCCGCAACATCACCCACCATCCAACCAAACAACGCTGGCAAGCCAATATTGGCTAATAAAATCCACAGAGCATAATATTTATCTTGCGCCACTAACACAGGATCAGCTTTTAAATCCGGGATATTTTTGTAGTCATAGTGGCCGCTTGGGTAGTTTTTGAGCATCCACCCGATATGTGAAAACCAAAAGCCACGCTTGGCAGAGTAGGGGTCTTGATAGATATCATCGACGTGGCGGTGGTGCAAACGGTGTCCTGCACACCAGTCAAATACTGAGCCCTGAACAGCTAAGGTGCCGCCAATCAGAAAGAACCATTTGACAATCGGATGCGCTTGGTAAGTACGATGTGACCATAAACGGTGATAACCGACGGTAATACTTAACCCATTCCAAGCCATAAAGAATGCGAAAATTGCCCAAACTTGCCAACTGACGCTATGTGTCCACAAGTAATAAGGTACAATCAATAAAGCCGCCAAAGGCGTGCTAATTAAGACAAACGCAGGGATCCAATTAATGGGCGCGTTTTCAAAAGATTGAGGTTGTGCCATAGAGATAAATGTCCTGAGGATGATCAAAATACGACATGTATTTTTTTAATCATTTACGCTACATTGTACTGAAAAAATGGAAAAAAGTGAACACATATACACTCAAATTCCCGACAATTTTGCTAAATTGATATCGATAAACTTACTGTAATATGAATGCTTTAGCCAAAAAATTCAATTAAAAATTTTAGCTACAAAGATATTTTAGACAGACGGTAAAGTTTTGGTTTGACAAATCATCCGAAAGCAAGTTTGCCCCTCACTTGGCGCATATTCTAGATTGGCATAGTTTGCCTGACAAAAGGCCTGCGACAAATAAAGCCCCAGACCCGTGCCCTGATTATCTGTGGTAAAAAACGGATTAAATAAATACTGAATATTTTCTTTGGCAACGCCATGACCCGTATCTATCACATCAATATGAATAGATTTGCCAGATTCATACACTTGAAGGGTGACAAAAGCATGGGGCTGGGTTTTGCTACTAAAACGCAGCCCGTTATTGATGAGGTTGACCAAAATCTGTGCTAGCTGATGGTTATCAAACATAAAGCCTTTGTCAGTATGGCAGTGCAGAAAAATATCATGGCCGCTGAAGTTTTCTTGTATAAAATCGTTTAGCCAAGTTTTGGGTTCAATATAAACAAAATTAGGGCGCTGCTGACGAGATAATTTAAGCACATCTTCGATGATTTTATTGACCCGAATCGTTTGGTGGTAAATCATCTCATATAACAAGATATTATCGTCGGATAAGGCGCTGTCAGCCTCATTAATTTCCTCCATTAATAATTGGCTGGCTTGGCTAATGGTTGCCAGTGGGTTACGAATCTCATGGGCAATACTGGCGGATAATTGCCCTAGTGACGCAAGTTTTAACTGCTGCGCACGGCTAAACTCATGGCGTAAATCTTCAATAAAAATAATGGCATATTGCTGTCTTAATTGGGCGATACGAAGCCGTAGGTCATTAAAACTTTGGTTATTAGGCTCAATGCCAACGGCCAAAGGTGTGCTAGCAGTCGCTGCGCCGAGCCGCACTATTAAAGTTGCTTCAGGCTCTTGGATGATGGGTGCAAGTCTTGCGGCTAATAAGGGGGAAATGTCTAGTAAATTAAAATTATCAAGGGCCTTGGGCAGATGTAGTTGTTCGAGTGCGGTATCATTGGCGATAAAAATTTCTAAATCGTGGGATAGTACTACCACGCCTTGGTCAATGATTTGCACGATTTTATTGTTGATGGCATTTAGCGCATTGACTTCATTGACTTGGCGCTCAGAGAGCAGCTCAATTTGTTTAAGCCGTTTGGATAACGTATAACTTAAATAAGCCACCCCGATAAAGCTAATCGCCATCGAAGCCACGTTATTAACCAGCGCGTAGTTAACATCGCTTTTTAAGGTTTGATAAAACTGCTGATAAATAACCAGCGTGATGGCAAAAATAGTAAGCAAAATAGCTTGGTTGGAGCGCACCAACATAAAGGCCGCCGCAACTTGCACCAAAAACAGCAAAATCACTTGTAAATCATTACCACCGCTAAAATACAACATGGTAGTGAGTACCAGCGCATCGACAGTTAGCCCGACCATCAACAGCGGATTTTTGGGATAAAAATAATACAAAATAAATAAAGCAATACTAAACAAAAAATAGAAAAAAGTGGGAAAAAGATTAATCAATACCCAATAGTCATGCTGGGCATTTTTTAGTGCCAACATAAAACTAAAGGAAAAAAAGATAGCAATAATAATGCGGTAACCATTGTAGACGTTACCGATTTTTTTGGTTTTATCGTGGGTGCTTGGCTTATCAAATAGCGATGAAAACGCAGGATTGGTAATCATGATTTACGGTTGAATCAAACCGTGACGCATAGCCAAATGGGTAAGTTTGACATCACTGTCGATATTAAGCTTTTCAAAAATACGATAGCGGTAGGTATTGACTGTTTTGACACTTACAAACAATTGATCGGCGATTTGCTGTGGACTTTTGCAATTGACCACCATCATCGCCACCTGCATTTCTCGCTCACTTAGCGCATCAAATGGCGACTCTGAATTGTCAGTGAATAAAATATCAGCAAGCTGCTCGGCAACATCGGCACTAAAATAACGCCCGCCTTGGTGGACTTTTTTGATGCCTTTAATCATCTCATCAAGCGGTGTCCCTTTGGTGATATAGCCACTCACCCCCGCTTTGATGAGCATGGATGGGTAGGGCTGCTGAACTAGAGAGCTGACCGCCAAAATCTTGGTGTTTTTATCGGTTTGCAGCAGGCGCTTAGTGACTTCTAAGCCGCCAATGGTAGGCATATTGACATCAAGTAACACCACATCGGGCTTTAATTGTTTGGTTTTGATAATCGCGGTTTCACCATCGGCAGCCTCACCAATCACATCAATATCAGGGCTATCTGACAACATCCGTACGATACCCATGCGGACTAAATCATGATCGTCAACGACCAATACTCTAATCATCATTTTTTATCTCCACCGCGCTTATCTTTATGCCAACAAAATTTTGTATCAATAACACTTTATATCAACAAGACTTTATATCAACAAAACTTTATATAAAAAAGAGCCAGCTAAAAAAACTCATTTTTTAACAATAACTGTCTATCCCCAAGTTTTTATATTAGCACAGTTAGCGATTTAAGACGTGAGTTACTGTCTTAAATGTGACGAGATTTTTTATTTATGTTATGGGTAAATTTAGGTAGGCAAATTTTCGCACATGACTAAAATTCGCTTAACTTGGCCAATAGCTTTATAATAGTCAGCATTGAAACCTTTATTACTGCTAAAAAAATGCGAATCCTATTATGAGAATTAGAAAGCTGTTTAAATTTGAAAATGCCCATATCGTGCGCAATTGTAGCTCCGATCGCTGCAAGTACTCGATTCATGGGCATAGTTACCAAATCGAGCTGATTTTAGAAGCGCACCGCCTCGATCACGGGCAAATGGTGTATGATTTTGGGCTGTTAAAATCATCGATTAAAGACATCATTGATAGTTTTGATCATGCTATTTGTTTTTGGGATAAAGATGACCCCGACTATATTGACGCCTGTAAAAAATTTAGCGCGCGCTGGATTAGTTTGCCTGTTTCGCCCTCAGCAGAGCAGTTTAGCCGCGTGGTATTTTTTTGGGCAAGAGAAATCTTAAAACAAACCCAAATGCAAAATGGCGAAACCGATGTCAAAGTGTATTCCGTCATCGCCCACGAAACAGCGACAGGCTATGCACAGTGCTTTGAAGACGATGTCGATAATGCCCAAATGGGCGCGCTGACGCTGGGTGATTTTGAATTTAGCGAGCAAGTAAAAGCCGAATGGCATGACCCCTTGATGTATGACAAATTAAAGAAAGGCGAAAAATTTGTCAATCCGACAGTGGTTTTACAAGTTGACTAAGCTGTTGGTATCTGATGGGGTTGTTGTAACGATTTTTGATTCAGGACAAACATGGGCAAGCTGGGAAAATCGACATGAATAAAACTATCCTCTTAAAATCCGAAACCGACACCCAAGCCTTAGCTAAAGAGCTTGCCGAAATGAATTTAACCGGTAGCGTTTGGCTGTCGGGTGATTTGGGTGCGGGCAAAACAACATTAACCCGCTATTGGCTACAGGCAATGGGGCATACAGGCGCGGTAAAAAGCCCGACTTTTACCCTGGTTGAACCTTATCGTATTACGCAGGACGATGGTACAATTAAGCCGGTTTACCATGCTGATTTATACCGTCTCAATGATCCTGAAGAATTGGAATTTATCGGTTTTTATGAATATCAAGATGAGCAAAATAGTTTGGTGATTATTGAGTGGGCGAGTCGTGCAGCAGGCTATCTGACACCGCCCAATGCCACCCTTGATATCAAACGCCTGGATGACCAACAACGAGAAGTGACGATTAGTTTTGCCTGACAACCGTATTCATAAATTATCCCCACTGCTTATCAACCAAATCGCCGCTGGCGAGGTAGTGACGCGCCCTGCTTCTGTGGTCAAAGAACTGATTGAAAATGCTATCGATGCCAACGCTACGCATATTCGAATCGATATTGAACAAGGCGGGCTTGGGTTGATTCAAATTAGTGACAACGGCATGGGGATTCATCCTGATGACATGACGCTTGCAGTCACTCGCCATGCCACCAGTAAACTTGCTAATGTCAGCGAGTTGGTTGGTATTCATAGTTTAGGCTTTCGCGGCGAGGCACTAGCGAGCATTGCAGCGATATCGCATCTGACATTAACCAGTAGTCACAACGACAGCGGTATAGGGCAGCAGCTGAGCGTGAGCGGTAGTGAGGTAAGCCAAGCTACTATTCGTCCTATCGTAAAACATCGCGGCACGTGTGTCAGCGTTCGCGATTTGTATTTCAATGTGCCAGGCAGACGCTCGCACCTAAAAAGTATCGCCACAGAATTTGCCCATATTGAACAAGTCGTACAACGATTAGCGATTAGTTTTGCTGATGTGCAGATTGAATTATATCATCAAGACAAGCTGCGTTTTAGCTTAACGCAGTCAGCCCAAGCCTCTCACCAAAATTTAGAGGGTGCTGCATTGCCTTTTTTGCCCGCGTTTAGTTTGGCGCGGCTTGAACAAGCGTTAAATTTGCCATTGGCTGACATTGCACAGCCATTTTATGTATCGCTGCAAGGTTTACAAGCACAGACAGAGGATTTAAGTGCCCAAGTCACCGGCTGGTTTTTTATCGCGCATAAAAATAATCTGCCAAAACTGATTTATATCAATCATCGTTTGGTCAGCGATTTGGCGATTAGCCAAGCCATACAAAAAGTGGGTCGCAATCTAGGGATTGGCATCGACAATTCGCTACAAATGGGCTATGCGTTGTCTTTTGAGCTGCCTGCCGAGTGGATAAATGTCAATATTCACCCAAGTAAACAACAAGTCAAAATCCAGCCATTGACCAATATATTAGCTTGGTTGTCTCAGCATATGCTAGAGCAATTGCAGCCTAAAATGACTGAGTTAAATACCCTGCAACGGCAAGCTTGCGTGACAAAAACTGATGACAGTAACGTCGATAAATTTCAAAACTTGCCTGCGGGTAAAGCTACGTCCATTCAGTATATAAAGACCGGTGAGATAAAGACGGGTGAGAAACCCAACGCCACCCATGAGCTAACCCATGTTGCCGAAAATCAGTCGCTTTATCAGCTGGGAATCCAGATGGGAAATCAGCTAGCAATAAAGGGTGCTGTCGATAGGGTAACGGATAGCGACTCGATACAGCTAGTAACCTTATTTGAAAACAAGCATGAATTTGAAAGACAGCATCAATGTGAAAACCAGCATCAAACTTTTGCTTTAATTTTTTGGCAAGGATATTTCTATCTGATTGATTTACAATATCATCATATAGACAGTGATGATAAAGCCTATGTTCAATCTTATTTGAATCAAGCTGATTTTACCCACATTGCCGATAATGCCATTCGAGTCAGTGAAACTGACATGCTACAATGGCTGCTGTCGCATTTACCTAATCCCCAGTCATCTCCAGAATAAGCTATGATAACAGCCGATAAACAAGACGTGATTTGCCTTATAGCACCTACTGCCAGCGGTAAAACAGCGTTGGCATACGAACTCTACGAAACAGGCAAATATCGTCTTATTTCGGTAGATTCTGCCTTGATTTATCGGGATATGAATATCGGGACTGCCAAACCGACACGTGAAGAATTGGCAAAGTATCCACATGCGCTCGTTGACATCATTAGTCCTGAGCAAAGTTACAGCGTTGCCCAGTTTGTCAGCGATGTGGACTATCATATCAATCTTGCTCATCAGCAAAATAAAACACCTGTGCTAGTGGGTGGAACGATGATGTACTATATGGCACTGATTCAAGGTATCAATGATATCCCAGCAACCTTGCCAGAGATTCGCCAACAAGTCACCCAACTGATCGCTGAGCAGGGGATTGAACAGCTACATGCTTATTTGACCCAAGTAGATCCCATCCTTGCTAAGCAACTCAAAACCACAGACACCCAAAGAATTGGCAGAGCGGTGGAAATTTATCTGCAAACAGGTAAGCCATTAAGCGCTTGGCAGAATCAGCCCGCTAGGGCGTTAGCCGACAATCCACATCAGCGTTGGCAAATTTTAGCCGTGATGCCAGATCGTGATTGGTTACACAAGCGTATCGCACTTCGGTTAGATATCATGTGGCAACAAGGCTTTTTGCAGGAAGTGATTGCGCTGCGACAACAGTATCACCTTACGGCTGATCTGCCATCTATGCGCTGCGTTGGCTATCGGCAAGCTTGGGATTTTTTAGAAAAAATACAAAATACAACAGTGTTTACACATGATAATAATGAAGAAAATTTTCATGATAATGTGGCGCATTTTTTACTAAACACGCACAGCTCCCCAATTGAAGATTATAGACAAACTATGCAAAATGAGGCATTATATGCTACAAGGCAGCTAGCAAAACGCCAATATACATGGATGCGTAAGCTAGTAAGTACACAACAATTGGTTGAGCGGTTTGATATAACACCCTTGACAACTATTGATCAGGCAAGAACGCTGCTAATAAAAACAAGTTAAAAGCAGTGCTACGCTTGGCTGATACTATTTGAGTACTTGTTTAGTATAGCTCTGACAATCCGTGTTAAGCTAGTAAGCTGTCATTTTAAGGTATAATTAAAAAGTCGTCTAAAAATATAATAATTTAACTAACTTTCTGTTTATTTCTGGGAGAAACCTATGTCAAAAGGTCAAACGCTACAAGACCCTTTCTTAAATTCTTTGCGAAAAGACCGTATTCCAGTGTCTATTTTTTTAGTCAATGGTATCAAGCTTCAAGGTCAAATCGAATCTTTTGATCAATACGTTGTTTTACTTAAAAACACCGTTAGCCAAATGGTGTATAAACACGCCATTTCAACGGTAGTACCAGCCCGTAATCCACGTTCAGCTACGCCAATGCCAGGGGCAAGTGGCTACGGTCAATCTAGCCAAATGGGCTTTGGTCAAGCAGGCGGTTTTGAACAATCAGGCTACGGCGCAAATCGCACAGGGTTTGCTAATCGTGGTGGCTTTGGCGATCGCGGTTTTGATGGGGGCGGTTATGACAATGACCAACGTGGCTACCCGCAGGAGCGTACAGGATTTGCGCAAGCACCGTATGATCGCAGTGGTTTTGCTGATCGTGGTTTTGATAGCGGCTACGACAATATGAATTTTGAGCCTACCAAAGACGATGCCAATTTTGACGATGATGCAAACGGCAATGGTGAAGACAAGTATTAATTTTTAAATTCCAAACATGATATTACGTGGCGAACCCTATCAGTGTTCGCCATTTTTTATAGCTTTTATAGCTTATCATTTATAGTGTATTTGGAACTGATTTAGCAATGCGTAGATTGTTAATATAAATTCGATGAAATGTTGTCAAAATATGTATTTTCGGACTTATCCCGTGAATATTGGCTGAAATTACGCTATGATAATCAGACTTTAAAAAATTTTAAATTTTTAGCTTTAAAGATTGTTTATGCTAACTATTAAACGCCCGAATAAGCGGATAGCGATAACCGCGTAAAGATAAGTGCCCGAAAAAAGCGCACCAACAGCCATCTTGAAAAATTAGTGAGGAATTATCTTGGATGCATCGGTTGATTATTTAAAGCATGCCAAAGACGCTATCAAAACAGAACAACATGCTTTAGATTTGCTGATTGAACAACTAGATGAACGATTTGTGACTGCTTGCCATTTGATTGAAAACTGTCAGGGGCGTGTGGTGGTGACAGGCATGGGTAAGTCAGGGCTTATTGGTCGCAAAATTGCAGCGACTTTTGCCTCAACGGGAACGCCGTCTTTTTTTATGCACCCTGGTGAAGCGGGTCATGGCGACCTAGGCATGTTGGTCAAAGGTGATGTGTTAATTGGCATCTCAAACTCAGGTGAGTCAGATGAAATCCGCACGTTACTGCCTGTGGTAAAAAAACTGGGCATTCCGCTCATTAGTATCAGCCGTGACAAACGCGGTATTTTGCCAAGATCTGCCGATGTGGCTTTGACTTTAGGGGCGTCTGAAGAAGCTTGTCCCCTTGGTTTGGCACCGACATCAAGTACCACAGCTACTTTGGCGCTAGGAGATGCGTTAGCGGTGGCGCTGGTGCATAGTAAGCATTTTACCTCAGAAGATTTTGCTTTATCGCACCCTGCAGGGGCATTGGGTCGCAAATTATTAACTCAAGTAAAAGACTTAATGCATGTAAATAACCTGCCAACCATTGATGAGCATTCGACGCTTAATGAAGCTTTGTTTAGCATGACGGGTGGTAGACTGGGGATGACGGTGATTACCAATGCGAACAATCAAGTCGTGGGCGTATTTACCGATGGTGACTTGCGCCGTAGCTTAGCGCGCCAATTGGGGCTTGATACGCAGATTAGTGAGGTGATGTCAACCAATCCAAAGTCCGTCAATCCTGATGTTCGTGCGTCTGATGCGCTCACATTAATGAATGAACAAAAGATAAATCAGCTATTAATCATTAATGATGATAAGACTTTGGCGGGTATTTTGACCTTGCACGAGTTACTGCATGCGGGTGTGAATTAATAGGCTTAAAATAACTACTTTTAAAGTAACTAGGCTTACAATAATAAGGATAAAGTCATGCAAAGTCTGCTCACTAAAGCAAAAAACGTTAAACTATTGGTTATGGATGTGGATGGTGTATTGTCCGATGGAAAAATTATCTATGATGCCAACACGGTTGAAACCAAAAGCTTTAATGTTCAAGATGGCTTTGGTATTCAGCGTATTCACCAAGCAGGGATTCAAACTGCCATTATAACCGGTCGTACTAGCGACATTGTCACTCATCGTGCCAAAGAATTAAAAATCACCCATCTCGTGCAAGGGCGGGAAGACAAATTGACGGCGCTCAATGAATTGTTAGCTAATATTGGTATCTCGCTAGTAGAATGTGCTTATATCGGTGATGATTGGCCAGATATCAAAGCCTTACAATCCGTCGGGTTTGCTGTAGCCGTGGCAAATGCCAATGGCGAAGTCATCAAACGGGTCGATATGGTTACCACACGCTCAGGCGGACAAGGGGCAGTTCGTGAGTTATGTGATTTGATATTAAAAGCAACGGGTCATTACGATGATATTTTGGCCAGTTATGTGATTTAGGTTATATAACTTGGTTTAAGGGACTTATGCTAAGGGATTTGTTCTAAGTGATTTTTTTGAAAGTGATTTATTTTAAGTGATTTAGTTTAAGCAATTTGTTTTAAGTGATTTGCGTATGCGGTTTAGTGTGGTAACGTCCGTTTTTATCAAATTTTTTGGCAATGTTAGGTGGCAATCGTGTCAACAAAAACGCTATTTATTTTAGGCTTACTATTTATTATCGTATCGGCCTATTTTTATGCGCAAAACGATGCTCGCTTGACCCAAGTGTCACTCAAACCGACCGATATTGATTACCAAGCAGAGCAAATCAAAGCACTACAAACGACCGAAACAGGTAGTGTTGGCTATCAGTTAACAGCGGCGCAGGTGACCCATTACCAAAATGCTAATACTGCCGTGATGTCCAAGCCGCAGATTGTTATCCGTCCAAAAAATGAGCGTGAAGTAACTTTGGTGGCTGACCAAGCACAATTAGATGAAAATAAGCAGATTGCCAAACTGATAGGTAACGTGACCTTAACTAGCGTTCCGTTGCTCACCCAAAATACCAGTATGTTGAATTTGCCTGTTAAAATGATAGGTAAAAACTTTGTCGGTGATTTGGTCAATAATACAGTGATGACTAATGAACCGCTGACCTTTATCCATGGGAATAATCGGTTTGATGCCAAACAATTTAGTGGTGACTTGGCAACGGGTGATTACGGTTTTGGACAAGTGAGTGTGATGATTCAACCTGCACAGTAGCTAACCCTATCTCTATGGAGTAGAGTGGCTACTGTTAAGACAGTATGATGTTGACGGGATTTAAGTGAGTATCAAAAATCTTTAACTTCGGTGCTAATTTAATCTATATTGTTGATTTTAAAATTTTTATATAAAAGGTTTAACATGATTGTGGTGAAGACTCGACAATTAATAATGGCTGGCGGTGTGTTAGTTGCTGGCATGCTTGCGGCATCGAACGTGGCAAACGCCCTGCCATCAGACGCCAATGAGCCGATTCGGTTGTTGGCAGATAAAGCGACGTACAGTGAGCGCTCTGGGGTGACAAGCTATACAGGCAACGTTACCATTACCCAAGGCACGCTCAAAATGGCTGCGGATAATTTAACCGTCAATTTGACGCCAACCCGTGCTATTGAAAGTGCAGTCGCAACCGGGCGTCCTGCCACTATCCAACAAATTGTGACACAAGAGAAGGGTTTGGCGAAAGGTCAGGCAAATCGAATTGATTACAACGTCAAAACAGGGCTCGTCACCCTCACGGGTAATGCGCGCTTGACCCAAAATGGCGGTAGTTTTTCTGGCAATGTTATCCATTACAGTCTAAAAGTGGGTGATATTGAGGCAAAAGCAGGGAATAACCAACGTGTTGAGCTGGTATTTCCGCCACAAGCGAGCAACCGTGTTGGCGTTCGCAATCGCTAGTATTGTTTAACTTGCTTTCGCTTTGTTCATTGCCATTGTTTAGTTCTAGGATTTATTATGTCGCAACCGCAATCCAACCAGTCTCTGATCATGCAGCACCTTGCCAAACGCTATGGCAAGCGTTGGGTGGTTAAAGACGTGTCTTTTTCCGTAGAACAAGGGCAAGTGGTTGGGTTACTCGGTCCAAATGGGGCGGGCAAAACTACCAGCTTTTATATGGTCGTCGGTCTGGTCAATATGGATAAAGGGCAAATACAGCTCGGTAATCGGGATTTGTCGGCATTGTCCATGCACGAGCGCGCCGCATCAGGCATTGGCTACTTACCGCAAGAAGCATCAATTTTTCGCAAATTAACTGTTGAAGAAAATATTTTATCGATTTTGCAGACTCGCACAGATTTAGATAAAGCGGGGCAGCAGCAGCAACTTGAGCAGCTGATTGGGGAATTTAATTTGGGTCATGTGCGCCACTCATTAGGGATGAGCGTGTCAGGCGGTGAGCGCAGACGCTGTGAAATTGCCCGCAGCCTTGCCTCAAACCCCAAGTTTATTTTGCTTGACGAGCCTTTTGCGGGAGTCGACCCGATTTCGGTAGGCGATATCAAAGAGGTAATCATTAAGCTTAAACAGCGCGGTATCGGCGTACTCATCACCGATCATAATGTACGTGAGACTTTGGCTATCTGTGAACATGCCTATATTGTCAGTGAAGGACAAATTATTGCGGCAGGTACACCAGAGCATATCTTAGACAATGAGTTGGTACGTAAAGTGTACTTGGGTGAAAACTTCATGGTCTAGCAAGCAGAGTTTAGTAAGATTGTTCAAGGCAAAACGTGATGACAACCAAAGCACGCATCTGGCAAGCGATTTTATTTGAGACAATCGCCATACTGCTATCATTAGGCTGGGTAAAATTACTCAGCTTTTTTGGCTTTACGGGTAGTGAGTCTCAGCATAACGCAAGTATATTGGCGTTGCTGATTGGCATTTCGCTCATCGCCATGATTTGGACATTTATTTATAACTTATTGTTTGATAAATTTTTTACCGGTGAAAAACTGGCTCGACCGCTATGGCTACGGGTACTGCATATACTGGGTTTTGAAGGTGGCTTGTTGGGCTTTACCTTACCACTGGTCATGTGGGTGATGAATATTGGTCTGTGGCAAGCGTTTTTGCTCGATATTTCGTTGACCCTACTTATTTTGGTGTATGGGTTTATTTTTTACTGGATTTATGACCTAGTCGCCCATAAATATAGTCACAAATAACAGCAATCCTGCGTGTCAAAACTTGTGTGTCAAACATAGCTCGCTATACCTAATTTCATTGCATAGCATAGTTTATCCCTCTCACCACCACTAATACGCTTTAAGTTTCTTTATTCTTTAATTTTTCTTTGCAAATTGGAATCTATGGCAAAATCAAAATCATCCTACGTATGCCAACAGTGTGGCGCAAATTTCGGCAAATGGTCGGGACAGTGTGCCGAATGTGGCGCATGGAATAGCCTTGTCGAAGCGCCGACGGTCAGCATGCCACATCATAAACCTGTCACCAAAAAAGCCAGCAACTACGCGGGCGAACAATCGAGCGTCATGCCACTTAATGCCGTGCCTATGTCGCTCGATACTAGGCTACCAACGGGTGTTGGTGAGTTTGATCGGGTGTTAGGCGGTGGCTTGGTGGCAGGTTCTGTGGTGCTGATTGGGGGTGATCCGGGTATTGGCAAATCAACTATCTTGCTACAGACGGCGATTCACATGGCAGAAAATCAAAGTCTCGCCGGAAGTGCGCTGTACATTACCGGTGAAGAATCGTTGTCACAGGTGGCGATGCGGGCTAGTCGTTTGGGGCTACCCAATAACAACTTAAAAGTATTGGCAGAAACCAATGTTGAAATGATTTGCCAGGCCTTGACCCAAGAGCAACCAGCCGTCGCCATCATTGACTCAATTCAGACTTTGTTTACCGAAGCTATCCAATCCGCACCAGGCGGGGTCAGTCAAATTCGTGAATCAGCGGCGATTCTGACGCGCTATGCCAAGCAAACGGGTACAGCGTTATTTTTGGTCGGGCATGTGACCAAAGAAGGGGCGCTGGCAGGCCCTCGCGTGCTAGAACATATGGTGGATGCGGTACTGTATTTTGAAGGGCAATCGGACAGCCGTTTTCGAATGATTCGTGCGGTAAAAAATCGTTTTGGTGCCGTCAACGAGTTGGGCATTTTTGCCATGACGGACGCAGGACTCAAAGAAGTGGCAAATCCATCGGCGATATTTTTAAGTCGTTATGATAAACCGATTGCAGGCTCAGTGGTCATGGTTAGCCGTGAAGGTACCAGACCGCTACTGGTTGAAGTACAAGCGCTAGTGGATGAATCGCAAGGACAACCTAGGCGCATGGCACTAGGTTTAGATTATCAGCGCTTAGCTATGTTGCTGGCAGTCATGCACCGTCATGGCGGTATCCAAACCAATGGGCAAGATGTGTATGTCAATGTGGTAGGCGGGGTTAAGGTGCTTGAAACAGGTTCAGATTTGGCGGTTTTATTGGCCTGTGCGTCTAGCATCAAGGAAAAGCCTTTACCTTATACCCTAGCGGTATTTGGTGAGGTAGGCCTATCGGGTGAAATCAGACCTGTGCCCAATGGTCAAGAGCGTCTAAAAGAAGCGGTAAAACATGGCTTTACCCATGCGATTGTACCCAAAGCCAATGCCCCCAAAACGCAATTAGAGCAATATCAAGGTCTCAAAATCATCGCGGTTGAGCGATTAGATGATGCGATTGATAGCGCCTTTAATTCTCTATAAATAAAGGAATCATCTATAAATAAAAGACATAAAAAAAGCTGAAAAGTAATGTTTCAGCTTTTTTATAATTGACTTTTTTATTCTGCATCAGCCGCAAAATTAAAGTATTTGGATTGACTGCCAATGATTTTTTCAACCGCTTCAATCACTTCATCCACCACATCATCATATACCCCATAGTGAAGTTCATTGCGAAATGAGGTAAACGGACTTTTACGTAGACCTGAACGCACTTCGGTAATACCACTTTTATGGTAAATAAAATCAACTTTACCATTGGTGTTTAGTACACAGCTTAACCGTCCATCTTTTACCATCATATCGACGCGCTCTGGCATAAAGATGTATTCATTGACATTTAACGTTTTGTCTTCGACAGCTTTCGTAACAAGTGATTTTAAATCAAACATAGTGACCTCAAAGGATATTGTTTTTTATAATTAAAATTGAGAAAAATAGCAGTATTGGCACTGCTTGCTTATCCAGTGTTATTATGAAGAATTAATTTATCACTGTGTGTAAAAAAATGGATAACTTATGTTATCCATCTTCATCATGTTAAGTGCTAGGGTTTATTTAACTTATTCTATTTAACCCATCTTATTTAACCCATCTTATTTGATTGGGCCCAGTTAAGTTAGCTCAAAATTAAGCTGTCATCTTCTACCACTTCGCCGCGGGTGCGTTCAAACATATTGAGTAAATCATGGACAGTCATGCCTTTGCGTTCATCGCCTGATACGTCTAGTACCACTTGCCCTTGGTGTAGCATGACGGTGCGCGTGCCATGATTGAGCGCTTGCTGCATGGAGTGAGTGACCATCATGGTAGTGAGATTGTTTTCTTGCACGATTTTATCGGTTAGTTCCAAGACGAAAGCGGCGGTTTTTGGGTCAAGGGCAGCCGTGTGTTCATCAAGTAGTAAAATTTTTGACGGCTGCAGGGATGCCATTAATAGGCTAACCGCTTGGCGTTGCCCGCCTGATAATAAACCCATACGGTCAGTGAGTCGATTCTCTAACCCTAATTTTAAAATCGCCAGTTTTTCACGGAAAATTTCACGGTTTTTGTGATTTAATGCGCCTTTTAAAAAACGCGATTCGCCACGCTTGTAAGCAAGTGCCATGTTTTCTTCAATGGTTAAGGCTTCACAAGTACCTGCCATTGGGTCTTGGAAAACGCGCGCTACCCAGTGTGCCCTCTGGTGGGCAGATTTTTTGGTGACGTCAATATTGTTTAAGGTAATTTTGCCGCTATCGACCCGAATCGTGCCAGCGACGGCATTTAAAAACGTCGACTTACCTGCGCCGTTGGTACCAATGACCGTGACAAATTCACCTGCTTCAATACGCAGGCTGATACCACGTAAGGCAGGGTTTTCAATGGGCGTACCAGGATTGAAGGTCAATCGTAGATTGTCTGCGTTCATCATAAGGCATTGTCCTTTTACTTTACTTTTACTTTATAAGTTGTTAAGTGCCAAAGTTAAAATCAACTCTTTGATACCAAGTTAAGCGGCATGCTTATGGCGATTGCTTAAAATTTTTGATTTGATTTTTGGTAGGATTAAAGCAATCACCACCAGCAGTGCGGTGACTAAGTTAACATCTTGAGGACCAAAACCAATCGCACGTAAAGTATCATTTGACAACGCAATTTGGATAAAGAATTTATAAAGAATCGCCCCGACAATAGCAGATAGGGTAATCCACAGCATTTTTTTGGCAGGGATGATGGTCTCACCAATGATAACGGCAGCAAGACCAATCACAATGGTACCAACACCAATAGAAATATCGGCACCGCCTTGGGTTTGCACAAAAATCGCACCAGCAAGCGCAATCAGCCCGTTAGAAATCGCCATACCTAACAAAATGCTACGAGAGGTAGCAATCCCTTGAGCTTGTGACATTCTAAGGTTAGAGCCAGTTGCCCGCATCGCCAAGCCCATCTCAGTGCTAAAGAACCAATCCAAGAAAAACTTGGCAGCAATCACCACACCACCAATCACCACACAGCGCATCCAATAGCCGTTACTATCAGTCACCAGTTCGCCAAATATCGTTGGCTCACCGAGCAACGCCAAGTTTGGCGCTTGCATAATACGTAAATTGACGGCATACAGCGCGACCATCACTAAAATACTGGAGAGCAGCTGTAAAATACCAAGTTTGACATGTAGCCAAGCCGTTACTAAACCTGCAACACCCCCAGCAAGCATACCAAAGATACAAGCCAGCCAAGGGTTGACATCCGCGATGATTGCCACGCCTGCGACAGCACCGCCTAAGGGAAAACTACCATCCGCGGTCAAATCTGGAAAATCTAACACCCGAAATGAAATGTATACGCCCAAAGCCACTAACGCATAGATTAGACCACTTTCTAGGGCACCAAATAAAGCAAGTAACGACATAACTGTTCACACAAAAAAGTAAAGACCGCTTGTTAATTCAACAAGCAGTCAGGTGTTAAGGTAAACCAAGTGGCGTTAAGCGTAATGCGACTAAAGTAAAAATACGCGCTTTGAAACTTTAGTTGCCACTGGGAAATCAAATTTGCAATCACATTAAAACAGCTAAAACTAACGAATGATTTATTGTTTAGCTTTTGGCGCAGGTTCTACTTGGGCTGCCTGACTAATTAACTCTTGTGGCAGCGTAATACCGACTTCTTGCGCGTGTTTTGGACTAAGGTATAAGTCAAGCTTATTCATAGTGATAGGCTTGATGGTACCTGGTTTCTCGCCTTTTAGGACGCGTCCAACGATTTTACCTGTTTCGATGCCTAAGTCTTTGTAGTTTATACCCATTGCTGCGACTGCACCACGTGCAACGGAGTCAGTATCGGACGCCACTAGGGGTACTTTGATTTCTTTAGCCGCTTGGTAAAGCGACTCATAAGCGGATACCACGTTGTTGTCAAGTGAGGTATAGATGAGCTGAACTTTACCTTGTAGACCGCGAGTGGCTTGGGGAATATCGGTAGTGCGCTGTGCAGGTGCCGCAACGATGTTGATACCCATCGGTTTAAATTTTGTTTCAAGCTCTTTGAGTACTACCGTTGAGTTGACTTCCCCTGGGCTGTATACATAGCCGACTGATTTGAGATTTGGTACGACTTTTTTCATCAGCTCAATCTGTGGCTCAAGTGGCAACATGTCTGATGCGCCTGTCACGTTGGTGCCAGATGCTTCCCAAGATTTTATCAGTTTCGCTTCGACAGGGTCGGTAACCGCAGAGAAAATAACAGGAATTGAGTTGGTCGCTGCAATGACGGATTGCGCCGATGGGGTAGCAATAGCAACGATGGCATCGGGTTTATCCGCAGCAAATTGTTTGGCAATTTGACCGGCAGTCGCCGTATTGCCTTGGGCTGATTGGAAATTTACTTTTAGGTTTTGACCTTCTTTAAAGCCTTCGTTGCCCAGCTCTTCAATCACACCTTGACGAACGGCATCTAATGCTGGGTGCTCAACGATTGCCGTGATAGCGACAGACTTGGTATCGCCTGACGCAGCTGTCGTTGCGCTTGCTGTGCTTGCAGTATTGGCATCAGCTGTTTTATTGTTAGATTGGCTGCAACCCATCAGGCTTGCCATACAAATTCCACCTAGCATCATTGCTTTGGTCAAACGAGAAACACCAAATGTAGCGTTCAACATATATCACTCCAAAAATCCATCCATAGGGTAACAATTAAAAAGGTAAATCTTACACTTCAATAACAATATCATACAGCATTGTTAAACATTATTTACATTTTATCAGCTAATCTTGCAGTCGCATAGCGTTATATGCAGCAGGCAAGTTTGCCAACCATGATTAAAGCTTTGGGTAACTGATTAAAAAGGCATTATCTGATAAATTCCTATAACATAACAATCTGCCTCATTTCGCTAATGTATCATTTTTCAATAATAATTCGCTAAGTCATCAGCTAACTAATAAGTCATAGCGCATTGTTTTTAAGTAGAAAGAAAATTACCACAGCATTGTCATATTAAGTTACATTTTAATTTCATAATAATATAGCTTCATACAAAATTACTTATACAAGGTACAGATAAAGGTGTATGACAATGAAAAAATCGACATTATTAACTAGCTTACTTTTAGCGGGCTCGTTCGTGGCTTCACCCGTTGTTTTGGCAGACCCCGGTCATGGTAAAGCTCAATATAAACAAGAAAAAAACTGGAAACAGCAACAAAAACACTATAAAGATGACCGCAAAGAAAACCAACGCTACAACACGAACCATGATAGAGACCGCGACAGAAGCGACAATCGATACTACGATAGTCGTACGGGTCGCTACCTAACCCACGAGCAGTATCGCCAATTGCCCCCAGGTCTGCAAAAAAATGTTGCACATGGTAAAGCGGTACCACCAGGCTGGGCAAAAAAACTAGACAGTCGTTATTACAGCGTCAAGCGATATAATGACCGTAATGTCTATGTGTTAAATAACAATGCTTATCGCCAGGCAAAGATTATCAGTCGCCCGCGCCCAGGTGAAGTTCGCCTACGTGTTGACAACCGCGTACTTGATGTCATTGAAGCGACACGTGTTATTTTAAATGTGCTTTAAATAACGCATCATTTCACTGCCCAGTTTGAAGAACCCGTCTATTTAGTTAGGCGGGTTTTTTCTTATTTACCCATAGCAATTATTTGTCAATTTTTTGCTCGGGTGTGGTATCAACGTTAATCGCACCTTTTAATAGTTCAGGATTTAGTGTTACGCCTTGTGCTTGGGCGTGTTTTGGGCTCACGTATAAAGTTAATTGGTTCATCACTTCGGGTTTAACTTGAGTGACAGGTGTACCATCCAAAATTTTGCCTACCATTTTGCCTGTGGTACGTCCAAAGTCATAATCATTGACACCGAGTGCTGCCGTAGCACCGCGGCGGACGCTAAACTCATCGGAGGCGATGATGGGAAGTTTTAACGCATTGGCTGATTGCACCATCGATTCAAATGCCGACGCCACATTATTGTCCATTGAGGTATAAATCAACTGGGCTTTGCCGCCAAGGCTATTAGTTGCCATGGCAATGTCAGTCGGACGGTTGGCTGGGATATCCACTAAGTTCATGCCACGCTTTGGTAGCGCAATGTTGAGTTTATCTCGCAGCGCTACCGAATTCATCTCACCTGCACTAAACACATAGCCAATGGATTTGGCTGACGGCATGATTTTTTGTATAAAGTCAAGCTGCGGTGCTAGCGGTAATTGGCTGGATAAACCTGTGATGTTGGGCTGAGTCGGGGTGTTTTGTTGAGTAATGAGTTTGGCGGCAACAGGATCTGACACTGCCGTATAAACAATCGGTATCTCTTTGCTAGCGGCAGCCAACGACTGAGCGGTAGGGGTGGAGATTGCCACAATGGCATCAGGTTTATCAGCGACAAATTGCTTGGATATTTGTCCTGCCGTTGCTGTATTGCCTTGTGCAGATTGAAAATTTACGGTTAGATTTTGCCCTTTGATATACCCTTCAGCAGCCAATTCATCAAGGATACCTTGGCGAATGGCGTCGAGCGATGGGTGCGCCACAATCGCAGAAATGGCGATAGTTTTATTGGGTTTTTGGTTGGCAGTGGCTGAGGGTTTGCTAGCCGTGTCTGCAGCTTGCGCGGATGGTTTCTGAGGTGAGCAGGCGGCTAAAGATAAACCAAGAAGGGCGCAGATAGCGGATAATTGACCGCGTTTGAATGACAACATAGTATTCCCCAATCATCAAAATTGTTTTGTGAGCAGAGTATATCATTTCAACGTACTAGTTTGCTATAACATAAATGAAAGTTTGCTATCTTCTATACATATCATACATAAGTTTTTTTATTGCTTAGCGGTTTTTATGAACATTAGTCTTTTAAAAAATGTTGTAAATATTGCTGTCTGAGTAGGTTTAATTACATAAAGCGCTTAATGGAAACAAAAATACCTTAATTGAAACATAAAGAATCAAAATAATTGGATATTTCATGAAATTGTCATAATAAAATGGTATGAAAATCTTTCGATATCTTTTAGAATACAACTTCTACTCGCAGCATTATTTATCTTTTTTAAACGATTCGTTGCAGCGTTGATTAAGTTAAACATGTCTGTGCTTAGTAAAGGTAAATGATTCACAGATGGAATCATCGTACACTAACTCAACAAGGAGGCTATATGAACTCATCAAACTTGATGGCAGGCGTATTAGTAGTTGGTGCTATTCTACCTTCGGCTGAAGCACCCCATTATTGCCAATACAATAAGTCAGCTAATCCGGTTAGAGCCAATCGAAAATCTATACCTGTTCGCATTAGCGTTAGCAAAAGCGACCGTTAATCGGGCTACATTATCGATTTTTTGATATTTAGGATAGCTTAATAAAAAAACCGCTGGTAATTATCAGCGGTTTTTTGTTGTGATCAAAAAAATGATTAAGAATGTGTCAAAATGTTTCAGCTCATCGCAATCAATCCCAGTTAAGCGCATTAAGCAAGGGTCGCACCCGCAGGGATATGGTCATCTAAAGTAACCACTGTCAATTGACCGGCTTTTTCAGCCGATAAAATCATACCTTCAGAAATACCAAACTTCATTTTTCGTGGCGCAAGGTTAGTGATGCAGACCACAGTTTTGCCCACCAATTGTTCAGGATTATAAAATTTGGCGATACCGCTAAACACATTGCGCGTTTTCACATTGCCCTGCGCATCTGTCTCACCCACATCTAGGGTAAATTGCAGCAATTTATCTGCACCTTCCACGTTGTTGCAAGCTAGTACTTTTGCTACGGTCATGGTGACTTTGGCGAAGTCATCGATACCAATCAATGCTGTATCGCCAGTGGGTTGTTCGCTAGCGGCGGCTTTGGCTTTGCTCGTGCCCGCTTGCCCATTTGCTGGTTGATTGGCGATAGCAGGCTGTTTGTTTAAATCTTCTTTTGAGGCGTCCACCATCGCAGCCACTTTATCTTTGTCAACACGCTGCATCAATGGGGTAAAGGCGTTGATGGTATGCCCGACCAATAACGCATGACGGCTATCAAAGTCTAAGCTGTCAACATTGAGAAAAATTCGTGCTTTTTCACACATCAAAGGCAATACCGGGGCAAGATAAACCACCAATTGACGGAAGATATTAAGCGCGACGGTACACACCGCTTGTACTTCGGCTTGTTGACCTTCAACTTTGTTGAGTGCCCACGGTTTTTTGTCATCAATGTACTCATTGGCTTTGTCTGCGCACGCCATAATCAGACGCATGGCTTTGCTAAATTCCCGCGATTCATAAGCGGCAGCGATGTCTTCGCCCGCATCAATGATTTGTTGCACCAAAGCAGGCTCGCTGATTGTCAGTGCCAGTTTACTACCATGATTTTTATGGATAAATCCTGCACAGCGGCTGGCGATATTGACGACTTTACCCACCAAGTCTGAATTGACTTTTTGCATGAAGTCTTCGAGGTCAAGATTGATATCTTCGACACTGGCTGATAATTTACTAGCAAAGTAATAACGCAAGTATTCAGGATCAAGGTTTTGTAAGTAGGTATCGGCTTTGATAAAGGTGCCGCGAGATTTACTCATTTTCTCGCCATTGACGGTCAAGAAGCCATGCGCGTTGATGGCAGTGGGGGTTCTAAATCCTGCGCCTTCAAGCATGGCTGGCCAAAACAGGGCGTGGAAATACACAATATCTTTACCGATAAAGTGATAAACTTCGGTGTTGTTATGATTTTCTTTTGACCAATACTCATCAAAATTTAAGCCTAACTGCGCACCTTGTTGGTCACACAAGTTTTTGAAACTTGCCATATAACCGACGGGCGCATCGAGCCACACATAAAAATACTTGTCTGGTTCACTGGCTGGGGTGTTTGGGATTTTAAAGCCAAAATACGGCGCATCGCGGCTGATATCCCAGTTGGCAAGCCCTGCATCAAACCACTCTTGTAATTTGTTGGCGATAGAGGTCTGCAGGCGACCTTCTTTACGCGTCCAATTTTGCAAAAATTCGCTAAAGTTTGGCAGGTTAAAGAAATAATGGATGGATGATTTCAAAACAGGCGTTGCACCTGAAAGCGTTGAGTATGGATTTTTGAGTTCGGTGGCATTGTAGGTGGTGCCGCAGACTTCGCAGTTATCGCCGTATTGGTCTTTTGCGCCGCATTTTGGGCATTCGCCTTTGACAAAACGGTCTGCCAAAAACAAGCCTTTTTCTGGGTCATACAGCTGTTCAACTGCTTTGTGCGAGATATGACCGTTTTCATACAAGCGATTATAAATCAGCTGAGAGTAATGCTCATTTTCTGGGCTATGGGTTGAGTAGTAGTTGTCAAAATCAACCAAAAATCCCGCAAAATCTTTTTCATGGGAGGCTTTGACATCGGCAATTTGCTCTTCAGGGGTGACACCGTTGGCTTCTGCTTTGAGCATAATCGCTGTGCCATGGGCATCATCGGCACACACATAGGTCGCTTGATGACCCAGTGATTTCATGGCGCGTACCCAAATATCGGTCTGGATGTACTCAACCAAATGCCCCAAATGAATCGGACCATTGGCATAGGGTAGGGCGCTAGTAACTAAAATTTTTCTCACAATACACCTGTTATTGATTTGTTTAAAAAAATGTCATTATTGCTGTATGATAGCTTAAATCGCATCATTTCCCAACCAATGGGCATCAATCAAACAAGAAAAATTACTTTTCACACAGATATGTTCAATCTGTCTCTGTGAAAATTGGCAATAAACCCCACTTAACAGGGGTTAAAATCGTTAAAATTACAACATTGGGGTAAGCAACTATCATGTTTAACTTTATCAAACCAAAAACCGTGGCGACAGTGGATGAATCCACGCTTAATCAGTTATTTGATGACTATCGCGTCAATAACCAGCCAATTCGCCAGTATGTCAAAGGGGTTAAACAGCAAGGTAATAGTCTGACATTGGATTTGCGCTTGCCCGATGACTGCAATCCTGAACAAATCCATCATGATTTGAGCCAAAAGCTGCATATCCATGGGGTCAGTGAAGTGAATATGAATATTACCTTGTTTGACAGCACTACTGCGCCAAAACCTACGACCAAAGGCAGTGGCTCAACCCTACCAAAAACCACCAATGCCATGCCACCTGTCACTCAGGTCGCGCCACAAAGTGACAAATTAGTCACAGAAACCCCTGAACCTGCGATTGCCAAAAAAGCCACCACCCAAGCAGAATTAAAACCGCATCCACGTATCGAGCATATTATTGTGGTGGCTTCGGGTAAAGGCGGTGTTGGTAAATCGACGACGACAGTGAATATCGCCTTGGCGCTGCAAAAACTGGGCAAACGCGTGGGCGTGCTGGATGCAGATATCTACGGCCCCAGTATTCCAAGTATGCTTGGCGTGGCAGGTCAGCAGCCGCAGCTCGAGCATGAGCAATTCGTACCGATTGCCGCGCAAGGCATACCGATGCTATCTATCGGTAGCTTGTTGAGTGATGACACCACCCCGATTGCTTGGCGCGGTGCCAAAGCCACAGGCGCACTGATGCAACTTTACAACCAAACCAACTGGCCAAATCTTGATTATTTGGTGATTGATATGCCACCTGGGACGGGGGATATCCAGTTGACGCTTGCCCAACGTATTCCTGTGACCGGTGCGGTGATTGTGACCACCCCCCAACATATTGCTTTACTAGATGCGCAAAAAGGCATTGAGATGTTCCGCAAAACCCATATCCCTGTGCTCGGCGTGGTAGAAAATATGGCGCTGCATACTTGTAGCAGCTGTGGGCATACCGAAGCGATTTTTGGCGAAGGCGGCGGGGATAAAATGGCAGCGCAGTATCAAGTGCCACTACTCGGGCAATTACCACTGGCAAAAGGCATCCGCGAACAAGCCGATAAGGGCGAGCCGTCCGTCATTGCCAATCAAGGCGCAGGCGATGAATTTGCCGACTATTATCTCAATATCGCTAAAAATATCGAAGCCAATATCACTAAATTTGCCAAAACGCATGATAACAATCGGATTTTTTAGCGCGATTTGACAGTCAAAGAATATGTGTTAAATAAACCTGTTTGGGCAGCATACAAACAGGTTTTAACTAACATACATAAGACTCCGCTAGACCAATGATACTTTAGATCAATAATACGTTAGACGAATAATTTAGTTAAGTCCAAATTGCCAAAGTTTGCATCGGTTTTAAGATGATAAAACTGGTTGAATGTCGCTTGATAGCCACTACCCACATTGTCAAGTGTGACAGGCACACCGAGCGGAAAATTAATGCGTCTTGCCACATGCCCAAAGGGAAAATCGGTGTAGATGGGTCGCTCTGTCGCTTGTTGGATAGTACGGATGACGGTATCAAAGGTGTAATCACCATTGTAAGCATCACTGATGCCGCTAAAATTAAATTTGCCCAGCACAATCGCTTGCTGTTTTGCCAAAATACCTGATAATACCAAGGTTTGTAGCATACGCTCGATACGGTAGGGCTGCTCACCGGTATCTTCCAAAAATAAAATCCCGTTGTCGATAGTTGGCATATACGGCGTGCCCACCATTGCAGATAACACGCTAAGATTACCGCCCCATAAGATGCCTTTTATCGGCTTAGCCAAAGGACGCGCAGTGTCACGATAAAGCTGAGCTTCTGGCACTTGGATACGTAGCTGGTTTTGGGTACAAAGGTTGATAAAACTTTGGATGGTATCGGTATTCACCTCTGTTTTGCCAAAGTCACTACTGAGCATTGCCCCTGCCACATAAGGCAGATGACCCTTGGCGTACATGGCAAGTTGCAACGAAGTAAAATCACTAAATCCTATCAGCAGTGTGCCGCGATCTTTGAGTTTTTGCGTCAGCGTTCGCCACTGCTGATCACTTAGTTTGTTGAGCAAACGCATCGCGCCATAGCCGCCGCGCACGCCGAGTAATATCTTAGGCAGCTCATGTACAGGTCGATTAAGTAATGCGGTAATATCGCCCAAGCGCTCACTGTCTGAACCTGCAAAGCGCAAATAACGTCGGCTAATCACTTCTGGATTGTCGATATAAAATCCCGCTTGTGTGAGTCGGTGAATCGCCAGTAAGTTACGCTGTTCATCACTGCCAAATCCCGATGGCGCTACCAGATGGAGGTGGACACCGCGACCTTTGAGGGCTTCACAATTGGCTTTGATGGTCGCAAAGTCCCATTGGGGCCATTGGGGATTGATGGGCACTGTTTCCATGGGCGTATTGACATTGGGCATAGCGCTGGGCTCGCCAAAAGCCATGTTATCAGCATCATTGTTTGACACATAGCGCTGTGAAGGTTGGCTAATCACTTGCCCGCCTATGGTCAAATCCGCTTTTGCACCCGTTACCGTCGCTGCCGATAGCGCTATCCCTGTCTTTAGCAGTCGGCGCCGCGTTAAGCCAGCCAAGTGGGTGGTAGTCATGGGGGCGTGAGTATTCGCCATTTTTTGAGACATTTTATTATCCAAACAAATTCATCGACTTACAAGAATCATGGTTCAACTAATCCGGTATGTTTAATCAGGTATATTCATCTTGTTGTTGGTATCTGCCGAGATACCATAGTAAAAAACCCCTGTCGCCACCAAACTCGATACCAACACAAACATCATATCAAGCGCAGCTTTGTGCATAACATATAAATTCAATAGCGCAAAGACCACGACCGCGAGCACAAAAAAAATCGCCGCGTATTGCCATTTTTTATCATTTGGGATGGAGGAGCCTTTGTATCGAAAATGACGGATACTAAAGCCACTAGTGTATGCCACCAAGCCCAGCACTAACCATGCAAAAAAATTCATCGCTTATTCTCTATCAATCGTTTGGGGTTAAAATTTGCATGAGATATATTAACTCAAGCATCAAATCAAGCAGCAGACCCAGCTCATCAAATCAAGCTCATCAAGTCAAGCAGCAACTCAGGTGATTAAAGTTTGCTAGTTTGCTCGCATGCTACTTTATAGACAGTATTACTGCCTTTGTAGACATAACCCAGATAGGGGCTGTCAAATTGCGGGTTTAGGCTTGCAAAACTATCGGTGATTTTGGCGAGCACGAACACGCGGTCGGGACGGGCAATGACTTTTTCTAAGTATTGATGTTCATCGGCTTTGATGTCAAAGTATTTTTGTATATCAGGGCTGTCAGTGGCGATGACTTGCATGGCTTCAGGCTTGTCCCAGTTTTTGCTAGGGTCGTTAAACTCGCGCATTTGCATGGCGTAACTTTCACCATTTTTACTATCACCATTTTTGATGATTTTGATTTGCGCAGGTTCTGTATGGCTGACTGTGTAACAGCCCACAAACACATCATCGCTAGCGGCAGGTTGTGATAACGCTGGCGACTGTTTTGCGCCATCGCTGCTAGTGGTTGCAGGGGATTGGGGCTTGTTACAAGCTGCCAAATTTAGGCTTAGCGCACAGACCATAGCCATACCCACCTTGGTCAACACAGCTGACACGAGCGCACGAGATTTTTTTTGCATAGACGTCCTTTACAACCAGCAGATAGCAACTATAAGCGGTTATTATAGACGTTTTGGCATGGCTTTTTATGCTTTTTTTTCTTATACTGAGGGCTATTTTTTTTGATTGTTTTGCTGTTTCATATGGGTTGTTATCTATGTCAAATCATGCCTTAACGCCCCTTGTGGGTCGAACCCTTGCTTACACTGATGGCGCCTGCCGTGGCAATCCTGGTAAAGGGGGCTTTGGTGCTGTGGTGATTTTACCTACGGGTGAGCAAATTGATATTTGCGGGGGTGAGGCGCATACCACCAACAACCGCATGGAGCTGATGGGTGCGATTGCGGCACTGGAAAACAGCCCAAAAGCGTTACCGATTCAAATCTGGTCAGACTCTAGCTATGTCATCAAAGGCATCAGCGAATGGCTGGCAGGGTGGAAAAAGAAACATTGGAAAAATGTCAAAAATGTGGAATTATGGCAGCGACTTGATGGGCTGTGCCAGCAGCGACAAATTGACTGGCAATGGGTCAAAGGACATGCCGGTCATGATGGCAATGAATATGCCGATAAGCTTGCAAACCAAGGCATTGACCAACTGCCCAAAAGCTTTAACAAAGTGATTAAAAATCCACCCAATCCTACCACTGATTTAGATGTTAAATCGGATTTTAGTGATAAAAACCCTGATTTTGATAGTAAAAAAAAAGACCCGCCCATGAACCCAATGTCAACCGATAACAACCCAGTCCTCACTCACTCAGCGTTAACCCGCGATTTTAGCGATACGTCTTTTGATGACGCGCAAGACATGGCGTTTGCCGACAATGAGATGATGGGTGATATCTTTTTGCAGGCACTTGACGGTGAACCCGCCGCAAGCACTATTCAAACAAGCACTACCCAAACCAGCCATGCTCAAGCTATCCATACTCAAACTAGCATCGATGTATCAACTCAGTCATCGTTAGGGGGAGAGCTGACCCACTCGCCAACAAGTGCTAACCCACATTTTGCGGTGTTCACCAACCCACAAGGGCAATTTGTCGCGCAAGATGACAGCTTGATTGCTCAGCGTCCCGTGTTTAACGGTATTACTAGTCAGCCCAACCCGAATTTTATACCTTTATTGCCCATCGCCAAACACAAAGGGACTGCCAATCGCCAGCTGATTCTCGATACTGAGACCACAGGGTTTGAAGCGCAAAATGGTGACCGTATCATTGAGGTCGGTATCGTTGAGATGATTAATCGACGTTTTACCGGTGAAAAACTGCATGTCTATATCAACCCAAAAATTGAGATGGGTGAGGAAGTCATTCGCGTTCATGGCATTCACAATGTGTTTTTAAATGATATGCCCGTGTTTGAGCAAGTTGGTGAAGCGATTTATGACTTTTTGCAAGGCGCAGAACTCATCGCGCATAATGCAGGGTTTGACATGAGCTTTTTGCAAGCTGAGTTTGCGCGACTTGGTTTGCCTGATATCCACCAAACCGTCACTGTGACAGACAGCCTTGCCATCGCCAAACGCATGTTCGCAGGGCAGCGCAATACCTTGGATGCGCTAGTTAAACGTCTCAATGTCGGTAAACAAGACCGTACCTTCCACGGCGCGTTACTCGATGCCGAGATTTTAGCGGAAGTGTATTTGGCGATGACAGGTGGACAGGTTGCGTTAGCCATCGATGATGATGTCGGCGGCGGTGTAGGCGGTGCGACTGAACATCAGCGTTTTAGCACGACTATCAAGCGCTTTTTGGCAAGTAGTGATGCTGAGCAGGCGCATCTTGAATGGCTTAACGCCTTAAAAGATAACAACCCGCAGCTGGCTGAAAACTGGGCGAGTGTTTAACAATAAACAATGCCTCATTAAATTTTGTAAAAGCATTTCTTTGATGGGCAAAATTTCATGATAAAGTGTGATTATTGTGCTGGTATTAACACTTTGACATAGACACTGGCATAGGCACGTCTTACAATAATCAGCAATAAGCGTAGCTGTCATTTTACCTTTATCACCTTAAAATCATTTTGGATAAAAAAACATGAGTCTGCCAAGTCCTAACTCACAAAAACTAACGGCCACCAATTTTGATTTGCCTTCATTGCATTTATTAAGACCTGAGATTGCCGTGACGCTACATGATGCCGAAATGCATTTAAGTGAGTTTAATGACGACAGTAGTCAAGCGCCTTTGCTACTTGATTCCGTGGATACCTTGGCGCAACTGGCAAAAGTATTGCGGTTGATTCAATTAGAGGAAGGCTATGAACTTGCCAATAGTCTATCGGCAGGACTGCAAAAACTCTATGACGAGCGCGACCAACCCAACCGTGACAAAGCTGGCAATGACATGATGATGGATGTGTCAGAAGGTATCATGACGTTGGCGCGTTATATCGAGTTTGTATTACTTAAAGAGACCATTGAACCTTCGTTGTTGTTGCCGATTATCAATCAACTTCACAGCGATTTGAATCAGCCAGCACTGCAGCTATCAGACTTAACTGCCAACAAAAACAGCAGTATCGCGATTGCCAATCCAGAACAAAATTACCAACCGTTAAAATCACTCGGCATTGACCCAAAAAAACTGGTGGAAGCTTATCGCGCAGGTCTGAGCGTGGCACTCACTGCACACAGCAATCAATTATCGCCAAAAGAGCTAGAAAAACTCAAAGCCATGCAAGCTGCGTGTGAGATGGTTTCAAAACGTACCGATAGTTTGTTTTGGCATGCCGCTGATGCGGCGGTATCAGATTTGGCGGGGGCTTTACCGCTTAGCAACTTGCAAAAGCGTGCGCTCATTTTTGTTGAACAACAATTTAATGACTATCTACCTGTCAATGATTCTCGCTTTGCTGATTTGGTGCAATTTGCCAGTTCAAGAGATAGCCAGCTTGCCTTGCAAGTTCAGCGCAAATTCTCGGCCAATACCTTAGACGAAACCCAGCTAAAAACCATGCGCCGCTTCTTATTTGGACCTGACCGTGAAGTGACCAGTGCGCTTAATCAACTTATCCAGCAAGAAATTGATTTGATTAAATCTGCCAGTGACAGTTATGCCCGCCAAGTTAATCTCAATTCAAGTACAGATGAGATTGATAGCATGGCGCAGCATTTGCATGATTTAAGTAGCGTGTTTAAAACCTTAAATTTAAATGAGGTGAGTGCAGCGCTGACTCAACAAATTGGCAAAGTAAAAACTTGGACGCAGCCAACGCCTGATGATTTTGATGAATTGCTTGGCACTTTAATGATGGCAGAAAATGCGGCGATTAACCTAGCAAAATCACATACCTCAGGTGCGGTGACATTGCCCGTGTACAACCAGACTATTTCGCTACATCAAATCGAAACGGCTCACAACACGCTCGTCCAAGAAAGCCGTACCGCGATTGCCACCATTGAAACTGCGCTCAATGATTATCTAAATGACACCGACAAAGATATTTTACATATCAAGCCTGTGCCTGATATTATGCGGGCTATCTCGGGTGCTTGCTTATTTTTAAACTTACCTCGGCAAAGCCAACTGCTCAAACGCGGTGCCACAGTGCTACAAAATTTAATCGAGCAACAGGGTCGCGAGTTGTCAGAGCATGCGCTTGCTAAAATTGCCGATATTGTGATGTCAGCAGATTATTATCTAGAAAGTCTTGAAACGAACAAACCCGCAGGCAACCATGCAATGCATGTAGGCTATCGCAGCTTACAACACATGCTTGTGGCTTAAAGTAATTTGGTAACCAATATGACCGCATTACACCATGATTTGCTTATTTGTGATAACGATAAGTTCGCCTGTATAGGCGGACTTCCTTTTTTTTATCGTTGTGAGGACGTGCCCGCTCAGGCCGTTAAAGTGGACACCGATGAGGCAGGCAACAGTATTTATGCCATTGCCCATCAAGATATCGACTTGTCACAATTGCCAGAAGAAATTACAGGACAGATTGAGTTTTTGCGCTTTCGACATCTGATTGGCAGCCTTGATGCGCTACAATCCAGCCAATTAGCCAAAGCCATGCAGTTGTTACGCTTTCGTCAAGATCATCAGTTTTGTAGCCGCTGTGGTACGCCCACGGAGTTACACCTCATTGAAAATGCCACCGTTTGCCCTAGATGCCATTATCACCAATATCCCAGAGTACAGCCTTGTATCATCACCGCCATCATCAAAACCACCTCAGACAAACCACAGATTTTGTTGGCGCATCATCTACGGGCGACCGATAGCAAAATGTATACCGTGCTGGCAGGTTTTGTGGAAGTGGGTGAGAGCTTAGAGCAATGCGTGCATCGTGAAGTGATGGAAGAGGTGGGGTTATCTGTCAGCAATTTGCGCTATTTTGGCAGCCAACCGTGGCCTTTTCCCAGCAATTTAATGGTAGGCTTTATTGCAGAGTACCAAAGTGGCGATATCAGCATAGATAACAATGAGCTGATGGATGCCCAATTTTTTGATATAGATAGTTTAGATGAAAACGGCCCTATCATCCCGCCAAAAGGCACGATTGCTTACCAACTGATCGAATGGGTCAAACAGCATTACCAATCTTAAACGGATTGATTAAGTGATTTGTCTTCATTATTTGTCTTGATGATTTGTATTGATAGGTTATAGGCGAAATAGGCATGAGCTATGGTAAAATACACATTGATGATTATAGTGAATAAAAATTGAGCCATGTCTGATAGCCAACCTGTTTTCGAAGTACCCAATCTATTTAATAATTTAAACCTAAATAGTCTAAGTATCGAGCATCAACGATTAATACAACAAATCGACCAAGTCCTGCCGCAAACCCAATGCGGGCTATGCGGTCATCCTGAAGGCTGTCTGCCGTATGCCACCGCCATTGTCACACTGGGCGAGTCGCATAACCAATGCGTGCCCGGTGGGCAATCAGTCACCGACCAAATCGGCAAACTGCTTGGGCGTATCCCAATGACAGCTGAAGCCTCAAAGTGGCAAACCGATCCCGCTACCAATCGTCCGATGGAAATGCGAGCCATCATTCGAGAAGAAGATTGCATTGGCTGTACCAAATGTATCCCTGCGTGTCCTGTCGATGCCATTATTGGCTCAGGCAAACGTATGCACACCATTTTTACCGACCTATGCACAGGTTGTGAGCTGTGTTTGCCGCCCTGTCCAGTGGACTGCATCGAGCTGGTACCCTTCACACGGTTGATGGATGACGCGACAAGGCAAACCGAGCAAGACGGATTACGCGCGCGCTATTACGCCCATCTTGACCGTATCGAACGCCAAGTCAATGACAATACCAATGCCAAACCTGTGGTCAGTATGGTACAAGCCAAACTCAATGATATCAAAGTCGATATCGATGCAGCAGCGGCAAAAAACGCCATCGAAGCGGCAAAACTACGCACCCAAATCAAAAAATTAGAAAAACAACTTGCCGTACGCGCTGATGACAACAAACAAGCCTTGTTGCAAGCCTTGCAGCAGCAACTTGCGACACTGCCATAACCTAAAGAGTGCATAATGGTTGCCAACATCAAATCAAAAATCCAAGTGCCCAAAACCGCAGAGACACCGCCCTCACGGCGCATGCCCAATAAAAACGTGTTGCCGTTTTTCCAAAAACTAGCCGCAGCTATTGAAAAACCAGAGACGGAACTGGAATATCAAAGCAACTTTGAATTGTTGATCGCGGTCATACTGTCGGCACAAGCCACCGATGTCAGTGTCAATCTGGCTACCCGCAAACTGTATGCCGTTGCCAATACCCCGCAAGCAATTTTGGATTTGGGTGAAGCGGGGCTAAAAAGCTATATCAAAACCATTGGGCTATACAACAGCAAAGCCAAAAATGTGATGAAATGCTGTCAAGACTTGGTGGATAAATTTGCTAGCGAAGTACCGCAAACCCGCCACGAGCTTGAAAGCCTAGCGGGGGTTGGGCGAAAAACTGCCAATGTGGTGCTCAATACCGCCTTTGGACAGCCTACTATGGCTGTGGATACCCATATTTTTCGTGTTGGTAATCGCACAGGCTTGGCAACGGGTAAAAATGTGCGAGAAGTGGAAGATAAACTCATCGCACGAATACCACAGGATTATATATTAGACGCGCACCATTATTTGATTTTGCATGGGCGTTATACTTGTAAAGCTAGAAGTCCCGAATGTGGCAAATGCCCGGTGTTTAATGAATGTATGTTTAAAGACAAAGCCAAGTTTATTGAAAAGTAAGTGCATTTAATAAGTGCATTTAAATTAACACAGGATGTTAAACGACCAATTTTTTTAATTCCAAACTTGCCTATGTATATTCATAATTTCCTAGAAGTTGCGATGGGAATAAATAGAGAAAGCCAACAGACTTTGCTATAATCAACCCACTTTTAGGCTGCTTTTTTACAAGCAGTTTTGTAAACAACTTTACTAACAAAAAGGAAAAACTCATGGCAGATTTTAACCAAATTCTTGATGCGGGCGATGTTGATGGCGGCGTGATTAACGTGGTTATCGAAATTCCAGCGGGTTCAAACAACAAAATCGAATGGAACCGTAAACTTGGCGTGATGCAACTTGACCGCGTAGAGCCACAATTATTTGCCAAACCTACCAACTATGGTTTTATCCCACAAACCCTTGACGAAGATGGCGACGAATTAGACGCACTAATCATCACTGACACCCCGCTACCAACAGGCATCTTTATCGAAGCCAAAGTCATTGGCGTGATGAAATTTGTCGATGATGGTGAAGTGGATGATAAAGTGGTCGTCGTACCTGCCGATGACCGCAACAACGGTAACGCTATCAATACCCTAGCAGATTTACCACAGCAGCTGATTAAGCAAATCGAGTTCCATTTCAATCACTATAAAGATTTGAAAAAAGCGGGCACAACCAAAGTTGAAAGCTGGGGCGACATTGAAGAAGCCAAAGCGGTGATTAAAGAATCACAAAAACGCTGGACAGAACAAGCCTAATGGCTGGTCTTGAATTTAGCTAACGCTTAAGTTCAAAAACCCTACCCACAAAGTAGGGTTTTTTTATTGCTATTTAAGCCCTCGTTTTTTACAATAACGCCATTTTTTATTAAGTTGTTTCAAGAGTCGTTATGCAAGCCACACCGTTATACTATCGTCTCGCCATGTCGCTGTTAAAGCCACTATACCAACTAAAACTTGCGAGCAAAACCACCTTGCCTAATGAAAAGCAGCAACGCTTCGGTCAAGTGTTTCCCGAGATTCACACCCATCAGCCGATAATTTGGTGTCATGCGGTATCACTCGGTGAAACCAATACCGCCGAACCGATTTTAAGAGATTTGCTCGCGCAAGGCTATGCCCTGTGGGTGACCAATACCACCCATACAGGCTATAACCGCGTCGAGCAGCTGTTTGCGCCTGAGATAGCAGCAGGCAAGGTGTACCATAGTTTTGTACCGGTCGATAGCAAAGCGGTGATTGATAAATTTTTGACCCATGTCCAACCTATCGCCGCGTTATTTATCGAGACTGAATTGTGGGGTACCACGCTTGCTGAACTGAGCAATCGTCAAATTGCCACGATTTTGGTCAATGGTCGCTTGTCAGAAAAATCTTTTAAGGGCTATCAAAAAGCTGCCAAGCTTAGCCAAAGCATGATGGAGAATTTAAGCCTTATCATCGCCCAAGACAGCGATTCTGCCAAACGCTTTCGCCAATTGGGCGCTACCAGTGACAAAATTCGTATTGCCAGCTCGCTTAAATGGTCTAGTAAAACCAACCCGTTGATGTTAAGCCGTGCCGAAAAGTTAAAACAAAGTTGGCACTTGTCAGATCGTGCCGTGATTTTGGCAGCCAGTACCCATGAAGGCGAAGAATTGGCAATTTTAGACAGTTTTTTAACCGTGAAAGCCCAGTATGCCAACCGTCATCCGCTGCTCATTATCGTACCCCGTCATCCTGAGCGGTTTGATGATGTCGCCAAATTGATTGATGCCAAAAATTTACCGGTGATTCGTCGTAGTCAAGATGGTGAACCTGCCAAAAACCAGAGCGTTTATTTGGCAGATAGTATGGGTGAGCTTGGCGTGTGGTATGCTCTTTCAGACATTGCCATTGTCGGTGGGTCTTTGGTGAATATCGGGGGACATAATCCGATAGAAGCAGCCATTGTCGGCAAGCCGATTATTATGGGGCAATATACCCAATCTTGCCAACTGATTGTAGATCAGTTAAAACAATCCGGTGCATTGGTGCAAGTCAATGGTAGTGAGGAATTAACGCAGCAACTGGCTCACTGGCTTGCCAACCCAAAATCTGCCCAAACCGCCGGTCACGTCGGGCAAATCTTAGCAGAAAAATATCAAGATGCGACCAAGCAACAACTTGCCATGATCATGCAATGTATCGCTGATAATAAGGAACAGCTTATAAAATCAGAGATTCAAAAAATTGACCATGAACCTGTGGCGAGTGATGGTCGAAAGTTCATTGACGATCTGTAACTCATGAATTAACCATTTATGTAGCGTGCAAACGCCAAAAAAAAGAACTAGCCACGCTAGTCCTTTTTTATCAGTCAGTTTTGTAGTTTATTCTTGTAGTCTATTCTTGTACTTCGGTTTTGTACTTTAGTTTTGTAAGCCAGTATTCGGCTATTTCATAAACCAACCATGACTTGCGATAAATGATTGACCTGTCATCGCATTGGTTGGGAAAGCCGTTAAAAATAAGGTTAATTGAGCGATATCATCGGTTGTGGTAAATTCACCGTCAACGGTTTGACCCAGCATTACATTTTTTACCACTTCTTCTTCAGAAATGCCTTTTTCTTTGGCTTGTTCTGGGATTTGTTTTTCAACCAGTGGGGTTTTGACAAAGCCTGGGCATACCACGTATGAGCGCACGTTGTGAGCGGCGCCTTCTTTAGCCAATACGCGGGCTAGACCTAATAGCGCGTGTTTGGCAGAGACATACGGTGCTTTTAGCGCTGATGCTTCATGCGAGTGTACGGAGCCCATATAAATGACGGTACCTACTTTATCATTTTGATACATGTATTTAAGTGCCGCTTTGGTAGTCAAAAAAGCACCGTCTAGATGAATGGCAATCATTTTTTTCCAATCTGCGTAGCTAAATTGGTCGATGGGGTTGATGATTTGGATACCGGCATTGGATACCAAAATATCAATATCCCCAAATTCTTGTACCAGTTTATCCACACCAGCATTTACCGCATCTTCATTGGTCACATCCATGGCAATGGCAACCGCTTTGCCGCCTGCAGCTTTGATTGCATCCACGGTTGCTTGCGCCGCATCTGGGTTGATATCTGCAATACCTACCGCAGCGCCCGCTTTGGCATAGGTTTCTGCGATATCGCGGCCGATACCACTTGCAGAGCCAGTGACGAGTGCGACTTTACCTGTTAAATCAGTAGTGAGTTGGGTAGCCATGATTTTCTCCTTAATTTTTTATGACAAAGTGGTTTTATTATGACGGTTTTAATTATTAAAAATTAATTATTGAAAGTTAATTATTGAAAGTTACTATCGGGACGGGCTTGCGCATCGGCAATATAGTCTACCGCTACTTCTCCCAACGCCAGAGTGAGATTAGCAATAATGTGAGAGGTTTTTACAATTTCTAACACAGGTAATTTCGACACGGGTGCCATCACATGGTCAAACAACTGTAAGGTAGCAGGTCCTGTATAGGCTGCTTTAACTTCTACATCGGTCAAATAATAACGCACCAACTCGCAAATACGCGGCGTGCCATCGACATGGGGAATAAGTTTTAACAAATAATTGGGCGTTTTTTCCATATTGGCTTTGACAGTGGCTTTGTCCAGCTCATCATATTTATATGCCATAGTGCCTGTGGCTACGCGCACACTGCCATAGTCGAGGGTGCCAAGTAGGGTGTCGTTGTTGTCAACGGTTAATACAGGCGACGCCATTTTTTTTGGAAAACCCCACAGCTCACGCCCGCCCGCGGTAGGTCCAAAGTCATCTAAAAACATACAATGGGTATAATTGGCATGACGGCCTTCGGCATCAATCACTTCGATCACTTGTCCTGATTCGGTATAGTTGCCAAATCCTGTGCTGTTGGGCATACGGATAAACTCGTAACTCACCAGTGCGTCATCAGTGATTTGGAGTGGCTCAGGTACAATAGCGCGCAGTTTTTCGGGATCGGTGCGGTAGGTGATAATAAAGTATTCGCGGTCAAAAAATTCGTAAGGACCATTCGAACAAGGTGGGGCAGTAAAAGGCATAAACGTCGCGTTATCTAAGATATCACTCGCTTTCATCAGCTTTCCTTTTTATCTCGTTATTTTATCTAGTTATGCAATATTATTTAATTTTATCGTTATGACATGAAGCAGGAAATATCATACACCCTTATGCAAAATCAATCCCAAGACAAAATTGTTATGTTGTTGTAATGATTTTTTCAGACTCGCGTCGGCTTAACTTTGGCGATAGCAGGTTATCTGACGGCAATGTAGGGCTGTTCTTATGGACTATTTTATTGGCTAGTTAACAGTGCATGACCGCATAGCACACTCACGGCATTCTCAGTGCGTAAGATACGATTGCCAATATGCGCCGCTTGGCAGCCAGCGGTTTTGAATAATTCGACTTCATAATCGATCCAGCCGCCTTCAGCCCCAATCACTAGCACATGTGGCAGGGCATTGTCCCACACTTGGGTAAACTGCTCATTGGCATAAGGATGTGCCAAAATAGCCTGTTTACCTGCGATTAAAGCAGGTAGTTCATCTTCAACAAAGGGTTTTAAGCGTTTTTTGAGGCTCACGGTCGGGCTTACGGTATCGCAGGCTTGTTGTAGGCCTTCATGGATATAGTTATCGAGCTGAGTTAAAAAAGGGGTCTGCCAGTAGCTTTTTTCACTACGGTAACTATTGACCAAGATAATATGCTGGACACCCATCGCCGTCATGTCCAAAAATAGACGACGCAATACCTTGGGGCGGGGAATTGCCAAAATAACAGTCAGCGGAAGTTTGGCAGGTGGTGCAATAGTACAGTGGATTTGCGATAATTCGATGCTTGAATCGTGGATATTACTGACAACCGCTGTGCCTAAATGACCATTTTTGATACCGACTTTCACCGTATCGCCCAATGCCACTTTAAGCACCTGTTTTAAATGCATCACGCTCGTTTTATCATCAATAATAGCGGTCGATGAGGTATTTTGCGGTAAAAGAATGATATTCATAAGGATAAATCTTAGGCAATAAAAAACCCCAAAACTTAATCAAGTTAGGGGTTTTTTCAATATGGCGGAAGCTGAGAGATTCGAACTCTCGAAGGGCTCGCACCCTTGCCGGTTTTCAAGACCGGTGCATTCAACCGCTCTGCCAAGCTTCCAAATTGTGGTGGCTATTATATACAAGTGAAATAACAATGCAAGCATTTTTTTACGTTAATGCAAAAAATATTAGCAAAAGAAAGCTAAATAAAAAGTTAGATAACTATATTGAATACCTTGGCTTAATACCTGGGCTTCATAACTTGCGCTAATGTTAAGCAAAATATTGAAGCAAAAAACGCTCAAAACCCACCAATCCTGAGTCTAAAAATATTGATACAACGGGTTGTTTTAGTGCCTCCATGTAACCCATTACAGTTTAACAATAATGTTGAAAATTACCTTGCTGATACGTTATCACATTGTTAATAACTCGCTGCTCTGGCACGTTACATAAGTCTATAAAAGCGTTGGTAAATCTTAAAAAACCCAAAACATTTGCGTTTTGGGCTTTTTTATGGGGCTAAAAATGCTTAAGGTTTTGCCGTATCGTTTGCTTTGGCTGCTGGCTCATTGGCTGTCTCCTCAATCGCTTCAAAAATCACCTCATCAGCCACCCCTTGACGCTTCAGCTTTTCGATAAAACGGCTGTCTTTGGCGAGTGAGTAGCCGACATTCTCGGCATCGAGTCCCCGGCGAATATATAAGCGGATCAAGCCTTGAATACGTGGAAACCCATGGCTTTTGGCGACTTGGGTTAACAAATCCCGCATTTCTTCAGTGATTTTGATATGAATAGGAACCATGACTTGTTGATTTTTTTTGATTTTAGTAATCATTTGCATGCCTCGCGTGTGATCAATTTTTAGCAATGAAGCTAGATGTAACCAGTTTATCAATTAGACGGAAAATTTAGCACAATTAGATATCTTTAACCTAGTGTAATTATTTCATTGGCGAGAAACAAGCAAGGCAAACGTAAAATTCCTACAAAAATCTTAGCCAAATGTTGCATTAGCTTAACGCTGCACGCGACAATCAGGCGAAATTTCTTTACAAAATTTGTTGTTCCCAATAGGCCTGTACCGATTTATCACATTGATAAACCTTCTCAACGATGCGATCGGCAGGGGCATTATTCACTTTTTTTACCAATTCAACCCACAGCTCAGGCGTACCGAGTTCAATAATCACATTAAACAGGGGCGTCATATCGCGCTGCAACAGCGATTGGTCAATCATATATGCCGCAAACACACACGCTTTCGGGCTTTTATCGGACACTGCGCGATAAGCCATGCCATCAAGCAAGGCTGGCACGGTGATTTTGAATTCTGGTAAAAGCTGCATGGCTAAATGCGCGCTATCAGGCAGCTTGATTAGCTCGATAAATTGGGTGATTAAGTTTTCATAGTAAGATTTATCTTCTGGTGACAGTTTACCTTGCTGATGATCGCTCACTAGCTGGGTGATGCGGTCTTTATTAATCGCTTGTTGTAGGGTCAAAAATTGTGATTGGGTAGGGGAAAACGACAGCGTCATAACTAGTACCTTATCAATAGTATCTTAAGTACTTTAGCAGGTGAGATAATAGGGTATCAAACAAAAGCGTATTAAACAGCAAATTGCTAAACTTTGCTCATAAAAAAACCCATTCACAAGGGAACGGGTTCAAAATATACAACAGAATTTGGCTTGATTGGCTCTCCAACCTGGGCTCGAACCAGGGACACATGGATTAACAGTCCATTGCTCTACCGACTGAGCTATTGGAGAACAGATAATCAAGTGGTGCGTATATTACTGAGATTTAAAAAATGAGTCAAGCATTTTTTAGCAAAAAATATCAATAAAATTCATGATGCAAAATGACCCATAGCAATAACGATAGATAAAAAATGCCACATAAAAAAAAGACCTTTAACAAGCGATGTTAAAGGTCTTCTTAATATGGCTCTCCAACCTGGGCTCGAACCAGGGACACATGGATTAACAGTCCATTGCTCTACCGACTGAGCTATTGGAGAATAAGCGGTAGAATTTTTTGTTAAACCTGCAAAAATCATCGCAGCGTTTAAGTGGTGCGTATTTTAGCAAATTAACTGTGACTGTCAAGCCCTATATCAAAAATATTCGGATTTTTTTATTATTCAACTAGATTTTGGCTAGTAATCAGTCAGTTACTGATTGGCTATTGTGGTGATAAGACGAATTTGCTACTTTAGCGATTAAGGCATCGCCATATGGGTCAAGTTGGCTCACAGCATTGATTTACAGCTATGTTAGTTCACATCTGAGATGCCGAGGTTAATAATTTTTTATGATAGTTGTTATATGAATTAAGAAGGATCTTCATTGTGGCTAATTCCGTTGAATTACAGCAAAATTTGCAAGTTGCCCCTTTACAAAACGAACTTACCATGTCTGTGCTGATGACGCCTGATTTGGCAAATTTCACCGGCAATGTGCATGGCGGTGATTTATTAAAAATGCTTGACCAAGTGGCTTATGCTTGTGCCAGTCGCTATAGCGGTAGCTACGTGGTGACGCTATCGGTGGATCAAGTGATTTTTCGTGAGCCGATTCATGTAGGGGAGTTAGTCACCTTTTTGGCAAGCGTCAATTATGTGGGCAAAACTTCGATGGAAGTGGGTATTCGAGTGCAAGCAGAAAATATCCAAAACCGTACGATACGCCATACCAACAGTTGTTACTTTACCATGGTAGCGGTGGATAAATATGGCAAGCCCACCCGTGTACCACCCCTTGAAATCAAAGATAGCCCGCAAGAATGCCGCCAAAAAGCCGCACAGATGCGTAAAGCATTGCGTTTTCAAAGTAACAACATTCCCCAATGTGATATCGAGTAGACAGAAAAATGCGTCATAAATATCCCTCTATAAAATCCAACAAACCGTTACGCCTATTATGGTCATTAACCGCTAAAAAGTTAGCAGGGCTAGCCTTATTGGTATCATCTAGCATGACTATGCTGGTTCATCCTGCTTACGCCGAATTAATCATTCAGAACAACCCAGTTAGTGCTCAACCACCAGTTACGACTATCAACGAATTGCAAACCCAGCCCACGGATGCATCGCTTGACAAGCTTATCAAGGTGCTACATATCGATAAAATGATTGATGAAATGATTGCCCAACGTCAGCAAGCGGCCAGTATGATGAAAGGGCTACCTCAAGAATTGCCTACAGATGAAAATGCGGGTATTTTTAGCCGTCATGCGCAAAAACAACTTAAAAATATCTTTGTTAAATATAGCACCATCTTGGGACAGCAATTAGACCAACCCATCTCTAAACAGCAACTGCAACAAGCTTATCAAGCAATTGCCAAAAGAACCTATACCCAAGCTGAAGTCGATGCCCTCAACCAATTTTATGAGACCCCAATGGGACAACGCATCTTGAGCAAACAATCGCAAGTTTCCAGTGAGTTTGTGCAGGTGATGATGCCGACCCTGATAGGTGACACAAGCCAATTTGAAAAAGCGATGCCAAGTTTGCAAAAAGATATCGAAAAAATCTTTAAATAACTAGTTGACAATCCATGATAAGTCTATATAATACGCGTCACTTCGATGATATTGAAGCAACTTGATTGGCTTATAGATTGCCTGTCAGGGTCGTTAGCTCAGTTGGTAGAGCGTCTGCCTTACACGCAGAATGTCGGCGGTTCGAATCCGTCACGACCCACCAATTTGACAAGTTTGGGTCGTCGTCATCAGCTACCGTGCAGTGGTAGTTCAGTTGGTTAGAATACCGGCCTGTCACGCCGGGGGTCGCGGGTTCGAGTCCCGTCCGCTGCGCCACTTATTTTAGTGGATTTAAAAACGAATTTTTTAAAGTTTTATGCCTCAAATCTCCCCTGATTTGAGGTTTTTTTCGTCTTGGTGTTTAGTTAAGTGATTGAATATAAAAAAATTATTTCTTCGACAAATTTTTTACTTATCAACCATTTTTTGACTGACTGATTGTTAAGTGACTAGACATGCTCTGAAGGATATATTATTAAAACTAATGTGACCCAAGGCTTGTGACCAAAACGTGACCATTTTGTGACCAAAAATTTTGGCTGACGGCTTACAAGGTCACAAGCCGTGGTTAAAACACAAGAAGCCTAGCGACAATCAAAAAATTAGCCACAACGACTAGATGCTTTGATGAGCTATTGTTATGAATTCTGGGATGCGTGCATATACTTGAACAGCCGTCTTAAGTCATTGGTTTCCCCAAATAATACTAAAACCGTATCAGGCTCAATGACAAAATCTGGATGCACAATGCCATCGATTTTGGATTTAGTTTGATTTCGACCAAAACCAAATTGGTTTTGGTGAAATGAAATGGTGGTTAATAGCATCACATTAAATTGATTGATTAAATCAAGCGCGTGAACTGTTTTACCGTAAAATGTAGGCGGTGTCTGTATTTGAACGATACTATAATCGTTATCGAGTTCAAATGAATCAATTAAGCCAGTTAGCGACAGTTTCTTTGCCCAGTGGGTTGCCGCCTCGTTTTCGGGCTGGATGATGTCATCAACCCCCAATGCTTGTAGCACTTTTTCGTGCAGTGGGTTAATGGCTCGGCTAATGATATATTTGGCATTAAGATTTTTGAATAGCGCAGTGACCATCACGTTTTGCCCTTGGTCTTCGCCAATGGTAATGAGTACCACATCTGTCTGGGCAATGGGTAACCCCGAGACGGCATTTTCACTGGTAGAATCGATACAAATCGTGTGCGAAATGGATTCTTTGTAGCGCTCAACTTTATCCATGTCGATATCAATACCAATGACCTCATGTCCTTGACTGGTGAGTTTGGTGGCAAGTGATGAGCCAAAATTGCCTAGACCGACGATGATGTATTTCATATCTATACCTTATCAATTTATCTTTAGGTGATAATAATCTCTTCGCTAGGATAGCGATAGCTTTGATGCCTTGGGCGATTTAATAAGGCAATTAAGATGGTCAATGCCCCAACCCGTCCACAAAACATCAGCCCAATCAGTACGGATTTGCTAAACGCACTTAAATGCGGGGTGATGCCTAAGCTTAAACCTGTGGTGGTGTAAGCAGAAACACTTTCAAATAACACTTCTGTCATACTCATGTTGGGCTCTGCCCAGCGTATTAACGTACAACCAAACGCAATGATAATCACTGACAAACAGATAATCGCAAATGCCCGCTTCACTGAGATATCCGCAATTTCACGACGAAATACTTCGATACGAGAATAGCCGCGTGCCAGTGACACAATATTGAGCACAGCGACCGCAAAAGTCGTGGTTTTGATACCACCGCCTGTAGAGTTTGGGGCTGCCCCGACCCACATCAATGCAATGGTAAGCATCACAGTCGGTGGCGCTAGCTGTGCCATGTCTACCACGTTGATTCCTGATGAGCGCGGTGCAGCTGCCACAAAAAACCCTGTCACAAGTTTGCCGATGACACTGGTATGCTCAGTTAAGGTACCTTGCCACTCAAATACAAGCACACTGACAAAGGCAAGCACTAGCAAGGACAGGGTCGTCACTAAACTAATGCGACTATTGATACTTAGTAACCACGGCTTGGCACCATATCGTGAGCGGTTAGGAAACAGCAGGCGCATCACCTGATGGCGCAAATATTCCACGACATTGGCAACTATCGCAAACCCCAACCCCCCAAACAAAAACGTCACCGCCACAACCATTTGTAACGGATAATTAAAGCGCAGTTGTAACTCATATAAGCTATCACTCATCGTTGAAAAACCTGCATTACAAAATGCAGAGATGGCATGAAAAACCGAAAAAAAGATGCGGCGATGGATACTCATAGGGACATCAAGCATACTGAGATAAATCGCCATGGCTGCCACGGACTCCACCGCAAACGTGACCGCAAAAATTACTTTGAGCGTCTTTAGCACATCACTCATACGATTGGCTGAGGTCACATGCCCAATCTGTAGCTGTGTCTGATAACTGATGCGCCCTCGAAAAAAATAGCTAAAATAAGTGGCAAAAGTCAAAATCCCTAAGCCGCCCAATTGAAACAAACACATGATAATGATTTGACCCAATGGGGTAAAAAAAGCGCCTGTATCTTTTACCGCCAGACCTGTGATACACACCGCACTCGTGGCAGTAAATAGAGCATCAACAAACGCAATATGACCATAAGTGGCATTTGGCATCATCAGCAAAAACGTGCCGAGCAAAATAAGCAATAGAAAACTTAAAATAAACAACTGGGCAGGATGGGCAACGACTATCTTAAAGCTGAACTCCATCACCAATAACTGACGAATAAAAGAAACCAACAACGCAATTTTTATCAGCGATTTTTCAAACAGGAATTTGTATAAAAAAGAACTATTATCGGCAAAAAAATGTGTCACCAATAGCGCAATGACTAATAAAGCAATGGACAAATCAAACGTTAGCACAAGCTTTGAGCGTATACCTTTTTGCACATATTGACTCAATAACTCAATAAAATTAAGCCCAAGCACGATTAAATAAAACGTCGAAGCCACGCCATGCAACCAAACTTTAAAATCAAACCCTGTCTCAATAATCGCAAGCAATACAGCGAATAAACTGCTATAAAATACCAGTTTATTAAACACACCCGATGGCTTGTCATGCATTGAGTCTAGCGCATTTTTTTTATTTTTTTTCAATATAAAATCAAACATCGTAAAGTTGACTTCCGTTTTACCCAAGCATAGTTGTTGTACTTTATACCGCAATTATACGTTTGAGAAAACTAGATTGAACAATGATTTAAAAAAAGCAGCGATGATTTGATAAAATTACGTTGTTTTTGAGGCAGGCTGAAACACCAAGGTTACCGTTAAGCCTTGGGTGGTGGCAGTGGTTTGGGCGTTATTCTCAACCACTTGCGTAGGACTCAGATAAATATCGATATTGGCTTGTTGACAAATTTGATAAACAATCGATAAACCTAAGCCGGTACCGCCAATTACCGTGAAACCTGAATGGGTACTTGTGTCTTTGGAGGAAAAAGATTTTTTGGCAGTATCACTATGGGTTTGTGTACTGCTTGTTTGTCCTTGTGCTAGTGATGCGCTCGACGCATTTTGATTGACGCGGTAAAAAGGTTGAAAGACGTCTTGATAATGCGCTGCATCAATGCCAATGCCCGTATCGGCAACTTGGACGATGAGTCGTTTTGCGCGGTGATTGGGTGTGTTGCTAGCGTTGTTCACCAACACAGGGGTCGGGGTCAATGCGTTGGCGAAGTTGGCACGGGTATCTTGCGTGGCATGGGTCGAATCGGTGCTGCTTGACGACTGCGTTAAATCTTCGATAGTCATGTGGTCAATGACAACCGCGATATTGCCTGTGGTTGGGGTATATAAAATGGCATTTTGCAGTAAATTTTTGAGGAGGATAAACAAGGCAGTTTCATCTAGACTGACCTGCGTCGCTGACGTACCCAGCGCGGCGAGATGATTGTCAACCGACAGGGTTTGGTCTTTGCTATCGGCAATCGGAAATAGCAGTTTGATGGCTTCTCGTAGCACTGCGATTAAATCGGTGGGCGTGTTGGTGCGCTCGGTCAGCTGTGATTGCTGGGCGTCCATACGGGCAAGGGTAAGTAGCTGTTCCACCAGATGTTGATTGTGTTCCACTCTGACAGCGAGCTTATGAATGTTTTGTTTGAATTTGGCTTGCCTTGCAGGGTCGCTATACATCGCCGCGTCTTGACTGTATTTTTGCAGTTGTTGCACTTGCAGTGAGATTGCGGTCAATGGCGAGCGTAGCTCATGCGCGGCATCCGCGATAAAGCGATTTTGGTTTTGGATATGCGCGTCAACCCGTTGTAACAAGGCATTGATTTCAATGACCAAGGGCATGAGCTCGCTGGGCAGAATCGAGCGATGTTGGCTGTCAGTGGGTAGCTCGATCAAGCTGAGATCTTGACCATGACGTTTTGCCATTTGCCTAGCTAATATCTGAATCGGACGCAATACGCGCTTTAATACCCAAGGCAATAGGGCAAGCAGCAATAGGGTCGTTAGTAAAATTGGAATAATAGATTGCCAAGCCGATTTTAACGCAATTTTTTTCTGCCATTCGACAGGTTGACGCACAAAAATCACCCGCCTTGGGGTGTCTTTACGAAAGACTTTCCAGATTTCACCATCAAGGGTTAATTCACTAAAACCAATAGGGGTGTTAATCAATTGCGGGTGAGCCATTGGCTCAATAAAATTGGTGTCAATTTTGCCAAAACGGGCCGGGAAGATATCAACTTGCACACCGTCTTTAACGCCTTGATACTGTAGTACGTTGCTTTCATCATTGGATGAGAAAACCATGGTCGGCGTGCTACTGCTAGGGGCAGAAGCTATCTTAGCTGGTAGAGGTGGTCTAGGCGGTGGTAAGTCATGCGGTGCAAAATCGTTATCTGGGTTTGATAGACGCCTATTAGGCTTCAGGTTACGGGGAGGGGGTCGCAGGGCCGCGCGCGAGCTAACCAGCTCAGCAAGATAGCTAAGATTGGTTTCTTGTGAGGTGTTAAACTCTTGATAGGTATAGCAAAATACCGCAATCTGTACCAAAATGCCAATCGATAGTAACGTGCCAAGGATCCAGACCAGCAACTGTTTTTGCAGTGATTTTTGCAACGATTTTTGCAAGGGAAGGGCGGTTTTTGTAGGGGTAGTCATGGTCATTTTCGCCGCTATTTGGCGGTCATTGTCTGGATGTTTTTTTGAGGCCTTTTTTTATCACTTTTTGTTAGTCTTGGGCTTCGGCGCTGATATACCAGCCTAAACCACGGATGTTTTTAATCCGTTTTTGACCAATTTTTTTGCGCAGTCCATAGATTAAAAATTCAATGGCATTGCTCTCTATCCCGGCTTCCCAATTGTAGATAGAATTTTCCAATTCACTTTTAGAAAACACTTTATCGGGCGCGGTCATAAAAGTGGTGAGCAGCATGTATTCTTTGGCGGTAATATCGATTTCTATGCCGTCACGTTTGAGGCGTTTGGCATTGATATCGAGGGTTAAGTCGCCGACTTGTAGGGTGTTTTGGCTATTGCCTTGTGAGCGGCGCACCAACACACGCATACGAGCAAGCAATTCACTCATCGCAAATGGCTTAGTCATATAGTCATCTGCCCCAGCATCCAGCCCTTTCACGCGGTCTTTGATTTGGTCTCGGGCGGTCAGCACCAGTACAGGCGTATCGATTTTGGCACTGCGAAGCGTCTCTAACACGCTCATGCCGTCAATTTCTGGTAAGCCCAAATCCAGCAAAATCACGTCATACGATTCGACTTTGAGGGTCAAAATCGCTTCTCGCCCATCTTTTGCCCAGTCTACCGCATACGCTTCTTCTTCTAGACTATCAATCAGACTGTCGGCAATGAATACGTCATCTTCGACGAGTAATACTCTCATTGGGTTACCTTTATACACGAATACTGTTCAATAAATAAACTATAACACAAAAAACCGCCATTCTAAGAATGACGGTGTTGCTCATAAGCAAGGTTGCCATTTGGCACTCAATTATGGCTGAGTAGGCGCACGACGTTTGAAGTCGTTAAATGATTTAACATCGCTCACGGCACCTGTTTGGGCATCAACTTTGACATGGTAGACTTCTTGACCTTTCACCACCTCAATCTGATAGCTTGGAGTTCTAGGTGGTTGATTTTGGGCAGGATTTGCTGCAGGCGGCATGCCTGTATTGCCCATTTGTGGGTCTCTGTTAGGGCGGCGTTGACCGTCACGAGGACCATGACCCATTTTACCCCCTTTATCCCCACCTAAATGTGCGCCAATGGCTTCACCACCCACTTGGTTCGCTGCCAATTGCATGGCGCGTTCTAGGCTGATATTGATGGCAGGCGGCGCAGGTGGTTGATTGTTGTTGGGGTTATTAGTGGGGTTATTAGTTTGTTGCGGACGCGCTGGGCGTGATGGCCGTGATGGCATAGTTGCTTGGCTCACTTGACCATTAGACGCATTGACGATATACAGTTGTGGTTGACCATTCGCATTAAGGGTCATGACCCGGTAGCCGACGATGTTGTTATTAGCGTTGTTGCCGCTACGGGCAGGGTTTGGGTTGGGTCGGTTGCTACTGTCATGATAGCGTACGCCAACGATGCGTGTGTTTGCGGTTTGTTTTTGTACCAAGGCGACTGCTTGAGAGGCACTGATGCTGGCATTGGCGGCTGCTTGGGCGTTGGCCTGCATGGCTTGTAAGCGTTGCTCAAAGTTCTTGGCATTGGCTGGATGGCGTTTTTGCATTTTTTGTGCTTGTGGTGCCGCTGAGGTGCTCGCACAGGCGGTGAGTGTCGCACCTGTAACAACACTAAGCAAGGCTACACTAAGCCCAGTGGCTAAAAATGAGGGGTTAAATTTTGCTAAGTTCATAGGTTTTCCTGCGGTTGTTAATATAGTTGTTGATAACCCTTGATTGGATAGTACTATCATACAAAAATTAAGACAGCAGAGACTTAGCGATAACGCAGAATCAGGCTAGGTAGGTTATAGCAATCGGATTAAACAATTTGCTTTGCATAAACGCCGGCAACAATATTCAAAAATGTTTTTATCAATTTTTTTGCCTGTCAAATTAATTTTTCCCTAGACAGGTTAAATTAAAACATCAGGCTCAGGTAATTGCACGATATTAATTGGACACTCGGTTTGCCAAAGATGGTGGGTGACAATGATTAAAATGCCTTGCTGCTGATGCTGTACCAGCATTTGCCACAGTGCTTCACGGCTTTTTTTATCAAGTCCTGCAAACGGCTCATCTAGCAGCAAGATTTTTTTTGGGCTAAGTAATAGCCGTGCCAAGGCAATGCGTCTGGCTTGTCCACCGGAAATAGCTTGCCCGTATTCTCCTAGCGGGGTCTGTAATTGTAGCGGCTGACTGCGCGCCCAGTCTTTGAGTCCAACCTTACCCAGCACTTGCCAAAGCTGTTCATCACTGGCATCGGCGTTGCCCAATCTTAAATTGGTCGCCAAGGTCTGGTCAAAAATATCAATCTGCTGCCCCAGATAACCTGTGAGCGCGGGCGTATCGTGTAACGCTAGCCAATCCCTACCATTGAGCTCTATGCTGCCTTGTTGCGGTGCTAGTTCACGAGCCAGCACTTGTAACAGTGTTGATTTTCCCGCGCCCGAGCGTCCCGTAATCAATACAGGGATGCCTTGGGTGGCAGTCAAGCTGATAGCTTTGAAACCGACAATCGCCTGCGGCATTTTGGCAGCTAGATGATGGATGGTGAGTGTAAGTGGCGCATTTAGGCGCGTAACATCAATGGGTAAAGGGGCTAAATCATGGTTTAAATGATGGCTAGGTTGTAGCGAAGGATTGAGTAATTCATTGAGTTGATGTTGTGCTGCCAAACTATTGCCAAGGGCTAGCGAATGGGTGACTAACGGCGCTAGCAAGTCAGTCATGCCCATGATACCGAGGAATAGCGCAAGCAGCATCGGCACACTGATGACAAGGGGCGTGTGATAAAAACCCACTAACAAGCCGACCAAAACCGCTGCCATCAGCCACTGCATGATGAGCATGACCAATGACTGGGCGCGCTGGATGCGCTTTTGCTGATGCGTATGTTGAGTGTCGACGCTGTTAAAAGCAGTCAATTCGGATTGCCAGCGCTGCCAAATCAATAAATGGGTAAGTGCCGATAGCGGATTGAGCAAACTGACACGCCTAGACTCTGCCAATGCCTGATGAGCGCGGGCGTGCTTGATACTACGCCATGTCAGCATGGTAGGCAACATCAAACCGGCGATTAAAAATATGGCAATCAAGACGGGGCTAACCTCATACTGATAAAGTAAGGTGGCTACTAGCAAGCTCGCGGTTGTCGCGACTAGCCAAGGCGATACCACGCGCAGTGGCAACTCATTGAGCACATCAATATCATGGGTTAAACGGTGCATGGCATGGGTAGATTGTAAGGTAATTGATAAATTTGCCAGTGGCAGGCGTGAAAACTGGTTAAAAAAACGCACTCGCAGCCGCTGCAACAAACCAAACACCGCATGGTGGGACACCATCATTTCACCATAGCGTCCTGCGGTACGTACCATCGCCATCACACGGATAATCGCTGCCGGTACCAGATAATTAAAACTGTGTGAGCCCAGCGCCACCATCCCTGTCATTGCTGCCGCAGAAATAAACCACCCTGACGTCATCAATAGGCCAATCACGGATAACGCAGTCATCATGGCTAAACAGGCAGCAATGAGCCATTTATCTAGCTGCGTGCTAAACAGCTGGGTTAAACGAAAGGTTTGATGACTGTTTGATTTTTTTTGCCGGTGAGTGTTGACACGGCTATTTTGATTAATAAGCCTATTTTCACTAGCAAGTTTATTTTCGCTATTTTTTTCACTAGTAGAGTCTGTCATACCGTTACGCCTTCGCCAAAGTAGATGCAATATCAAGGCTTATTTGCCGATCCAGCCAAGGCAGTTTTGTGGCATCGTGCGTCACCCATAACACGGTTTTCCCCCTCGTCACTTGTTGTAATAGCGCATTAATCTCGGCTGCGGTGTCACTATCTAAATGCTCAGTGGGTTCATCGAGTAGCCAAAGCTGTGCGTCTTGCAAGAGTAACTGGGCTATTGCCAATCGTCGCTGCTGTCCACCGGACAAGCCGCTACCACGTTCACCTAACTGAGTATCTAGCTGATTTGGCAGTGCTTTTATCAAAGGTTTTAACCCCACTTGCGCAAGAATTTGCCATAGTTTGTCATCACTGGCGGTTGGGTTTGGCAGGCGCAAATTATCGGCGATACTCATCGGCAGTAGCATGGTTTGCTGTGACAAATAGGCGATTTGGTGGCGAAATTGCGTGGAATTGATGGTGTTAAAATTTTGGTTATTAATAAAGATATCGCCTTGATAGGCACAAAAACCCAAAAAAATTTGCAATAGGGTGGATTTGCCGCTGCCACTTTGACCGACAATCGCCAACCGTTCCCCTGCGGCAATAGCAAAACTTAACGGCGCGAGCCGTGTGCGTTGCTGATGATTGACCCAAATATTATCCGCGTCAATGGCAGGGGGCGCAGTTAAGATAGAGGGGTTAGCTTTTGTGTTTTCCGCTGACTGAAAAGCTAACAAGGGTGATAATTCGGCAATCGCGCCTTCCGCTTGCGCTTTGACATGATAATCCGCGCCCAACTGACGTAGCGGGGCATAAAATTCAGGTGCCAACAGCAGTAAAAATAGCGCCGACTGGTAAGGCACAGGCACCGTGTTTTTTTGCCAAGGTAAAATACCGATTAAACCAAAACCCAAATACACGGCAAGTAGCGCAATCGACAGCGCGGCTAACAGTTCTAGCGCTGCGGTGTTTAAAAACGCAATTTTGAGTACCGACATGGTGCGCATACGGTAGGCTTCGGCTGAGGCGTCTATATCTTGACTCGCGTGCCCGACAGCATCCAGCCGTTGCAGTGTGGCTGTGCCACGTAACCAATCCAAAAATCGCCCGCTCAGCTGTGCCATCGCGGCAAATTGTTGCCGACTTTTACGGGCGGTGGCATGACCAATTAATACCATAAATACAGGGACTAGCGGTGCTGTCAGCAGTAAAATCAGCGTTGCTATCCAGCTTTGGGTCGCTGCCGCAACTAATAGCATGATAGGCGTGGTCACCACAATCAGTCGTTGCAGATAAAAACGGCTGACATAGCCCGTTAAGGCGTCACATTGCTCAATCACCATACTGGCAAGCCCGCCATCACTGCCATACTGGTCCCGCGCTGCACCTACTTGTGCCAGTTTTTCAACTAGCGTTTTTCGTAGGATGCCGGCTACTTGTAGCCCCGCGTCTAACGCCAGCTGGTCTTTGCAAAAATGCAGTAAAGGACGTAGCAACAGACACCCCATCAGCCACGGCAGATAATCAAAAAATACGTCAGTGGCAGGGCGGTGATGGGCGATTTGTGTTAACCAATCTGCAAAGATGACCGCAATCAGCCAAGACTGCACGATCAATACTAGCGTGGACACAACTGACAGTCCCCATGCCATATAAATCGGTCGCTTTGCCATAGCGGCATAGTGACGAAGGGTTTGGTTGACAGCAGAAGTTTCAGACATGGTTGGTTAACAGTAACGATAAAATCAATGGACATATCATAGCGTATCAAGCACGGGTTAGGTACGACAAATCATGCTCATCAAGGCAATGAGATAAAAAAGTGTAAACACACTGCCTACCAATGAGGGTTGATAAAACCTTGATAAAGGCATATAAAAAGCCATATAAAAGACAATTAAATAAGTAAAGCGATGAACGACCCCACTTTAAAATATTACCCTCAACAGACCCATAAACTATCACTCATTCAACTATCACCATCTTTGACAGGGTATGAGAAGATGGTAGCAGCAACGCCATACTCATCATAGTATTTTGTAGTCAGGTGCGACATTATGCCGCATGACAAATAATTTATAGATTTATATAATGTTTGTAAATAAAAACATTACCCTTTTTTAACCACGCATGAGGGTAATTGACATCTGAATTGGTTGTCAAACCAAGGAGTCAACATGATAACAGAACATCTCGTCGATATTTCCCGTCTGCAATTTGCAGTCACGGCGTTATATCATTTTTTATTTGTACCACTCACACTGGGCATGGTGTGGCTGCTGGTCATCATGGAATCCATGTACGTGATGACAGGCAAAGAAGTGTGGAAAGACATGACGCGTTTTTGGGGCAAACTGTTTGGCATCAACTTTGCCTTGGGTGTCACCACCGGAATCACCATGGAATTCCAGTTTGGTACCAACTGGGCGTACTACTCACAATATGTCGGCGATGTTTTTGGTGCGCCGCTTGCCATTGAAGGCTTGATGGCATTTTTTTTAGAATCGACCATGGTTGGACTGTTTTTCTTTGGTTGGGATAGACTGTCACGCGGACAGCATTTGCTAGTGACTATGTTGATGGCGCTGGGTACCAATCTATCCGCATTGTGGATTTTGATTGCCAATGGGTGGATGCAAAATCCGGTTGGCGCAGAGTTTAGTTACCAGACTATGCGCATGGAAATGACCGATTTTGCGGCAGTATTATTTAACCCTGAGGCGCAGAACAAATTCGTACATACCGTCTCTGCCGGCTATACGGTGGGAGCGACCTTTGTGCTTGCCATCTCAGCGTGGTATTTGCTCAAAAAACGCGATGTCGAATTTGCCAAACGCAGCTTTCAAGTCGCGGCGGCATTTGGTTTTGCGTCGATTTGTAGCACCATCGTGCTGGGTGATGAGTCGGGATATTCCATCGGCTTGGCACAGCAAACCAAAATGGCAGCGATAGAGGCGATGTGGGAAACCGAGCCTGCGCCTGCCAGTTTTAATTTGATTGCCGATATCAACCAAGCCGAGCAAAAAAACAACTGGGCAGTGCAAATTCCGTATGTGATGGGCTTAATTGGGACGCGCTCGCTAGATACCCCGATTTTGGGCATCCATGACATCAAAATTATCAATGAAAAACGTATCATCAATGGTCAAAAAGCGGTGGTGCTACTGGATCAATTACGCAGTGCGCCTCCAGGTTCAACCCCAAATCCTGTGACAGTGGCGGAGTTTGAAAAGGTAAAAAAAGACTTGGGCTTTGGGTTATTGCTCAAACGCTATTCGCCAGATGTCAGCAAAGCCACGCCGGCAATGATTAAACAGGCCACCGATGCCACTATTCCACCTATTATCCCGATGTTTTGGTCATTTCGTGCCATGGTAGGTTTGGGCTTTTTATTGTTGGCATTGTTTACGATTAGTCTTTGGTCAAGTGTCAAAGGCAACTTTATCCAAAAACCTTGGCTGTTACGTTGGGCATTATTGATGCTGCCTGCGCCTTGGCTTGCTGCGGAATTTGGTTGGTTTGTTGCCGAGTATGGGCGTCAACCTTGGACGATTTATGGCATGTTGCCAACCTATTTTTCAACCTCCAACATTAGCGTGGCGAATGTGTATGCCTCGCTGGCGGGATTTGTTGGTTTTTATACGGTGCTGCTGATGATTGAAATGTACTTGATGGTGAAATATGCCCGTAAAGGACCCGCAAGTCTAGGTACGGGCAAATACTATGGCGAAGATACTCACAAGGTGCACGTGAGTCCTTCATTAAATTTGCCCCATGATACAGCCGAGGTGAATCATGTTGTTTGATTATGAAACACTCAAAATTATTTGGTGGTTATTGGTCGGTGCGCTGCTCATTGGGTTTGCTATCATGGATGGGCATGATATGGGCGTGTGTTCGTTACTGCCTTTTGTCGGCAAAGATGATGAAGAGCGCCGGGTGATTATCAATACCATTGGTCCGCACTGGGAGGGTAACCAAGTATGGTTTATCACGGCAGGTGGCGCGATTTTTGCGGCATGGCCGATGGTGTATGCCACTGCCTTTAGCGGTTTTTATTGGGCGTTGATGGCAGTATTGTGGGCGTTATTTTTCCGCCCGGTGGGGTTTAAATATCGCAGTATGATACACAATCCAACCTGGCGCAAAGCGTGGGACTGGGGGTTGTTTGTGGGTTCATTTATCCCGGCTGTGGTGTTTGGCGTGGCATTTGGTAATTTGTTTTTAGGCGTGCCTTTTAGTTTTAACAACCATTTGGTATCGACTTACACAGGCTCATTTTGGGCATTACTTAATCCATTTGCCCTACTGTGTGGCTTGATTAGTGCGTCTATGTTGATTATGCAAGGGGGAGCATATTTAGCGCATCGCACCCTCGATGAGGTACAAAATCGTACTCTTAACTACGCTGCTATCAGTAGTATGGTAATGGCAGTGTTGTTTGTGCTGGCAGGGGTATGGATACAATCGATTGACGGCTATCATATCACCAGCCCCATTGACCCCCAAGCCTTACCAAATGTGCTCAATAAAGAGGTGACGCGTCAAGCGGGCGCATGGATGGCAAATTATCATCAGTATCCACTGGCATGGGCATTTCCTGCACTTGGTGTCATCATGCCGATTGTCACGGCAATATTGTTAAAAGCGCGTAAAACCTTGAGCGCATTTATCGCATCCAGTATTGCTGTGCTTAGTGTGATTATGACCGCAGGGGTGGCGCTGTTTCCGTTTGTCATGCCATCCTCTAGCGATCCACGTTCAAGCTTGACGGTTTGGGACAGTGTATCGAGTCATCTTACCTTGATGATTATGTTGTTTGTCGTGGTGGTGTTATTACCGATGATTGTAGGCTACACCAGCTGGGCATATAGCGTGATGCGCGGTAAAGTGACCAAGGCTTATGTTCGAGAGCAAGAGCATTCACTTTACTGACCCAAATGCAGGCAACTTAATAGGAGAACACAATGTGGTATTTTGCGTGGATATTAGGATTGGGGTTTGCGGTATTATTGGCGATTTTAAACGCGCTGTGGCTTGAAAATGCCGATGCGCGTAATAAAGCCTTTAATCCAAAAGCTAAGGACGATAATCCCACCAATGATGGTACGGTGACAGAAGGCAATCCCACTGAAGATATCCATAAAACAGGTAAGACTTCAGATAACGAGTCCTTATAGCCATTAACCTCAACCATTAGCGCTTTAAGTCATCACGACTTAAAGCGCTTTTTTATGCGTTGTCAAAACCCGCTATTTTTTAATTATTTTCTTGTTTGGTACACAATTTGCATTCCTTGTCTTGGCAAAACTGATTAATAATTGAGCGATAGTTTTTTATCGAGGGCATAAGGGCATAAGGGTAAGAGCTTCATGAGAAAATTAAACAATACGGTTCAACGGCATACGAGTAAACGGCTTAAGAAAGCCTATAAAGGGCTATTATCCATGATGGTTTTTTATCAACATTCCTCGGTGTACGCTGCGACGCCCACCAATGAGCAGCTCTATGACTACCAAAATGTGATGTGGGTGGTTATTGGCGGTTTGCTGGTGTTCTTTATGCAGGCGGGCTTTGCGCTCATTGAATCAGGCTCAGTGCGTAGTAAAAATACCGTGAATGTGTTGATGAAAAACTACACCGACATGGCGATTGGCGGGTTAATTTTTTATATTTTGGGCTATGGTTTGATGGCAGGCAACAACCCCACAGGTTACGTGGGTCAAAGCGAGTTTTTACCAGAGCAGCTTAGCAATATGCAATGGGCACATTTGTTTTTTCAGATGATGTTTGCTTCCACCGCCGCCACCATTGCCAGTGGTGCGATGGCGGAGCGTATTAAATTTTCAGGGTATCTGATTGGTACGTTGATGACTTGCGGACTGATTTATCCCGTCGTAGCAAGTTGGGCATGGGGTGGTTATTATGGCGGTCAAGGCTGGCTTACCCAGCTTGGATTTATTGATTTTGCCGGCTCTTCGGTGGTGCACTCTGTCGGTGGGTGGTTAGCGCTCGCGGGTATTATCGTCCTTGGACCGCGTATTGGTCGCTTTGCCCCTGATGGCACGCCGCGCTTGATTGCCGGTCATAATCTCACGCTGGTCACATTGGGCGGCTTTATCCTATGGTTGGCGTGGTTTGGATTTAACGCAGGTTCTACACTGACCAGCTCAGGCAACTTGGGCAAAATCATGCTAAATACCCATCTAGCAGGGGTGAGTGCGGTGACGGCTTATTTGCTGATTTCAGGGGTGATGCGTAAGGCAATTTTATTGAGTGATACGGTCAATATCAGCCTTGCAGGATTGGTCGCCATTACCGCAGGCTGTGCGACCATGTCGCCTGTGTATGCGATTGTTACCGGTGTTGGTGCATGTTTGGCGTATTTGGCGGTGAAGCGGTTATTGGATAATGTTCAAATGGATGATGCGGTGTATGCCGTTGCCGTGCATGTGGGCGGCGGTGTGTGGGGTACGCTGGCAGCAGGGCTGTTTTATGAAGGTGATTTATTCGACAGCCATCGTATTATCGTACAGCTGATGGGCATCGCGGCAATGTTTGTTTGGTCGTTTGGACTGGGTATGGTGGTGTATTTTGTGATAGAAAAAACCATCGGTCTTCGCGTACTTGCACAGCATGAGCAACGCGGGCTCGACTTTACCGAACATGCCGAAGGGGCTTACCCTGAATTCCAAGATAGCTTATTTAGTCAGCAAACGCTAACTGAGCGGCACTAGTTTTAAATTTTTGCGGTGCCTGTATGCTCTGTCGTCACAGGTACCCGACCCAATACAGTCATTTGCGTCCATTGTAATTTTATTAACTTTAAATATTTGGCCCCGTCATGAACAAAGAAGCTACTATCAAATCTGCGTTAACACCGTTTTTAAAAGATGCTGATATCCGTAAAGCCATGGACATCTTTCATAAAGATTATGCCGATATTACGCCTTACCAAATCCAGCGTTTTGTCCATGAAATTACGCAAGACAATCCAACCAAAGAATATCGCTCAAATATCCGTCGAAGTCTAATGAAAGCGCTGAGTGATTATCAAATGGGTGCAGTCAACCCCCAACCGATAACCCATGATATCCCTAATTTGGGGCAAAATAGGCTAGTAAATCACCCATCATCCAGTCAAGTAGCTATCGCTAACCAAAAACCTGACCCAATATCTAGCCCAATATTTAGCCAAACATCTAACCAAATAGCCGCCTTTGAGTTACTGATTGATAGTTTTACGGCGCAATTTTCACCATTATTGGGCAGCCAAATTTTAGACAGTGTCAGGCAGACGATTCATCAGCATCATAATTCATCAAAATCTCGTGGTTTTGGGCTATTAGCTCGCAAGGCAGAAACCAATCAGGCTTTAACCTTAACCATGATTCACTTTTTTGATCAGTTTTTTGGTGGGGACAAACAAAGTGCGTTGACAATGTCGTTGACCGATGCGGATACAGCAGGGTTTAGAACTATCTTATCGTTATTTTATCAGCAAGCGTGTCAATGGGCGGGACCTACTGATGCAGATATTGCCTTGGCGCAGGCAAACAAGATTACCAAAGCCAAGTTTGACGTATCTTTGGTTGAAAAATTTATGTAGAATGCCATTTATATAAAATACTACGGATTGACAGTATCATAGTACAATTTTTATGCAGACCTAAAGATGCTGAATGGCAAGTTCCCAGTTTATTTTATTTCCAGGTCCATTTTAGAGCTTTTAGCGCTGCCCTTGATGCTGTATTCTAGCTTAATTTTATGAGAACCTGTTCACGATTAAAAAATATGCTAGGATAAGCCACATAATCGATTAATA
>NZ_DALZPU010000006.1:0-147252 GCF_032017465.1 Moraxella sp. CTOTU47616
GTTCACAACATCATCGGCTGATGTCGTTAAGAAGGTCGCTATTTTAACAGCTTATGTTGTGTTGTCAATAACTTTTTTCTTTAATTTTTTATGACCGCTCAACTTATATCTATATTAACTTAAGTTGTTGTTTTTACTACAGTTTGTGGCTGCAGTCGCTGCCAGTGAGTGCGTATTATACGCTTTTCTTTCCCCCTGTCAATACCAATGGGAAAAGTTTTTTCATTTATTTTCAAATTAGTTTTTTATAGTTAAAGATAACAATACTTACACTCATCAACACACTGGTTGCTAGGGTGATTAAGACAATCTTGGATAGTTCTGGTGCTAGTGCGTTTGAGGGGATATTTTCATCACTATAATGACGAACCATTTTAAGATGTTTGGCGATCGGAGAGACTAGAACAAGTAGGCTCAATAGATAAAAATTTTGTCGCAAGGTCACAAAGGTAATGAGTAAAAAGTAAGCACCCAACAACATAAACCGATACAGGTGGCTCATGCTTTCTTTGCCTAAGGTAGTAGCAAGGGTATTTTTACCAGCGCTTGTATCTGTGTCAAAATCACGCATATTGTTAATCATCAATACGCAAGTGCATAGCAGACCGATCACCACCGCAGCAATAATATCCATCACACGGATAAATTGTGTTTGTAGGTACACGCCCCCTAATACATTAACTAAGCCGAAGAATAAAAATACTGCTATTTCGCCTTTCGCATTGTATCCATAGGGGTTTTTACCCATGGTATAGGTCACTGCGGCAATAATGGCGATGATGCCCAATACTAAGAAGGTGAAGAAATCGGTCAGACTGTTAAAGCTCAGCCAAAGCAAGCCAATACCGCAGCCAAAAATAAACAGTGCCCAACTTATGATTAATTTCTTGAGGGTCTTGGGGTTGATTGTACCTTGGGCAGTCTGTCTGTCGAGTCGATGCGCATCCGTACCCCGTATGCCATCGCCATAGTCGTTGGCTAAATTGGATAAAATCTGTAAGCCTAAGGCAACCCATAGGCTTAGCAAAAAGATTTGCCAATTTTTGGTTTCGAAGCTACCAATACGCGAGTATGCCAACGCATTGGCTACTATCATGCCAGCCACCGCTAATGGATAAGTGCGTGGGCGAGTCGCTTGCCAAAATGCTTGTAAAAAATTGACCATCACTCACTCGAGACCTTGTATCACAAATACCAACATCTAAATTGATTTAGCCATTTAGATGCCCGTTTACCAATGATGCGGGGTTTATGTTGATTTTTTTAGACCTGCTTGTGCCAACAACGCACCTAAGCTACCGATTTTTTGCGGTTTGTCGGCTGCTTGGTTTTGCGGTTTAGCGGCTTTGTCACTACGTTGGGGTTTGCCCGAATGTTTGGCTGATTTGCTGCCGCGCTCGCTATGGTCTGCGTGTTTTTTCGCGGTACCAGCCACTGGTTGGTTGGTATTTTTTGCTTTATCAGCGGGGGCTTTTTCAGCAGGTTTGGCTGCCATTGGGGTGTCTGACTTCATGCTAAAGCCCACGCGTTTGCGTTCGGCATCCACTGAAATCACGCGAACGGTGACGATATCACCTGGTTTGACATGATTTAACGGATCGGCGATAAACTCGTTACCCATCTCTGAGATATGTACCAAGCCATCTTGATGTACGCCAACATCAACAAAACAACCAAAACTTGTCACATTGGTGACCACGCCTTCAAGCGTCATGCCTTCGGTTAAATCGTTGAGGCTATTGACATCGTCACGGAACTGCGCTGTTTTAAAGCTCGGTCTTGGATCGTGGGCAGGTTTGGCTAATTCTTGTTTGATGGCAGCGGCTTTCAGCGTTGCTTGCTCGTCATCATTAACCTCATCGTTTGCGGCAGCGATAAGTGAAGCGGTCAGATTGTTAAGCGCTGACTCGTCACCTAGCACATCGTTGAGGTTGTTGTCGGTTGAGGCCAGCCATTGTTTGACCATCTCGTAGTTTTCTGGGTGTAAGCCTGTTGCATCTAACGGCTCATCACCGCCACGAATGCGTAAAAAACCTGCCGCTTGTTCAAAAGTTTTGGCACCCAATCTTGGCACATTTTTGAGCTGTTCACGGTTGGCAAAGGCGCCATGTTCGTTGCGGTAGTTGACAATTTGCTGTGCTACATTGACATTGAGACCTGCAATATAAGATAAAATCGCAGGACTTGCAGTATTGACATCTACGCCCACCGCATTCACGCAGTCTTGCGTGACTTTGGTTAAACTATCAGCCAGCTGCGTTTGGTTGACGTCATGCTGATATTGACCCACGCCAATGGCTTTGGGATCGACTTTAACCAGCTCAGACAAGGGATCTTGCAAACGACGGGCAATCGATACTGCCCCACGAATGGATACATCAAGCTCTTGTAATTCTTGCGATGCCAGTTCGCTCGCTGAGTACACAGACGCACCAGACTCATTGACTACCACAGGCACGGCTTTGATATCGCCGTTTCCTTGAGCGCTGTGTTCTGCCAAAATTTCTTTGATTAAAGCATCTGTCTCACGGCTAGCCGTACCATTACCAATGGCGATTAAATGCACATGGTGATTTTTGAGTAAATCTGCAATGGTTTGTTTGGCTTCATCGACCTTATTGTCTGGAGCAAATGGATACACCGTTGCAATCGCAAAACTATCATCGCTATTTTTGGCAACATGACCTAGGCTATCAACCACAGCCATTTTGACGCCATGACGGATACCCGGATCGACGCCTAAAATCGTTTTTTGACCCGCTGGCGCTGCCATTAATAGATGCTGTAAATTGTTTGCAAACACGTCAATTGCTGCAGATTCAGCCGTTAAGCGTTTTTCTGTGAGCAAACGATGCTCAATATGCGGACGCCATTTGTCCAACCACAGTTTTTTGCCCAGTGACAATAAAAATTGTTGACGCTCACTAGGCTCAGCAGCCGTTAAGTTAAATGCGTGATTAATTTGTTCAATAAATGGTGCATCATCGCCTTCAATGGCAATCGTCAGTACGTTGTCTTGGCGGCCGCGTAGCATCGCTAATAATCGATGATTGGGTAGACGCGCCAAGCTTTCAGCGTGGTCAAAATAGTCTTTGTATTTTTCGCCGACTTCCCGTTTTTCCTCGCCCACTAAACGGCTATGAATTTGGGCGATTTTACCAAAGCCGACGCGCAGTTTATCGAGTAGATCAAGCTGCTGTGTCCACTCATCGATAATAATGGCGCCGATACCTGATAGCTGTTTTTCTTTATCTTCAAAAATTGACGCTTCGGCTTCGCCGTTGTCATCCTGTACAGGCGCTGGCGCTTGGTAATCTGATAATGCTGTCTCTGGGCTTACCGACTCATTTAAAACCGCCAAGGCAATTGGCTCAAGTCCTGCTTCGCGCGCTTGGGTTGCCAATGAGCGGCGGCGCGGACGATACGGCAAATAAATGTCTTCTAATTCAAGTTTGGATGCCGCTTGATTGATGCGTTCACTCAATTCATCGGTCAGCTTATTTTGTGAGGTCAACAGCTCAATGATTTTTTGGCGGCGAATGGCCATATCTCGTTCATAGCTCAGCGATTTTTCCAGACTACGCAACTGTACGTCATCGAGCCCGCCGGTTTGGTCTTTACGATAGCGGGCAATAAACGGAATCGTCGCGCCATCATCGTAGAGTTTGACGAATGCCATCATTTGGTTGAGTTTGATACCAAGATTGGCAGCTAATTTTTGATAAATGGCTTGCTGGACTTGCTCAGAGAGTACATCTACCGCTGGATTAGCCGCAATGGCAGTAACGTTTGTAGTCATATTTTTGCCTAACACTTATAAGGATGAACTCAAAACTTCAGAGTTCACGCATTATAACAAAACAATACAAAAAGATAATAGGTAAACGCTATTTTAACAAAAATCTTTAGTGAATTTTTACCTTGCCAACCCTAGCGCTATCGTTAGACTAAAATTTTGCTAACTGATGACTATATAATAAGTGGCTACCCTATAAGCTAACGTCGCATTTTTAGCAAAATCACTACAGCAATCGACACATTTTTTTGCTTTAATAACCGCATAACCACGCAAATTTGGCTAAATAATAAGATTGATAATGCTTGCAAGTTGTAACCAATCGTTTCAAAATACCTTTATCAGTCCCTAATAAAAAATTGTATACCCATATATTTTATAGCATTGCCTGTCCTAACCATCAGGGTTAACACGCTAATGGAACATATTTAGCCTTTATAAAAAATAATTGGGTGTTTATGAAAACTATGGAACGAAAATAATGTAGCGAAAACAACATTCGAGTGCAAATAACATTGGTGATAGGAATATTGGTAATAGGAATATCGACAATAAAAATGAGGAAAATAATCAATGAGTGATGACATCAACCCCACTGTAGAATCTACCCCCAATCAATCAGCCGCCGGCGATATGAATCAGCGCATTTTGGTCGTTGATGATGATGCGCGTCTTCGTACTTTATTGCAACGTTTCTTAGAAGACGATGGTTATATCGTACGTACTGCGCATGATGGTAGCCAAATGGACAAACTGATGCAGCGCGAGTTATTTTCGCTGATTGTGCTTGATTTGATGCTACCTAACGAAGACGGTATCAGTATTTGCCATCGCTTACGCGCAGAAAACTCCGATATTCCGATTATTATGTTGACCGCTAAAGGTTCCGATGCCGATCGTATCGCAGGACTTGAAGCAGGCGCGGATGATTATCTGCCAAAACCCTTTAACCCCAAAGAATTATTGGCACGTATTAAAGCCGTATTGCGCCGGCAAACGCGTGAATTGCCAGGCGCACCCAGTCAGCAAATGGAAGTGGTCGAATTTGGGTCATGGACATTAGATTTATCAACGCGTACCCTAAAGCGTGATGGCAATATCGTGACCTTAACCACAGGTGAATTTAGTGTATTAAAGGCTTTGGTACAACACCCCCGTGAACCATTAACCCGTGATAAACTGATGAATCTGGCACGCGGCCGTGAATGGGGCGCAATGGAGCGCTCAATTGATGTGCAAGTATCGCGTTTACGCCGTCTCATCGAAGATAACCCTTCGCAAGCGCGCTATATCCAAACCGTTTGGGGCGTGGGCTACGTGTTTGTACCCGATGGGGCAGAAAGCTAAACGAGCCCTATTTAAAAGAGCGAATTAAGAAAGCCAAGTTAACAGAGTTAAGAACTTTTATGATAAAACCTTTGATTTCAAACACGGCCTGTCACCTGGTGATGGGCTTTTTAGGTTCTGGAAAAACCAGTTTTATCAACGCCTGTATCGCCCATTTTCAGCACCAAGAAAAGTGGGCGATTTTGGTCAATGAGGCAGGTCAAATCGGTATTGATGAAAAGCTATTGACGGGTAATGCTGACCATGATTTAGCGATTCGCCAAGTATCTGGTGGCTGTATCTGCTGTACTTCGCAACTGCCGCTACAGATTGCGCTCGCTCGCTTGACGTCTGAGTATAGACCTGACCGATTATGGATTGAGCCAACAGGGCTTGCACACCCGCGAGAACTGATTGAGCAGCTATCTGCAGCCCATTGGCAAACTGCGCTGTCGCTAAAATCTGCCATCAGTATCGTCAATGCGCGTCATTGGCAAGATGCCCGTTATCGTGACAATGAAGGCTACCAAGCGCATGTGCGATTTTGTGATGTGGTGGTGATTAATCGCTTTCATGGGTTGGATGACACCCAAAAAACCCAACTAACCGCATGGGTAAAAGGCTTAAACCCTAAAGCAAAATTGATTTGGCAAGCAGAACAAACGCTGAGCGAAGACAATCTGCGGCAATTGCAACAAGCGCTCAAGCAATCAAGCCAAGTGCTTGCCGAGCGTAGCCATTACCAAAAAATTAGCTTAACAAGTTTTGCTCAGTCCCCCGCTCTATCCACCACCCAAGCCGACCCGACCCAATCACCAACAGCTGCCAATGATGACTTGCCATTTCGCTATCATGATGTACAAAACGGCTATCAAATCATCGGCTGGCGGCTGTCAGCCGACTGGACAATTGATATGACTGTGCTGATGGAATGGCTGTTGACACTGCCCAACTGGCAACGTATTAAATCGGTGGTTCATATCAAACATACGCATGATGAGCAATGGCAAACCATGAATTTTACCCCTGATTCGCTCGATTTGGTGGCCTGTGAGCCACAAACCGATAACCGTATTGAAGTGATTTTTTTGGATAACACTATCGAATTGGATTTTGATAGGCTCGATACTGAGCTGATGATGATGTTTGGGCATATCCATTAAGCTTGCGGTTGATGGATAGCCCATTTTATTGTCTATTTTTTTGATTTTTCGGCTGTTTTTTTCATTGATTATGTGGCGTTAACATCGGGCGTGATACGGATGATAGTGTCATTTTCCAGGTTTTTTTCTTGCATATCAAACCCTGTATGCGTGATGGTGAGCAAGGTACTCACGCGCGTCCCATAGCTACTTCCCAGCAGCTTGTCGAGGCGATTGGCAGGAATAAAGATGGAAGACAACGCCAATTCTGTCTCCATACCTAACCCTGTATCAGGTAGCTGCGCGATAGGCGCTTGTTCACGGTCTTGCAGTATCTCAAATGCCACATTTTTCCAATTGGCTGTTTGCCAATCCTCATGCCCAGCAAGCAGCGGCAACAACTCTTGTCGTACTCGCCTGCGCAGTTTTTCCGTTTTAAACCATGCCGTATTTGGTTGACCATTGGATAACACGTATAAGCCTTTTGCCAATACCTCGATGCCATACCCTTTATTGTTGAGCAGCACCGCTTGCTGCCGATCGCCGATGACTAGATTAAACCCATCGTAGCAGGGCAAATCAATTTGCCTTGCGAAAGCTAGCGGCGACCACTCACCACTTAAATAATCAAGGATGAGCTGACCGCGGGAGGTGGCAAAGACAGGCTTATCTTTGATAATCTCTCGGTAGTTTAAAATCACCCCCCAGCGCCCATGCTCAGGATCGATACCCAACCAAGTGCCCCCTGCTTGCGCATCTTGCCCCGCGATGATTTTTTTTCCATTCGGCAATTGCCATTCACGCAGTGCGCGCGTAGGACGCTGCAAAAATTCATCCCGATTGGATAATAATACCAAGGGTTTATCCTCAAACAGCTGCCAAGCCAACGCCACAATGCACATACTTTATTCCTTCTAACTGGTTACCATACCATCGCCCATTGAATTCTGCATCCGCTCGATTACTCATTCCCTAGCTTAGCACCCAAAACTTTTTTGGCAATCACCAAATCGTCATATTGTTCATTTATGATAAAAAATCTAAAAAACTGCCGTTTTAAACGATTGTTGCCCTTGTGAATGAGCTTATGACGCCAATTAGCATTGTGATTATTACATTAAACGAAGCCGAACGTATCGGTAATATTTTGCGTGACTTAGCCCAGCAAAGCTACCAAAATTTTGAAGTCATCGTGGTGGATTCCAACAGCGAAGATAACACCTGTCAAATTGCAGCAAGTTTTCGCCATCAGTTGCCCGCGATAAGCATACATAAAATGCCAAAACGTGGCGTCAGCTTGGGTCGTAATACAGGAGCAAACCTAGCCAAAAATGAACGAATACTGTTCCTAGATGCCGATGTGCGGTTGGATGCAAACTTCTTGCAAAAAGCCAGTCAATTATTGGATAAAAAATCCTTGAAAGTAGCCGGTGTATACATGAATGCTGACCACCTAAAACCTTGGTTTACAGTGGGTTATCAGCTCTTTAACATGGGTATTTTTGTTAGCCAATTTTTATCGCCAACAGCGGTCGGTGCCTGTATTTTTTCCAGTAAATCCGTGCATGAGCAATTGGGTGGGTTTGATGAATCCATCACCCTGTGTGAAGATTGTGACTATGTCAATCGCGCCAAAAAAATCACCCGTTATCAGATGCTACCGCTCACCTTTCGCTTCGACCCACGCCGCTTGCAACAAGATGGCTATTTTAATACGGGCTGGAAATACCTGCATGCCAATTTATATCGTTTTTTTATTGGCGAAATCCGTGATAACAAAATCCGTTACCAGTTCGGGCATTATGGTACACAAAAAAAATAGCGTCGGTGGTGACGCTAGTTTTTGCAGGATTTTTTGGAGCTTGCCCTATACTTTATCGCCCTTTGAACTCAGCAGGACGCTTTTGCATAAAGGCGGTAATCCCTTCTTTAAAGTCCTCACTGGTCGCCATTTGCATTTGGTAAATTACCTCTTGGTCTAGCGCGATATCTAGTCCTGCAAATGCCACTTGATTAATCGATTGCTTCATTGCTGCCAGTGCCAAGGTTGGCAAGCTTGTGAGGCGGTCGGTCAGTTTTTTCACTGCCGCATCAAGCGCATCTTGACTCACCAGCGCATTCACCAGTCCCAAATCTTCTGCCTTTTGCGCGGTGATTTGCTCACCCAACATCACAAGCTCAGTGGTTTTGGCGGCACCAATCAACTGAGATAACAGATAAATACCACCACCATCAGGCACTAGCCCGATATTGACAAAGGCTTGTAAAAATTTAGCATTATCACTTGCGACGCGAAAATCACACGCTAACGCGATATTCATGCCTGCGCCCGCACACGCGCCATTAATACGCGCGATAATCGGCTTGCTGATTTTGCGGATACGCCGCGTGATATCCGCAATCCCAATGGTCAGACTATGCGACATTTTTAGTAGGTTTTCGCGGTTATCTGCGCCTGATAGCATCTCGCGAATATCACCACCGCTAGAAAATCCCTTGCCCGCGCCTGTGATGACAATCACTTTGGCGGCTGTGTCGTATTGGGCGTAATCAAGGGCTTGATAAAGCTCGGATTTCATCACGCTATTTAGCGCATTGAGTGATGCTGGATCATTGAGGGTAATCGTCGCAACACTATCTGCAACATCATACGTGACTTTTTGAAAGGTGGGTTGTTGTGTTTGGGTTGCCGTCATGGGTCATCCTTTTACCAAAGAAATAAATACCAAAAAAATAAAAATAATGAACCCCTTCATCTTACCGAAATTATTTTTTTTTGGGAAATAAAACGCGACTTGTAAGGTCAACAATCCAAACCCAACCACAAAATTTTTACAATTTTCAAAATTTCTGTATTGACAGAAATATATAAAAATCTCAAAATAATTAAAAATTGATTAATTTATATCCATTGACTTACATACAGGGCTAAAAAGTGCAACTCACATCGACCATGGAAAAATTTGTCTTACATTGGGGCGAAATGGGCAATAAATGGGGCGTAAACCGTACCGTTGCCCAGATTCATGCCTTGTTATTTTTGGCAGCCAAGCCGATGAATGCCGAAGAAATCCAAGAGACCTTAGGCGTGGCGCGGTCAAATGTGAGCAATAGTATCAAGGAATTGCAGAGCTTAAATCTGGTACAAACGGTCCATACGCTCGGTGATAGGCGCGATTATTTCACCACGGGCACGGATGTGTGGGAATTGGCTAAGGTGATTGTCGAAGAACGCTATCGCCGAGAGCTTGCGCCGACGGTTGGATTCTTGGCGGATTTAATCAATGAGCCAGAATTTGCCGCAGAAAGCAAAGACATACAACAACGTATCAAAGACACCCACCAATTTGTCGATACGCTGACGAGTTGGGCGAACGAGATGCTAAAACTTTCTTCCACTACGCTCAATCGTATCTTAAAACTTGGGGCGACGATTCAGAAGTTTTTGAAATGATGGATTGGGATAATGACTGCAACATTGAGAAAAACAGTACTTTCTAGCGTTTGGCAATATTTTAAATTATTTCTCATTGGCTGTGTTGTGACATTTTTTATCTTTGTAATAGCCTTTCATGATATTAATAGATTATTTAGTTCTAATACTTTATTAACATGGTTAGGCATCTTGGTGTTTAACGGCAGACTTGCAATATTTGGCGGTTTAAATAGTGTAATCGTTGGCAAATTGGTTTTACCAAAAAGCTAAAAATTTTAACCATAAATTTCAGTTTTGACAGAAAAAAGGAAAGAAATGATGAAAATACTTATCACAGGCGGTTCAGGATTTTTAGGCACAGCATTAACACAATCGTTAAAAACCTATGGCGTAAAAGGTGACACTGCGTCAGTCACTTGGGTATCTCGTTCTGTAGAAAAAGAGAAAACCAAAAATATCGCAGATGACGTTATTAGCTATGACGATCTTGCCAGCACCGATCAGACGTATGATGTCATCATCAATCTGGCGGGTGCGGGTATTGCCGACAGCCGTTGGACGGAGGCACGTAAGCAAGAATTGTTCGATAGCCGACTAAAACCCACACAAGCGGTAATTAATTATATTGAGCGAATCGGCAACAAACCAAAACTATTGATTAGCGGCTCAGCCATCGGTTGGTACGGTATCCAAAAGGAAAACGACCCAACCGCGCTTGATGAAACCAGCCCCATGACAAAAACCGACTTCGCTCACGAAATTTGTCAGGCGTGGGAGCAGCTAGCTTTGACTGCCCAAGATACTGCAAAATATGCCGTAACAGACGCTGTGCCAGTTGCGATTGTGCGCACAGGGGTGGTGATTGCGCCTGAGGGGGGTATGGTTGGGCGACTGATTACCCCATTTAAAATGGGCACAGGTGGTAAGCTTGGCAATGGTCAGCAAATCATGAGTTGGATTAGCCGTAGTGATTGGGTGCGTGCGGTGATTTTTATCATTGAACAAAACCTGACTCACACCCTGCCCACTCAGCAAATTTACAATTTGACCAATCCAACGCCTATTAGCAATGCTGCATTTACCGATGCGATGGGCACTTGGTTGCACCGCCCTACCCTGATGACCCTGCCCGCCTTTGTGGTCAAGACCATGTTTGGTGAAATGTCGACGTTACTGTTGGATGGGCAACGCGTTGTGCCTACAGCGTTACTGGATAAAGGTTTTGAATTTAACGACTTGACCGTATTAGATGCCCTAAAAAGCTAATCTTCGGAGACTGTTAATATGATTACCATGTACTATGATGATACCTGCCCTGTCTGCCGTACCGAAGCCTTGCATATGGCAGAGAAAAAACCTGACGCCATTCGCATCGTTCCGATTGATGACGCACGGGACGAACTTGCCAAATTTGGTATTAGCGAAGATGAGGCGATGAGTTATCTGTGTGTGCAAGATAAACAAGGGAACATGCAAAAAGGCATGGATGCTGTACGACTGCTGTACAAAACCGCACAACTGCCGTTTGCAAACGTGTTTGAATGGCCTGTGGTGAAACAAGCCAGCGATATGATTTACCCTATTTTTGCGCGACATCGCAACCGTGTACCCAACTGGATGACACAACTTGCCTATGGTAAAGTCGCAGAAGACTGCAAAGACGGTATGTGTAGAACACGAGGCAAATAAATGCCATTTGGTTTGAATGGCGGTATGTACGCTCAATGATTCATCTATCCTCTATGATTTATCTATCATGGATAGCTTGATAATTTTTACTGGTCATTGGGCGTTACAGTTATGATTAGGTGCAATCATTATTAGATACAATTATTATTAGTCAGGATTATGAGTATCAAGTTATGTCTACTATTAACTTTGGGTGCTTTGATAACGTTGCCACTAATTTTCAACTAACATTCTACAATTTTTTTACAGTTTGAGAAAAAATAGCTAGATTTTTTAACAATTTTCATTTAATAATAGCAACTAATCAGGAAGATGAGATTGTTTGTATCATTTAAGACAATCTATTACGTTTAGCATAGCGGACTTGCTTCACCATATTGTTGTCTACTGTTATTGTCATCCAATCGCTATCTTCCTTGTCGGTTTTGACACTGATTGGTGAATCAATCATCAATGAGTTGTCTTTTCATTCATTTACAAGGAGCGTTACCATGGATGAGGCACAAATTCAGCGCGTCATGAGTCATCCTGAATTCCAAAGCATGGCAAAGAAAAAAACTAGCCTAGGTCTTATTTTTACCATTATCACACTAGTTTTTTGGTTCGGTTATCTGCTACTCGTGGGATTTAACCCAAGCATGTTTGCTAAACCAGTTTCCGCAGGTTCGATGACGCCTGTAGGTTTTTATATTGTCGTAGCTTTCATCATTTTTGTACCACTCATCACTTGGATATATGTCAAAAAAGCAAACGGTGAATTTGACACGATGACTCGTAAAGTCATCGATGATATCAACAGTGGTAAAGTTTAACTACACAGGGATTGTGTTGGGTTTTCATTTGTAAAATTGTGGGGCTGATAATCATTTTGACATCAGTTCTGACATCAGTTTTGACACCATGGAGGGTGGCATGTTACAACAACAGTATAACAGCGTGACTGTTAAAGGCTTGGGCAAGCGTATCGGCAAGGTTTCAACCGCCGCAAGCTTGACGCTAATGGGTCTGATGGCACAGATGCCAGCATGGGCAGCGGGTGCCCTTGAAGGCGAAGTAAAAAAACAACCGCTGAATATTTCAGCCATTATCATGTTCTTGATTTTCGTTTTGGCAACACTCGGTATTACTTACTGGGCGTCAAAACAAAACAAGACCGCTAGCGACTTTTATACCGCGGGCGGCGGTATCTCAGGTACCAAAAACGGAATCGCCATTGCCGGGGACTATATGTCAGCGGTAACCTTTTTGGGGTTATCGAGTATGGTTTTTACCGTCGGTTATGATGGCATGATTTATACCCTAGCCTTCTTGATTGGCTGGCCAATTATTTTATTCTTAATTGCTGAACGTTTGCGTAACTTGGGTAAATTTACCTTCGCAGATGTGGCATCTTATCGTTTTTCCCAAACCCCCGTACGTATTTTTGCTGCATCCGGTACCTTGGTCGTCGTTGCACTATATTTGGTTGCGCAGATGGTTGGTGCGGGTAAATTGGTTCAATTATTATTTGGATTAGATTATATTTACGCAGTTATCATCGTTGGTGTATTAATGATGGTTTACGTATTGTTTGGGGGTATGCTAGCCACCACTTGGGTGCAGATTATCAAAGCTATTTTGCTGATGTCAGGTGCGACTTTCATGGCCCTTATGGTAATGAACCATGTTGGCTTTAGTTTTGAAAATTTATTCAAGTCAGCCGTCGCTGCCCATAGCAAACACGAATCAATTTTGTCGCCTGGTAAGTTGGTTAATAACCCCATTGAATCTATCTCATTAGGTTTGGGTCTATTGTTTGGTACAGCAGGTTTACCACACGTATTGATGCGTTTCTTTACGGTGCCAGATGCCAAAGCTGCGCGTAAATCAGTGTTGGTGGCAGCAAGCTGTATTTCATACGTATTCTTCTTAATTGTCATTATTGGCTTGGGTGCCATCGTTATCTTAGCTGAACATCCAGATTATTTCACGACAGTGGTTAAAGATGGCGTAAGCTCACAAGCACTCATCGGTGGTGCCAACATGGCAGCGATTCACTTATCCCATGCCGTGGGTGGTAACTTATTCTTAGGCTTTATCTCGGCTGTTGCTTTTGCAACTATCCTAGCGGTTGTGGCAGGTTTGACGTTATCAGGCGCCTCAGCGGTCAGCCATGACTTGTATGCTAGTGTTATCAGAAAAGGTCAAGCGAGACCTGAAGAAGAGATGCGTGCATCAAAAATTACCGTGGTTGCATTAAGTTTATTGTCAATCGTGACCGGTATTATCTTTGAAAACCAAAACCTTGCGTTCATTGCAAGTTTGGTATTTGCGGTCGCGGCATCCGCTAACTTCCCGATTCTTTTGTTAGCGATGTTCTGGCGTGGTCTAACCACTCGTGGTGCGGTAATCGGTGGGTTTGGCGGCTTAGCAGTCGCAGTGTTACTGATTATCTTAGGACCTGCGGTTTGGGTAGATATCATGAAACACGAATCACCTGCTTTCCCATACAAAAACGTGGCATTATTTAGTATGCCTGTGACCTTCATTCTAGCGTGGATCGCGTCTATCACTGACAACTCACCACGCGCTGAGTTAGATAGAAAAGGCTTTGATGCACAGTATGTACGTTCATTAACCGGTATCGGTGCGTCAGGTGCATCTGACCACTAATCCAATGTTCAGTAACAAATACCGCTTGCCATAAGCGGTATTTTTTTATATTGGGTTTTTTATAAAACTTATGAATTTTATCCTTGATGAATTTCAACCAGGTTTTGGGTTGCCGCGGCATCCGCTTGTTTGACATACAATTTTGATTTTGAACTATAAGGCACTAGCCCTGAAGGTACTACGCCTTTAGCAGATTCGTAATTATGAATGGAGTCATCGAAGAAAATATGCGGGGCAAAGGTTTGCAGTACATGGCGTTTATCTAAGCCACCTAAAAAGAACGCCAAATCCACATTGACGCCCCAATCACGTAATGTCTTAATCGCGCGCAAATCAGCAGGCGCATTGCGCGCGGTCACCAGTGCAATTTGAATCGGTGGATGCTTGATTTTAGCAGGCAGGCGTTTTTGTAGTTTAGAGAGTTTAATTAAAAAATCCGCATACGGGCCTTTATTCATCGGCACATCACTCATTTTGGCTTCATAATCATGAAACGCTTTGAGTCCTTGCTGGCGAGACAATAGCTCCCCTGCTTCATCAAATAACACGGCATCGCCATCAAATGCAATGCGTAGCTGATTGGTGTCTAGCTCTTTCATATCAATGGGCGGTGCATCTAAAATCGCGCAGGCACACACGCCTGCATCGGTGACTTGCTGGGCATCGTCATGATTGGTGGTCAAAAACAAATCCACCTTAAAATCTGCCACATAATCCGCCACCCCTTCGCCTGAAGTAAATGCCGAGCGACTAATCGGTAGTCCATGACTACGCAGCGCATTTAATACTTGAATGCCGGTATCTGGGCTGTTTTTTGACATAATCACCACTTCAACCATAGGCGCAGCGATGCCCTCGCCCTTGTCATCGGCTGCACAATGCTGATTGAGATTGAGTAAGGCTTTGATAAGCGGATAACCCGTCCCGGTTTGCAGTGGGTCATTTTCGCGTTCAATCATATAGCTGCGAAATTTATCAATCGCCGTTTCTGGATCTTCGGTTAACGCTTGTTGAAAAAACCGCTCAGACTCTGATAGGTCAAACAATGCCGTGGCAGAGACCGCCACAATTAATGTGTTGGAAAAATCAACTGACATAAAAATGCCCTTAATCAATCGTATTGTTATGAAGCATAGCACTCACTATCCTGTAGTTATATAAGTTTTGGCATGGGTAATCTAGATTATTCCTGTAACTTGTTCGGCTAAAGACCCCACAGCTTAGTGTCAAGACACCCAGTCAAATTGCAGATACCAATCATTAGCTGTCGACTATTACAGTATTTTTTTACACGGCTATCGTGAGCTGCCTCATTTTCTGTCATCACTGCAAGCAATTCAATCAGCAAGTTGGTTTCATCACCGCAATTTGCTATAATATCTTGTTTACGCTTTTTGCAAAGCGACGAATTCATGGGATTGTAATGCCTATCTAGACACGGTAAGTCTGGATGGGCAAAGTTTTTCCCTTTTTTTATTCCCATCTCTCACGGTTACATGACCGATAGTAACGGTCATCACTGCCAAAGGACAACAGGAGCAATTATGGTAGCCATTACCTTACCAAACGGCGATATTAAACAATTTGATGGACAAACGTCAGTCATGGAAGTGGCACAAAGCATCGGCGCAGGGCTTGCCAAAGCCACCGTTGCAGGACGTGTCAACGGTAAATTAGTTGATGCGTGTGACCCGATTAGCGAAGACGCAACCGTCCAAATCATCACGCCAAAAGACGAGGAAGGTGTGGAAATCATTCGCCACTCGACCGCTCACTTACTGGGTCATGCTGTCAAACAGCTCTATCCTGAAGTGAAGATGGTTATCGGTCCTGTGATTGAAGAGGGTTTTTATTACGATATCTACAGCGAGCGCCCGTTTACGCCAGAAGACATGGAAAAAATCGAAGCGCGCATGACGCAATTGATTAACCAAGATTACGATGTTATCAAAAAAATGACACCGCGCGACGAGGTTATCAAAGTATTCCAAGACCGTGGCGAGACTTATAAACTACGTCTTATCGAAGATATGCCGAATGAAACTCAAATGGGTTTATACTATCACCAAGAATACGTCGATATGTGCCGTGGACCACACGTGCCCAACACCCGTTTCCTAAAAGCCTTTAAACTCACCAAAATGAGTGGTGCCTACTGGCGCGGTGATGCCAAAAACGAGCAACTTCAACGTATCTACGGTACCGCTTGGGCAGATAAAAAAGACCTAAAAGCTTATATTCAGCGTATCGAAGAAGCGGAAAAACGCGACCATCGTAAAATAGGTAAGGCGCTTGATTTATTTCACATGCAAGAAGAAGCGCCTGGCATGGTGTTTTGGCATCCCAATGGCTGGACGATGTGGCAAGTGCTTGAGCAGTATATGCGCAAAGTACAAAAAGATAACGGCTATCTTGAAATCAAAACCCCGCAAATCGTCGATAGAAGCCTATGGGAAAAATCAGGTCACTGGGAAAATTATGGCGACATGATGTTCACCACCCATAGTGAAAAACGTGACTATGCGATTAAGCCGATGAACTGCCCGTGTCACGTGCAAGTGTTCAATCAAGGGTTAAAATCCTACCGTGACTTGCCATTGCGTCTTGCTGAGTTTGGCTCATGCCACCGTAATGAGCCGTCAGGTTCACTCCATGGCATCATGCGGGTACGTGGCTTTACCCAAGATGACGCCCATATTTTTTGTAGTAATGAGCAAATCAAACAAGAAGCCCAAGACTTTATCAAGCTTACCCTTGATGTGTATAAAGACTTTGGTTTTGATGACGTGCAAATGAAACTCTCGACTCGCCCAGAAAAACGGGTCGGTGCTGACGAACTGTGGGACTTGGCAGAAAAAGACTTAGCAGATGCGTTGGATAATGCCGGGCTTGACTGGCAGTATCTGCCAGGTGAAGGCGCATTTTATGGGCCAAAAATCGAGTTTAGCCTTAAAGACTGTCTTGGCCGCGTATGGCAATGCGGTACACTGCAGCTTGACTTTAACCTGCCAGAACGACTAGGTGCGGAGTTTGTCAATGAGCAAGGCGAACGTGAGCGCCCTGTAATGCTCCACCGTGCGATTTTGGGGTCATTTGAACGCTTTATCGGTATGCTCATCGAGCATTACGCCGGTTGGATGCCAGTCTGGCTTGCACCGCAGCAAGTCGTGGTGATGAATATTACCGACAACCAAGCGGCAGCCTGTCAAAAAGTCGCCGAACAATTGAATCAAGCCGGACTTCGTGTGATCACCGATTTGCGTAATGAGAAAATTGGCTTTAAAATTAGAGAACGCACCCTTGAACGTATTCCTTATATGATTGTCATGGGTGATAAAGAAGTAGAAAGCAACCAAGTTAACGTCCGTACTCGCGAAGGTGACAACCTTGGCGTGATGAGTATCGACGCCTTTATCGACTTGGTTAACCAAGCGACCGCCCAAAAAGGGCGCGTCAAATCAAAAACAGCGTAGGAGTAAGTATTATTAAGAGTTCAAACCGATTAGACATCAACGAGGAAATTCGTGCCAAAGAGGTACGCTTAGTCAAAGAAGACGGCGAACAAGTTGGTGTTGTGGATATAAAAACGGCTTTGCAGGCCGCCCGTGATGCTGAGTTGGATTTGGTCGAGATAGTACCAGACGCTCAGCCTCCTGTTGCCAAAGTGATGGACTACAGAAAATATCTGTACGACCAAAAACAAAAAGCCAAAGAAGCCAAAAAGAACCAAAAACAAACGCAGCTTAAAGAAATCAAATTGCGTCCTGGTACGGAAGAAGCCGACTATCAAGTCAAACTTCGTAAAATCCGTGAGTTTTTGGAAGACCAAGACAAAGTCAAAGTCACCATTCGCTTCCGTGGTCGTGAGATGGCTCACCAACAAATTGGCTTGCAGCAGCTTGAAAAAGTCATTGCCGATACAACCGATGTTGCCAATGTTGAACAACAACCGAAAGTTGAAGGTCGTCAAATGGGTATGCTACTTGGACCTACCAAGAAAAAATAATGAGCAAACCCTAACTATAAAAAAACCACATCAACCTATGTGGTTTTTTTATTGGCGTATTGACCCATTAATAAAAGTTTAAGCTTTTAAATCACTGTATTCGGGGTGCTTTTGCAGATAGCTTGCCACGTAAGAGCAGGCTGGCACTACTTTTTTACCTTGCTTGCGGGCATAGTCTAGCGCGTGCTTGGTGAGCTCCCCTGCAATGCCGCGCCCGCCAATCGCGTCTGGCACAATGGTATGGTCATATACGATGACATCACCATTATCCACATAGCTTATATAGGCAGTAGTGCCATCAACGGTGGTTTCAAAGCGTTGTGATTGTTCGTTATGGTGAATCGATAATTGTAAATCCGACATGGTTGTCTCCTTGTGTATTCTTTTTTTTACTATGCTATCTGTGACTTGGTTATTTGTCGCTTGGTTATTTACCATTTGATAGTAGCACAGCCACTGTCCATGACTTGTAAAAGTTTTTGCCTATTCGGTATGGGGTTTGCAAATGATTTTCCCTAGGCTTTTGCCTTGCCCCACCCCGTTAACAATGCGATAATAAGCGGTTAAATCTTACCATTTTTCAAATTTTTTGGCGTGGATGATACGCCTTACCTTCACTTGCTATTAGCTAACTTAAACAGGAAGAACATGGCTCAATATATTTATACCATGAACAAGGTATCAAAAATTGTTCCACCCAAACGGGAAATCCTAAAAGACATTAGCTTGTCTTTTTTCCCCGGTGCAAAAATCGGCGTGCTGGGTCTCAACGGTGCCGGTAAATCAACACTTCTTAAAATCATGGCAGGCGTGGACACCGAGTATAACGGTGAAGCGCGTGCGCAAGCGGGTATCAAGATTGGCTACCTTGCCCAAGAACCGCAGCTAGACCCTGCCAAAGACGTGCGTGGCAATGTGGAAGACGGTGTGCGTGAAGCCTTAGATGCATTGGCGCGCCTTGATGAAATCTATGGTGAATATGCGCTACCCGATGCCGACTTTGACAAACTTGCCGCCGAACAAGGCAAGATGGAAGACATCATCCAAGCATGGGACGCCCATAACCTAAACAACCAGTTAGAAAAAGCCGCCGATGCGCTGCGCCTACCCGCGTGGGATGCTGACGTGAGCAAATTATCGGGTGGTGAAAAACGCCGCGTCGCCCTTTGCCGTCTATTGCTATCCAAACCTGATATGCTGTTACTGGACGAACCAACGAACCACTTGGATGCCGAATCAGTCGCTTGGCTTGAGCATTTCTTAAAAGACTATAGCGGCACTATTGTAGCGATTACCCATGACCGCTATTTCCTTGATAACGTTGCCGAGTGGATTTTGGAGCTTGACCGTGGCTATGGTTACCCTTACCAAGGTAACTACACCGAATGGCTTGAGCAAAAAAATAAACGCCTAGAGCAAGAGCAAAAGCAAGAAGAAGCCTTTGCCAAAGCGCTGAAACAAGAGCTTGAATGGGTGCGTAAAAACCAAAAAGGTCAGCAAGCCAAGTCCAAATCTCGCTTGCAACGCTTTGAAGAGTTGAACTCCAAAGAGTTCCAACAGCGTAACGAAACTGCCGAAATCTACATTCCACCAGGACCACGTCTTGGCAACAAAGTCATTGAAGTCAACAACATCAGTAAATCATTTGGTGACCGTTTGCTATACGAAAACCTATCCTTCACTGTACCTCCGATGGCGATTGTGGGGATTATCGGACCCAATGGTGCAGGTAAAACCACGTTATTTAATATGATTACAGGTAAAGATAAGCCAGATACAGGCACAGTTGAAGTCGGTGAATCAGTGAAAGTGGCGTATGTCGGACAGGTGCGTGATGAGCTAGACGACAAAAAAACCGTGTGGGAAGAGGTCTCCGACGGTCTTGATATGATTACCGTGGGCGAATACACCACGCCTAGCCGTGCCTATATCGGACGCTTTAACTTTAAAGGTCAAGACCAACAAAAACTGGTCGGCAGCCTGTCGGGTGGTGAGCGTAACCGTCTGCAACTTGCCAAAACCTTAAAGCAAGGGGCAAACGTGCTGTTACTCGATGAGCCATCAAACGACCTTGATGTTGAGACGTTGCGCGCGCTTGAAGATGCGGTGGAAGTGTTCCCAGGTACGGTGATGGTGGTGTCGCATGACCGCTGGTTCTTAGACCGTATTGCCACCCATATTTTGGCGTTTGAGGATGAAGGTCCGATTTGGTTTGATGGTAACTACTCGGAGTTTGAAACATATCGCAAAAAACAGTTGGGCGCGGATGCCGAGCCAAAACGCATGAAATATAAAAAGATTGCGAAGTAATGCTTATTTAAGCCTGAGAAATTATCCAATCTTATTGGATGTGTCTGGATAATTTCTCAATAATTGTCAATAAACCTTTGACTTTTGACTTCATGCTACAATGGGGGTTTAATGGGTTTTAAATCTAATGCAATTAATGAGTTAAAGACTAATTTTATTGGTATATCGGTTGGAGTCGCATCTCTAATTTTTGGCATTATTACATGGCTATTATCTCAGTTACAAGCAAATTCATCATCTCAAGTAACAGACCCTGGGAACCTTTCCGCAGCTTTTAATGTTAGTAATATGATGGTTAGTATGGCGTTCTTTTTGTTTGTGACAACATTTGCGTCAACTCTTTCTAGATTATCAGCTAAAATTAATGGTTTTTTTGCATTTTTTATTTCTATAATTTTAGCAACTTTATCAATATTTTTAAGTTATATCTTTTTAAATCTTAATCCACCCAAAATTTTAGATAGTGTCAGTTTGCATAATTTGAATAATATTTTATTTTATGCAACTATGGTTCTTTTCACAGCTATTTGTGGAAAATCTTTTGGAGCATTTATGGCTAGACCTACTAGTAATATGGAAAATGATTCTGAAACAAGCGACAATGAAATAATGGGTGGTGTACTGTTAGCTTTATTCGTATTGTATTTATGGGGACAGATGGTGGATTACGGACAAAATACACTGATAAAAAGTTTTCTTCCTGAAAACTGGCAACCAATAGCTGAAGTAGAAAAAAAATAATAATAATTATTTAAGAACTAAAATAAAAAACCAACTTTGATAAGTTGGTTTTTTATTCAGATTTAAAAATTAAAACAACACCCGCACCCGAATGGTTTCTGGGATATTTTTGAGTGCTTCAACCGCTTGCGCAGAATCGCCGCTACCCACATCCATCACCAAATACCCCACATCTTCTTCCGTCATCAGGCTTTGAGCAAAAATATTGATATTGGCATCGGCAAAGGATTTGTTAATCTGTGACAACACGCCAGGCACGTTTTGGTGAATATGTAGCAGACGATGCGTGCCTTCTTTTTGCGGCATACTAACATTTGGGAAATTCACTGAGGTTGCGGTATCACCCATATCAGAATAACGCACAAATTTTTCTGCCACTTCAAGACCGATATTGGCTTGGGCTTCTTGGGTTGAGCCACCGATATGCGGTGTCAAAATCACATTGTCAAACGCGCGCAGTGGTGATTCAAATTCTTCATCCGCTGATTTTGGTTCTTTGGGGAAAACGTCAATCGCCGCGCCCAAGATATGACCGCTTTGTAAGGCTGCCGCCAGCGCATCAATATCCACACATTTGCCACGCGCCGCATTAATAAGATGCGCGCCTGGTTTCATGGCCGCCAATTCTGTGGCGGTAATCATATTACGCGTACTTGGCAAATCTGGCACATGCAGGGTGACCACATCGGCTTTACCAAGCAGTTCTTCTAGGCTTCCCACTTGGGTGGCGTTGCCCAGTGGCAATTTGGTGACCACATCATGATAGATGACTTTCATACCAAGGCTTTCAGCGAGTACCGATAGCTGAGTACCAATAGAGCCATAACCCACGATACCCAAAGTTTTGCCGCGCACTTCATAGCTGTCTTTGGCAGATTTGTTCCAGCCGCCACGGTGTACCACCGCGTTTTTTTCAGGGATACCGCGCATCAGCATGATGATTTCGGCAAGGACAAGCTCCGCGACAGAGCGGGTGTTAGAGTAAGGGGCGTTAAAGACAGGGATACCCAGTTCACGGGCAGCTTCCAAGTCCACTTGGTTGGTGCCAATACAAAAACAGCCAATGGCGATGAGCTTTTCGGCTTTTTCTAAAATATCGCGGGTCAAATGGGTGCGAGAACGAATGCCGATAAAATGGGCGTCTTTGATTTTTTCGCTAAGCTCTTCAGGGTCTAAGGCGGTTTTGATATTCTCAACATTGTGATAACCTGCCTCTGACAGCACTTTAAACGCATTGTCATGCAAGCCTTCAAGCATCAAAAAGCGGATTTTGTCTTTCTCAAGTGATAGATTTTGTGCCATAACAACCCCTAGTCAGTATTTTTAGTCAATTATCCTATCACACTTGCCGGGTTTTTTGTGGTGAAATTCCCGCAAGATGGCATGATTTTTTTGTCTTATGGGTAAAAAATTCTTCATCAATCGCCAGTGTTTTTGTCAAAATTTATGCCGTTAGTTATGCTATGATAGAGCCTCAAAAACCTTTTCAATCTGTCTAAAAATATGGGTAAAAGCCACACCATGACTGCTAATCAGACCGCCATCAATACGCTCATTGAACAACTACGCCAGCAAGGATTTGACGACAGCCAAATCAAAACCGATGCGGACAGTTTGGGCTTTTGGGGCAAAGATTGGACCAAGCATTTTGAACCCAATGCCAGCGCCATTGTCTTCCCAAAATCCACCCAGCAAGTGCAAGCCATCGTCAAGCTATGTAATACGCTAAACATCGTCATTACCCCAAGCGGTGGTCGTACCGGTCTATCTGCAGGGGCGGTTGCCGCCAATGGCGAGGTGGTAATTAGCCTTGATAAAATGCACCAAGTATTGGGCTTCTACCCTGCAGACCGTATGGTGGAAGTGGAAGCCGGTATTGTCACCAAAGCGCTGCAAGACTTTGCTGACAGTCAAGGGTTATACTATCCGGTGGACTTTGCGTCAGCCGGTTCAAGCCAGCTTGGTGGCAATATTGGCACCAATGCCGGCGGTATCAAAGTCATCAAATACGGCATGACCCGCAACTGGATATTAGGTCTTACCGTAGTGACAGGTAAAGGCGATATTTTGCATTTGAACAAAGGCATGATAAAAAATGCCACCGGTTATGACTTGCGTCATTTGTTTATTGGGGCAGAAGGTACCTTAGGCATTGTCACTGAAGTGCAAGTCAAACTAGAGCGTCAGCCCAAGAACCTAACTGTCATGGTGCTTGGTGTGCCAGAGTTTGCCAATATCATGCAAATCTTGTCAGCCTTTCAAAGCAAAATGGATTTGACCGCGTTTGAATTTTTTGATCATGTCGCAGTTGATAAATTACTTGCCACAGGGCATGTACAAAAACCGTTTGAAACCGATGCGCCGTTTTATGCCTTACTAGAATTTGAAGCGGCCTACGAGCCGATTATGGACATGGCGATGCAGATTTTTGAAGACTGTATGAGCGAAGGCTGGGTGCTTGATGGGGTGATGAGCCAATCGATTCACCAAGCCCAAGAGCTATGGAAACTGCGCGAGTATATCTCCGAGACCATCTCGGTATTTACCCCGTACAAAAATGACATCTCCGTGCTCATCAGCCGCGTGCCAGAGTTTATCGCGGATATCGATGCCATTGTTAGCCAAAACTATCCGGATTTTCAAGTGTGCTGGTTTGGGCATATCGGCGATGGTAATTTACACTTAAATATTTTAAAACCAGAAAACCTTAGCAAAGACGAATTTTTTGAAAAATGCCAAGTGGTCAACAAGTACGTGTTTGAAACGGTGCAAAAATACAATGGCTCTATCTCAGCGGAGCATGGCGTGGGTATGACCAAAAAGCCGTATCTTAATTATACCCGTCCTGACGAAGAAATTGATTATTTACGCGCCATCAAGCAAGTCTTTGACCCCAATGGGATTATGAATCGTGGTAAGATTTTCGACTAGACAAGATTGATAAAAAAAAAGATACAAAAAAAGACCTTTAATTGAGGTCTTTTTTTTGTCGCTAACAAGGTTAGATTTTATTCACATTCAGCGTGTCCGGCATATTGACAATCGGTTTGAGTAGTTCAATGGCCTCGGCGACAGTATTACAAACGATTAATCGCTGTAAATCTTCTGGTTTCATAAAACCTTGCTCAGCGGTAAAGTGTAAATGTTCAACCAATTTGTCATAAAAACCATTGATATTGAGAATAATCATCGGTTTTTCATGTTGATATAGCTGTCGCCAAGTGGCAATTTCCATGATTTCCTCAAGGGTGCCAAGCCCACCTGGCAAGGTGATAAAGGCACTGGCGTACTCTGCCATGATGGCTTTACGGGTATGCATGGTATCGGTCAAATGCAGACGCGTCAGCCCACCATGCGCCACTTCTCTATCCATCATAAATTCAGGAATCACGCCCACGGCAATGCCGTTTTTTTCAATTACACCATCGGCAACCGCGCCCATACAGCCAATCACCGCACCGCCATACACCAGACCTAACCCCGCTTCAACCAACCCCCTACCCAACTCATGCGCCGATTGGACATAGACAGGGTCATTGCCTTTGCGAGAGCCGCAATACACAGCGACTAAGGGAACATCAATATCATGAAGTTTGACAATTTGTGCAATATCGCTCATTTCTTTACTAGTAATAATATCTACGGGTGTCATGCATTTTCCTTTTAATGTGTTGTCATTATAGGTCAATCATCCTACAAATTCGTGAACGCATCCTAGGCGCAGCGTATCTCATTTTGGCTACATTTGGCGCATAGGCATTATAATTGGTGCAGTTGGCGAAAAATAAAGCAATGGCTGTTAAAAAGCCATCAATGAAAGGCTGCACAAGATAGCTTTGATAAGAAAGGCTTGATAATAAAATAAGGCTATCAAAAACCATCAAGTAGATATCCTAATAAGTATGATGGGCATCAGCGATGCCATTGCCACTGGCATAGATGTTGGCGAGAAAATATTGGGCTTGCTGTTCGTATTCAGACGTTGAGGTCATACCGCATTCCGCGAAATTTGATGGGGTCAAAAGGTTTATATTGCGTCTGTTTATAGCGGCTGATACAACACGCCGACCAACAACACCGTGATATCCTTCGCTGCTGGGGCAATCTGTACCGTATCAAGTGCTATTGACTGAGCATCATACGTGGTTGCTAAGGTGTCGATTTGGCTTTGTAACTGCTGCCCAATGCTGTCTAACTCCTGCTGCAGCTGCTGACGAATCACATCAAGCTCTGCGACGGTTTGTTTGTTGGCATTGATATCGCCCACCGAGTTCATGGCACGTTTGACGTTATTGATATTGGTCTGTGACAACGCTTTACGCCCCATAAACGCGCCTAAGACCGCAGAGCCAATACTGACCCCTGCATCAAGCCAGCCTTTGCTCGATTCAGCGGCTTGTTGTTGGTATTTTTCATTGGCGGCTTGCAGTTTTTTGGCTAGCGCGTCTTGTTTTTTAGCAAAGCTATCTCGCAGCTGGGCAATGGCGATATCACGCTGTTCATGCAGCGGTACGATGAGCCGATTGCGGAAGGCGTCTTCGCTCTCTGCCACTTCGCTATACAGCTTTAAACTATCGACATACCACAGATTTAACACTTGCTGCTGACGGATGGCTTCTTTCACCGCTTTTTCCCAAGTTCTCCATGATGCCTTGTCGAGCGCTTGGGTAGGCAATTGTTTGAGCACAGCGGGTTGGTGCGGAGCCGATTGTAACTGCTCAAAGGTCAAATCACTTAAAATCGCTTGATGCCAATCTACCACCAACGGCGGCTCACCAAATGCGGTGGTTAATAATAGCTGCTGCTGACTTTGGGCGCCTGATTTTTTGTCATTAAAAAATACCCGCGCATAGGCAAAGGCAGTAGGCTCATAGAAGGTTTGCCCATCGCCCGCCATGTCTTTGGGGGCATAATACAAGCCCACATCTTTGGGCAAGGCCGGCGGCTGACTTATGGTGCTTGCTAATAGATTGATGGCAGGCGTGGTGGCTTGAGCTTGCGCTGGGTCGGTAGGGGCAGCGGCTTGGTTATTGGCTTTGAGCTGTGCTATGGCTTGTTTGCTAAGTGGTCCTGATAAGTAGTTGAGCGTGAAGCGGGTGCTAAAAATCAGAGGGCTGGCGTCATGCACATTGTGCAGCAAAAATTGGCGTTTACCGAGTTTATCAAACCACGCATTGAGCGCCGCTTTGTCCAGTCCACTGCTGCCGCTGGCAGAGAGCAAGCCATCCATCACCCGTTCACGGTCTTGGGCAGTCTGCAACCGTCCGATAAACCAAGTACCCGCGTTGGATAAGGCTTTGTAGTCCAAGTCCACTGGGTTTTGGGTCGATAACACAATCCCCAAACCAAATGCACGCGCTTGTTTTAGTAGGGTCAATAGCAATACTTTGGTCGGTGGATTGCCAATCGGCGGTAGATAGCCAAATACTTCATCCATGTACAAAATTGCCCGCAAGGTTGAGGTGCCTTGCTGACGGCGCATCCAGCCCAATAAATTGGTGAGCAACAAGGTGACAAAAAATAAACGCTCATCATCGGATAGATGGGCAATATTGAGCACACTGGTTTGTGCTTTGCCATTTTTATCATAAAACAGTGCGCCAGCATCCAGCGGCATGCCTTTAAGCCAGCTAGCAAAACTCGGTGATGCCAAAAGCGTATTGAGCTTCATCGCCAGTGCGCCACGGTCTTTATCCGCAAATACTTGTGACAGCGGCAGGATGCCGATTTTGTCAAACGCTGGCGTTTGGATTTGGGTAATCAAATCCACCAAGGTTAAAGTTTGGTTGTTATCCCAGGCGTTTTTAAGTAGCTGTGCCAAGAACACATGCTCGGGCGCAAGGTTATCCCCATCGATTTTTAATAGCACCAACAGTGCCGACACTGTCGCATCGATATACTCAGCATAGCTTTCGCCATCATTTTTGACACTATCGGGCGGCGGCACGAGATTGCCAAGTAGGGCAATCGGTAAGCCATTCTCGCTACCTGGGGTATAGACGCTAACGCGATTGGCGGCTTTGAGTGCTTGCACACGCTCCGGGGTTTGAAAACTGTTGCCAAGCCCTTGTTGCCAGTTGTCTGCGGTTTTCTTGGCAAACTCTGCCACGCTCATACCCGCTTGACTTGCCATGCCGCTATCAATCCATGGCTCAAAGTCACTGGCTGCCAAATTTGGAAACGTCAATGCCAAATTGCCCAAGTCACCTTTGGGGTCAATCGCAATCACCGGAATATTATCCAGCGCAGCTTCTTCCAGTAAGCTAATCCCCAAACCCGTCTTACCCGAGCCCGTCATCCCGATAATCACCGCGTGGGTTGTTAAGTCAGCTGCATCATATAGGGTTGCTTGACCTTGTGTAGACTCTGGGTACACGTCTTGACCGAGATAAAATTGACCGATACTATCAGGAATATTATTGGTGAGCGTTGGCATGGGATTCCCTCAAAATTTTTATAAGTAATGATTTATCGTTAACATGACGACTGGTCTAATTGCCTAATTGTCTAACTGCGTAATTGTCTAACAAGCTGAGTGGCAGTATGTCGGTTTCATTATATGTAAAATTTTATCATTTCGCCTAGCAAAATTTGTCGATTCCTTTATCGAGCCTTCAATCAATTTTTTAGCACAGCAAAGATAATCCTCAATAATTCTTGATACCAAATTTTGAAGTTTACCCGCTTACTGTTGGGTCTTAAAAGCTGAGCAATAAAAAAAGCGATGGGTAACATCGCTTTTGGTAGGATTGCATCATCGCACTATGCTAATTAAGTTTAAAACTACTTTATAAAAATCATCTTGTCAGCGATTTCGTTGCCGCTTGGGTCATTGTCTAATTGGTAATATTGACGAAGCAATTGCCCCACATCGCCCAATAGCGCAACCAAGCTATCAATGTGTCGATTGGCTTTAATACCTTCGATAGCCTTGTCGCACATCGCTTGCCACATGGTTGGCATCACATGGCTATTGATGCCTCTATCGGCGACAATCTCCAGACACCGCTCACAGATATTAAGATACACCAATACCCCAGTATTATCCTGCGTATCCCAGACGCGATAATCCCCAAAAACTTCGATCGCTCTGTCTCGGCTGTTTTGTAGCCGTGCGGACGAAATGGGCAAATGATTCTCAATCACTAACACCACTTCGCCGCGATGCCCTTGCTCAGCTTCGGTAATTGCTTGATTTAGCTGTTGTTGGGCAGTAGGTGTTAACCACCGATTGTGCAGGCTAGGTATAAACGCAACTTGACGCCACCATCTAGCCCAACTTGGCACAGTGGAAGTCACTGTCGCCATCGGCGAGGTGTAAGCAATGGTTTCTTCGTTGGCACCATTCGTTGCTGTTATTGGGTCATTTGTGCTCATGAAAATTCCATAAAAAATAATGAAGTATATAGTTGATGATAAGGGGTAAATTTAAAATAATTTTTTAATAACTAGCCGATTACTGACTACCAGTCACCACCAGCGCCGCCGCCGCCAAAGCCGCCACCGCCGCCACTAAATCCACCACCGCCAAAGCCGCCGCCACCAAATCCACCGCCGCCAAAGCCGCCACCCGGTAGGAAGACAACCCCACCGCCGCCTCTGCCACCGCGACCACCACCGCCACCTCGAAATAGCAAAAATAAAAAGACAATAAATGCGACAAACATACTGCCCAATAAGCCTGCACCAAAGATTGTACCAAGCGTTACAATGCCACCTGCCGTAGCAATCGAACCAAAAAAGCGCCCTAATATACTGGTCAAAATCATACCAGCGACAAAGCCAAAAAAGCCTAGGAAGATAAGCGGTATTCCGCCCTCTTGATTTGACTGAGCATTGCTATTGGCATTGGTATTGACTCGATTGGCATCTGCTTGCTTTAAAATAGCCGGATCGGTTGTCAAGCGTTCTTCAATGCGATTAATCCCCGCTGTGATGCCCCCGGCATAATCACCTTGTTTAAATCTTGGGGTTATATCATCGCTAATAATGCGTTTGGCGACGGCATCAGGAATGGTACCTTCAAGACCATAGCCCGTTAAAATGTACATTTTACGGTCATTGACAGCAACAACCATCAACAGCCCTTGATCGGTGTCTTTTTTGCCCAGTTTCCAGCGGTCAGCAACCTTCATTGAATAGTCAAAAATATCCTCGCCATTGGTGGTTGGCACAATGACTACAGCTGCTTGCGCCAAACCGCGGTCATTAAGACTACGCAGTTTAGTTTCAATCGCTTGTTTATCACTGGCAGATAGAATTTTTGCTTCATCAATGACAGGGTTATTTAGGATTAGTTTATCAGCGGCAACAGAGGCTTGGGTTGACTGTTTAGGCGTCTTAGTAGTCTGGGTATTGGCGGTAGCTGTTGCCTGATTATTATTGGTCTGATTGCCAGTTGCTTGACTATTGATCCCTGGTATCGGTAGTGCATCATTGCCTAACGTCTCTTTAATTGCATCATTATTGAGTACAGCATCATTAAGCGCTTCATTGGTTTGTGCGGTTTTTGCAATCGCAACCATGTCCTCAACACTATGATCTTGTAATGTGGGCTTAGCGGTAACGGTTGCGGAATTGGCTGTCGCTGTGGCAGTTTCTGCAACGGCAGCCATAGGCATCGCAAGCCCAATGCCCATCGTCAGTGCAGTAAACGTACTCACTACTAACCGCTTGGCTAAAGAACGAGACGACAATTTTTGCGGCTGTTTATGCGAGCGATGTAAATTGGGCTGTGTCTTTACAATATTCAATGACACCTGTGTTTCCTCAAAGTATGCAATTTTTTTATTATGATGTAGTCAATTCAACAACTATTTTAAAAATTAAAAAATCAGTCTGACAATTTATGCAAATCTTATCCAATGAGCCTGCCACCGACTGATGGCAGACTATTTAAAAAAATCTTCTTCACTGTTAACCTTTAACCATACAGTTAACAATTGTGAATTAGGGTTTCGCTGTCGCGGTAGCCGAATTATTTACAGGCTGACCACCGGCATTGGCAGTGTTACCATTGTTTTGCACTGGCTGACCGCCCGCATTTGCGGTGTTGGTGGTGTTGGTATTGTTATTGCCAAAATCAACGGTTGGTGCGGTGGAGATTTGCGCCTCATTGGCCACGGTAAAGTTTGGGCGGGTATGCATACCAAACACTTTTGCGGTAATATTGGTTGGGAATTGACGTACGGTAGTGTTATAAGTTTGAACGTCTTGGATATAACGACCACGTGCCACGGTAATGCGGTTTTCGGTACCTTCAAGCTGTGCTTGCAATTCTTGGAATTGTTTATCCGCTTTTAGGTCGGGATAGCGCTCTGACACCGCCATTAGGCGCGATAACGCACCGCCCAATTGATCTTGCGCTTGTTGATAACGTTGGAAAGCCGCTGGGTCATTGAGTACATCGGCGCTCACATTGATAGTCGTCGCTTGTGAACGCGCTTGTGTGACTTGGGTTAAGGTCGCCTGTTCGTGCTGGGCATAACGCTCAACGACTTTGACCAAGTTTGGAATCAAGTCAGCACGGCGCTGGTATTGGTTGACTACTTCTGACCATGACGCGTTGATTTGCTCATCTTGCGCCTGCATAGCGTTATAACCACACCCTGTTAAATTGGCAGAACCCACCACCAACGCTGCGGCTAATAAGGTGTTTTTTACTGTAGTATTGAATGATTTCATAAGTTTTCCTCAAAAATAAATTAAATAAAGTGGTGTATAGGTTTTTGAGAAATTATGAAGCTATGTGTGGCTACTGTAAATTTACGTTTTGTATAGTGCTGTATGGTTTTGTATCAAACCGCAGCCCCATGAAACCACGCTTATAAACCCCGCTTGGCTTGGTTGAAAGATGCCCTATCAGAATGCCATAAAAAAAGACCAGCCAACGCTGATCTTTTTGATTACTTTCATTGTTTGCTAAAAAATTATTGTTGTACCGCTTCAACTTGGATATTGAGTTTGACGTCTTTAGCAAAACCCATTTTGACATAGGTATCCATGCCCCATTTGGTGCGGTCAATGGTAGTCTCAAAATCACCGCCACATACTTGCGCATTTTTCAGCATTGGGCTGTTGTAGCAATTAAATTTAGTGGCTTTTAAGCTAACTGGATTGGTTTTACCCAATAGCGTCAAGTTACCGTCAACTTTCGTTACTTTGCCATTTTTGAAATGGAATTTGGTGGATTTAAAGTTAGCGGTTGGATATTTTTCAGCATCGAAGAAATCACCACTTTTGAGATGTTTATCAAACGCTTCGCTACCCGTATTTAACGAATTAACTGGAATATCAACATTGATGCTGCCCATACGCTTGGCAGGGTTGTATTCCATGTCACCGGTTAAGCCGTAAAATCCGCCGGTATTGGTAGTCGTGCCAAAATGGTCAATGGCAAAACGTACATTGGCATGGTTTGGGTCTAGTTTGTAGCTGGTGCTGTTGCTTGGCTTAACTTTTTCTACTTTGGCGGTTTTAGGCGCTTTTGTGACCGCTGCAGGTTGAGCTGCGGCTTCACCAACTTTTTGAGTTTGACCGTTTTGCGAGATAACCAATTCTGCATTGGCAAATTGTGTGGCTAACAACGCTGTGATAGCGGCAGTGGCTAAAAGTTTACTATTCATGGGATTTTCCTCGATATATTATAAGAACTGTATGGGCTTACAAGGCATTGTTAATGAAACTTAACTTAGTCTATGTAGGATTAAGTTATTATAACATATACCTTTCTCTTGTTATCGTGTATTGTTTGTAAATTGTTGCTAGTTTTTGACCAAGCCAAGGCTTTTATCGTGATAGCTTTTATCACCCAGTCTTTATTGCCTTAGTCGGGTTAGCTTAGCTCATTAAAAAAGGACAGCTTTTGCCATCCTTTTTTAAAAAAATTATCTATGTTAACTTTTATCTTAACTCTTATCTTAAAAATGCCCGAGCATTTCTAAACATCCGCATCCACGCCCCGTCATTGTCCCACGCTTCAGGCTTCCAGCTGTGGTTATACGCCATCAAATTGCGCTCTGGGTGTGGCATCATCAAGGTCACACGCCCATCGGTGCTACAAATTCCTGTCACCCCTTGTGGTGAGCCATTTGGATTGAGCGGATAATGCTCGGTTGGTGTGCCGAGACTGTCCACATAACGCATCACAATTTGCCCATGTGCACTCATCCCTGCGATATCGGTATTGCTCAACGTAGCAAAGCCTTCGCCATGTGCTACCGCAATCGGTAGAATGCTCTCTTGCATGCCTTTTAACAGCACCGACTTGGTACGTTCAATTTTCACATTCACCGTGCGTGCTTCAAAGCGTGCTGATTTATTGGCGATAAAACGGGGGAAATTCTCTGCGCCTGGTATCAAGTCTTTAAGCTGGCTCATCATCTGACAGCCGTTACACACGCCAAGCGAGAAGGTTTCTGGTCGGGTAAAGAATCGCACAAATTGCATGCGTAATTCGTCATGGAACAGAACCGATTTTGCCCAGCCAGCACCAGCGCCAAGCACATCGCCATAACTAAAGCCGCCGCAAGCCACCAGCCCATCAAAGTCACGCAAGTTGACACGCCCTTTGAGCAAGTCACTCATATGCACATCGACGGCTTCTAGCCCTGCGCGTTTAAAGCCTGCTGCCATTTCTAGCTGACCATTCACGCCTTGCTCACGCAAAATGGCGACTTTGGGCTGTGCGCTGCGGCTATTGATGTAGGGGGCTTCAATCGCTTGGTTGAGATCATAATTAGCTTGCGCGATTAAACCTTGATGGGATTTATCACCAATCAAATCAAAGGCTTGTTGTACGCATTCGGGATTTTCACGGTTTTTGGCGATATGGTAGCTGACTTTGCTCCATTCTTGCTCAAGCTCGCTACGCTCAAAACGTAAATTTTGCGTGGCTGTTTGGATGAGTAAACTGTCCTCATCGGTGCTTTGACCGACCAAGCTTAACAGCTCGCTGACGCCTGTGGTTTCGGCAAGCGCTAACAACTGAGCCACCTGATGGGTTTTAATTTGGATCACCGCACCGAGTTCCTCAGCAAACAATTGACCGAGTAAATTATCATCAGTTAACACCAATTTTACGCCTTGACGACTGGTGAATTGCATCTCAGCGATGGTGGCAAGCAAACCGCCATCACCAATGTCATGATATGCGGTGATTAAGCCTTGGTTGTTGGCTTGCTGGATAAAGTTAAAAAAGTTAATTAAATCTTGCGGATTATCCAAATCTGGGCAAGTATCACCCAGTTGGCTTAGGGTTTGGGCAAGGATTGAGCCACCCAAGCGGAACTGACCTTTTGATAAGTCTAAGCGATAAAAGGCGGTTTCGCCAAGCGCTGAGCTGGTTAGCAATTCTGGGGTTAAGGTTTTGGTGACATCTTGCACAGGGGCAAAGGCAGTGATAATGAGCGACATGGGTGACACCACAGACTTGTTTGCTTGCTCATCTGACCAATTCGCCCGCATTGACAAGCTGTCTTTACCCACAGGAATGGCAATACCAAGTGCCGGACAAAGCGCTTCGCCCACGGCATACACCGCATCAAACAAGGCTTGGTCTTCTTTGTCTTCACCACAGGCTGCCATCCAGTTCGCCGACAAGGTAATGTCTGATAGCTTGGCGATATTCGCCCCTGCGATATTGGTAATGGCTTCGGCAACGGCAAGGCGCGCAGATGCGGCAGGATTAATCAAAGCAACTGGGGTACGCTCGCCCATACTCATGGCCTCGCCTGTCATCGGTTTGCCATCGACAGGGAGGAGAGCAGAAGCGGTAACAGCACAGTCCGCCACTGGCACTTGGTAACGTCCAACATATTGGTCACGTACTACCATACCCGTGATGGAACGATCGCCAATGCTAATTAAGAAAGATTTGCTGGCAACCGTTGGGTGACGCAGCACGTCTTTGACCGCTTCCGCCAAATCGACTTTATCAAGATTTAACGCTTGCAGTGTTGGCGTGCTACGGCTAAAGCTACGCTGCATTTTTGGCGTGCCACCAAGTAGCACTTGTAGGGGCATATCGACCGGTTGTTGGTCGCCTTTGGTGTTGAGTAACGGGTCATTGACCACCAACTCACGCACGTCAGTCGCTTCACCCAAAATCGCATACGGGCAACGCTCGCGCTCACAGATACTATCAAATAGCTCACGGCTCTGTGGGCGGATTGCCAACACATAGCGCTCTTGGGCTTCATTTGACCAAATCGCCATTGGCGACATGCCATGCTCAAGCGACGGCACTTTACGCAAGTTTAACACTGCACCAAGTTCGTGGTCATTCACAAGCTCGGGCATGGCGTTTGACAAACCCCCTGCCCCCACGTCATGAATCGACACAATCGGATTGTTATCTTCATCTGGCTGGTTTCCCGCCATTGCCCAACAGCGGTCAATGACTTCTTGACAGCGACGTTCCATCTCGGCATTGTCACGTTGCACGGACGCAAAGTCCAAGCCTTCATCAAGCTCACCACTATCCACCGAACTTGCCGCGCCACCGCCCAAGCCGATTTGCATGGCAGGACCGCCTAACACAATCAGCAAATCGCCTTGCTGAATCGGATTTTTTTCCACCAAATTGCGTTTGATATTACCGTAACCACCGGCAATCATGATGGGTTTGTGATAGCCCCGCATTTGGCTGCCATCTTGGTCTTTTGAGGTATCCAATTGAAATGAGCGAAAATAACCGACCAGATTTGGACGACCAAATTCATTGGAAAACGCCGCACTACCAAGCGGCGCTTGGGTCATGATTTCTAATGCGGACGCCATACGCGCTGGCTTGCCGTAGTCAGCAGTCGAGACTTTTCCGCTGTGCTCCCATTTTTCTGGCATATCAGGCAGCTGCAAATGCGACACATGGAATCCTGCCAATCCTGCTTTGGGTTTACCACCACGACCTGTCGCGCCCTCGTCACGGATTTCACCGCCAGAGCCTGTTGCCGCGCCTGCATACGGTGCAATCGCCGTTGGGTGATTGTGGGTTTCGACTTTCATCAAGATATCAATCGGCTCTTGGTGAAAATCGTATGCTAAATGATTGTTGTCGCTGTTTAGTAGCGGATAAAAACGCTGTCCTTCATGCCCTTTTACCACCGCGGCATTGTCTTTATAGGCAGACAAGATGTCGTTGGGATTTTGCTCGAAGGTATTTTTAATCATGCCAAACAGGGATTTTGGCTGTACTTCCCCATCAATCGTCCATTGAGCATTAAAAATCTTGTGGCGGCAATGCTCCGAGTTGGCTTGGGCAAACATCATCAGCTCAACATCGGTCGGATTGCGCTTCAGCGCATTAACATAGGCATCCATCAAGTAGTCAATATCTTGGCTCGATAACGCAAAACCAAACTCACGGTTGGCGGATTCTAACGCCTCACGCCCTTTGCCCATCACATCGACATGGTTGAGCGGTGCTGGCTCGTGGTCATCGAATAAGTGCTGAGCCTTTGCCAAATCATAAAATAGGCTTTGGGTCATGCGGTCGTACAACATCATCTCGATATCATGCGGGAGCTTTTCAGGCAAATTTTCGCCTATGAGCGTATACACCACCAAGCGCTCAACACGGTCAATCGCTATCTCACAATTGTTAAAAATATCCGTCGCTTTACTTGCCCAAGGGCTAATCGTACCAAAACGTGGGCTGACGATGATTTGCAGCGCCTGTTTATTTTCATTTTGGCTTTCATGTTGGCTTGCTTGATTAAGTGCGATTTCGTCACCATGATTGAGCAAATCTATCGCTTTTTTATAGTCGTGTTCTGCCAAATCTTTAGAAAAAATATAAACTTGCTGGCTTTTTAAGTGAGTGATTTTGAGATTGGTTTTTTGGCTAAGGGAATTTAGCAGTTTAGTGGTTTGAAAATCGGTTAAAAATGGGTATCCAGCGATGATAGTCATAGAAAGTTCCGCTTGCTTTGGGAAAAGTTGGGAAAATAACAGAAAAATTTGCGGCTATTATAGCATTAAACCCACGGGCGTATCACTTGTCTTGATGGCGATAGGCTGTGATTTCACCCTGTGTTTTTTATAAATTGCCTTTCAATTGCGTTACCTTGCGATAACATGGTTAACGGTTTTATACCAATTATTTGCAGCTTTTCGACAGACTTAAATAACAAAAGCCGATATTATCGTCCATGTTAGTGACTTTAACCCAGTTTTAACGTAACTTTTTTGCAAGCTAGTAATAAATTTTTTAGCATTAACTTTGAGACGTATAATAACCATATAATAACAAGGACATTCTCATGGCAGATCTCACCAAAGCGCAACATATTGAAAATATTAATAAAGTGATTGAAGGCGTCAAATATGCAATGATGACCACCATTACTGCAGACGAAAAACATTTACATGCGTGCCCAATGACCACTAATAAAAATGAATTAGAAAATGGTAAAATTTGGTTCATCGGCGATCGCAAATCAGAAACTATCAAAGACTTGGAAAAAAATCCACAAGTCAACTTATCTTATACCTCAAGCGACCAAAAAGACTTTGTATCTATCAATGGTACGGCTAAGCTAGTTAATGACAAAGCCAAACTAGATGAGCTTTGGAGCCCAATTTATGCGGCGTTCTATGAAAAAGGTAAAGAAGATCCTAACGTGCAAGTGATTTGTATTGAATGTAACGGCGCGCAGTATTGGTTAAGCGGTAATAAGGTGGTGGATATGTTTAAAATGGTATCCGCGGCTGTCCAAGAAGGGAAAACTGCAGAAAATATGGGTGAAAACCATGCCGTGACCTTTTAATGGTTTGCATTAAAAAATACAACCCCAGTTTTTAACTGGGGTTTTTTATGGTAAATTCTTAACTAACAATTTTTTAGAATAATCCATTTTTTTAACATCATCAGCTTTTTTTAAAGTCATCAATTAAGGCTGTTTTAGATAGGGCCATGCCGCTTTTAGATAGATAAACATTGACCATAACGTCAACACCACTGAAATGACCAATAGTAAATATCCCGTCATCTCAAGTGATTCCCAATTGAGTAGTAACACCGTAATTGCCACCATTTGAAAAGTGGTTTTCATCTTGCCCACATATGACACTGCAACGCTGGTACGATTGCCCAGCTCTGCCATCCACTCACGCAAGGCAGAGACGGCAATCTCCCGTGAAATGATAACAATCGCTGAAATCGCCATGACAATATCAGGATGCCACTGCACCAAGATAATTAGCGCGGCAGCAACCATCAGTTTATCCGCCACAGGGTCAAGAAACCGCCCAAATGCCGATGTCATATTGAGCTTGCGGGCAAAGTAGCCATCTAACCAATCGGTAATTGCCGCCAAAACAAATACAGCCGTCAATAAAAAGTGGCGTAGAAGGCTATCGCTAAACTGATACATGCCTATGTTGGCAATTGCATTGTCGCTAATGGCGCTCTGTCCAATCCCCATCGCAGGCGGCCAATAAGCAATCGCCACAAACAGCGGAATCATCACGATGCGCGCAATGGTCAAGTTGTTGGGCAGGTTAAAAATACTGCCCGAGGCAACAGGGGGGTTGGCTCTCTCGTCGGTCACTGGCTTATCGGTCATGGGATTTTTCGTTCATTCTTGTTGTAGGGCGCGGCGTAACGCTAATTTTAGTTGAAATAATTATAACGGTTCTCAAAGTAATGTCATTATTTTTTGCCCATAATGCTCATTTTTGTCATATTTTTCAACAATCAAGCCACTTTACCGTATTGATTTTATGGTATTTTTTACTAAATATGTCATTGTATAAAAAACACTTCAAAAGTAACAGGGTGTAATTAGCTAGTCAAAAATATAGACTTTTATTGTTATCATAACGTCCGACAACAATAATAATAACAATAAGAATTATTTCGCTTTTAGCAAATTTTGCTGTTATCAGATTTATTGATAGTCGGCTATTTTGTATCCAATTAATCAGTCAGAGCGTATTAATTTGCGAATTTTTTATTAATATAGCGCTTAAATAATTTTGATAAACCGCGTTTATTGTCAAAAATTTTCAGATTTTTAACACTTACTTGTGCTTTTCCTCAGCCCATTGCTCACCTCCTGCAATGGGTTTTTTTTATAGCTTAAGCATTGAAATGATTAGATGTTGCAATTCATCGTATTTTTTTAGATTGGTACTTTTTTAGATTGGTACTTTTTTAGGTTGGTGCTAGAGGCAGCGGTTGGGGTCTACATAACCGTTAAAAATTTGCCAGCATTTTCATCCCTGCAATAACTAACACCAGAGATAATAATTTATTGAGCATGGGGTCGGCAAGGCGTTTACTACCATAAGTTGCGCCAATAAAACCCCCTACACACACTGCTACAAGCCAAATTGGTAGTTGATTTGGCAGCTTTGCCCCTGTCGATAACACACCAAACAAGCCTGAAATTGAATTCACCAAAATAAACCCGGACGCTACCCCCGCGACAACTTTAGGGCTTGCCCAACGGTTAAACAATAAAATTGGACTTAAAAACACACCACCGCCCACCCCCGTCAATCCCGACAGCAACCCTAAAACCGCCCCCACGATTGCCAAAAGCCATTTTGACACCTGTTTTAATGGTTGCTCGCTGGTAAGTTTTTTGGCAAAGATAAATGAATAAATAGCCGAAAAAATCAGTACCATCCCAACAATCGGCTTATATAAATGACTGGGCAAATGGGTCATTCCCCCGATAAACGCCATCGGCACCGCGGCAATAGCAAGGGGAATAAAAATTTGCCAAGAAAAGTTTTTTGCAGAATAAAATCGCCAAAACGCAATGATTGACACCAAAATATTGAGACATAGTGCGGTAGGTTTCATCATACTTGGCGCAACGCCGACTAACCCCATCATCGCAAGATAGCCCGATGCGCCCCCATGCCCGACTGATGAATAGAGCAAGGCAGAAATAAAAAACAGCACGCTTAATACGATAGTTGTCATTGCTTATTAACCATTATTAGAAAGCCACAGACTCTCAGTACTGTCGGTATAAAATTCTTGTTTCCACACAGGGATATCCGCTTTAATCGCATCCAGTAGCCAACGACACGCATCAAATGCAGGATAACGGTGGGCAGCCACTACCCCAATCCACACCGCCATCTCACCAATCGCAAGGTCGCCAATACGGTGTATGGCAATGGCGTTTTCGATGTCAAACTGGGCTTTGGCTTGTTCAATCAGTTTTTTGCCTTGATTGAGTGCCAGTTGCTCGTAGCCGTAGTAAGTGAGTTTGCTAACAGGGCGAGCGTTATTGTGGTTACGCACCCAGCCTTCAAATGTCGCTAACGCCCCACAAGTATCGCTCATTAAGGCGTGTTTAAGCCGTCTATCGTCAATGGCTCGGTCAGTCAATGCAAAGCCGCTGGTAATCACGGTTTGGTAGGCTTGGTCTTCACTGATGCTAATGGTGGCTGAGCCTTGATGCAATGCATTCATGGTTTTCTCTATATTTTTTAAAGGGTGTATGTGATATTTAACCGCCTGCCACAGGTGGAATAAAGGCGACGATATCGCCATCTTGGAGCGGCGTTTGCCAGTTGGCAATGTGGTGATTGATTGCCACAGCAAGTTTGGTTTGGGCGAGTTTAAAACCGTAGTGTGCGCTTAATGTTTGGTAAAGCTCGGTCAAGTTATCACCGTCAAAGCGGATTGTTTCTTCATCTTTCCCTGCTTGTTCAGCAAGGCTTGCAAAGTATAAGATGGCTAAATTTTTCTCAGACGTGCTAGGTGTTGGCATAGTCGGATTTGCCCCCTGTTTTGGTGAGTAGCTTAATATCGCTGATGGTGATGTCGTGAGATAATGCTTTGGTCATGTCGTAAATCGTTAGGCAAGCCACCGACACAGCGGTTAAGGCTTCCATTTCTACGCCTGTTTTGTGGGTGACTTTGACAGTGGCAGTGACGTGGATTGAGCAGTTGTTATCATCATACTCAAAGCCGATTTTTACCCCATCGAGTGGCAGCTGGTGGCAAAGCGGAATCAGCTCGTGGGTGCGTTTGCTTGCCATGACCCCTGCGATATGCGCGGTCTGAATGATTGAGCCTTTTTTGGTGATGCCGTCGGCGGATTTTATCACTTGGTAACTGTCGCTAGGGAAAATGACTTGCCCTACGGCGGTGGCGGTGCGTTGGGTTATCGATTTGCCCGACACATCAACCATGGATATATCGCCGTGTGCGTCTAAATGTGTCAGGTCTAAGGGAGTTAATTGTGTTGTCATGTTTTGGATTTTCACCCCTCAAATGTTGCACAACATTATAGCGACGTGTACGCTTATCAAGCGGCGCTTGGATAAGCAAATTTTTCTTAAATTTGCCTATTTTATATTTTAAAAATCACCCGTCATCGATTAACCGCCAATCATCGACAAATTCGCCATGATACCACTGTCGTTTTGCTTGAGTAAATGATGCTCGGGCTTAATCGGCATTAACCTTTGCAAGGCATGAACCAATCTATCGACATCGCCATTTGCCAAAAACCCTCGCACATCATAACTGCCATTATCAAACAAACACAAATGTACTTTGCCTTGGCTACTCACTCGCAGCCGATTACAACTGTCGCAGAACTGCGGGGCATAAGGCTCAATCAGCCCAATGCCACCGACATAATCGGCATGGCGATATTCAATCGCAGGTCCTGCATCGCTTGCTCGACGTTGGGATTGCCAACCATTTTGTAATAAAAAATCTTTGATACGCTGACCACTGCTATGTTGGGCAAAAAACAAAGCTTTATTATCCGAGGTTTGCATAAACTCAATAAAACGGTAAGTAACAGGGCGATTTTTGACAAAACTTAATACAGATTGCAAGTTATCAAAGGCGGTGTCTGCCATCAAAATACCGTTGAGTTTTAGCTTAATATCGGTGGTTGCTAGCAATTTATCCATGTCTTTTAGCAGCGTTGGCAATATATCAAAGCCGGTGATTTGTTTAAAAATGGTGGGGTCAAAGCTATCAATACTGATGTTAAGCTGATTTAGCCCTGCCGTTTGCCAGTCGGCTAAATGCTTGGCAAGGCGATAGCCGTTGGAGCTGACCGCCACTGTTTGGATGCCTTGGGTCTGTTTGGCAAGTTCGATGATGCGCGGTAAATCTTGTCGAATCGATGGCTCACCCCCCGTCAGCCGCACTTTGGTGGTACCTAGTTTGGCAAAGGCTTGTATTAAAATATCAATTTCGGATACAGAAAGCTCGTTGTCAGGGCGTTTACCCGCGTTGGCAGTATAGCCATCGGGCAGACAGTAATGACAGCGAAAGTTGCAAAAATCGGTAATCGACAGGCGTAAATAGCTTAACTGGCGATGAAAATTGTCCACCAAATTTAATGAAGAATGTTGCGGAATCATCGTTAGCTAAAATTCCAACTAAACGGCTGCACCGCCACTATTTCGCCTGCTTTTACCCCTGCATTGTCTTGGGGCAATATAAGCAAGCAATTAGCGTGGCTAAGCTGTTTTACACGGTGGGAGTCTTGGGCAGATAAAGGAGTGACACTAAAACTGCCGTCTTCATTTTGGCAAAAAATCGCTCGCTGATAATCTTGGCGTCCTGCTCGCTTGTTGATGTCGTGGGTGGTTTTGGCAAACAGTTGCAGCGGTTTTGGGATGTCTGATGGTATCGCGCCCGATAGTTGCCACAGCGCGGGTTGGACAAAATTAAGGCAGCACACCACGGTAGATAGCGGATTGCCGGGTAACCCAAAATACATGACCGTTTTTTTATCTTGCTCAAATTCCCCAAATATAAAAGGTTTACCTGGTTTCATCGCCACTTTGTAATGGTGAATTTTGCCAAGCGCCTGAATGACTTGGGTTAAAAAATCATAATCACCCACCGATACACCCGCCGTAGAAATAATCACATCACATTCGACTATCGCTTGCTGAACAGTGCGGCGAGTGGTTTCAAGGTTGTCAGGGACAATGCCATAATCTTGAATCGCAATCGGCAACTGCTTTAATAACGCTTTTAGCGTGGGCGTGTTGGAATTATAAATTTGGGCAAGCGTTGCCAGCGGCTGCCCCACATCAACCAGCTCATCGCCGGTGGCAATAATGCCAACCGTGAGTATCTGAAATACCTGCACGCTATCCACGCCCAAATTGGCAAGTAAGCTGATATCGGTGGGGTTTAGGCGTTTACCAATTGTTAAAACAGTTTCGCCTGCTTGCACTTCCTCGCCTTGGCGGCGAATATTTGCGCCCACCTTAGCGGTTTGGGTCAAGCGAATGTGATAGGCCTGGGTGTTATCCAAACTGTGCTGAATGTCGCTAAGGTTGGTGTCTTCCTGCATCACCACCGTGTCGCAGTCATTTGGCACCACCGCGCCGGTAAAAATTCGCACGCCTTGATTGGGTCTTAAACGACCGTTAAAAGGTTTACCTGCCCCCGATTCACCGATGATTTCAAGTTGGCTATCGTGGTCAAGATAGCTACTCATAGCAATCGCAAAACCGTCCATGGATGATAGATTTTGGCGGGGAATATCAAAGGATGCCGCAATATCTTGGGCTAAGATGTGGTTTTGCGCCTCTAACAAACCCACTGTTGTCGTCTTTACCTCGCCCAAATGCGACGTTAAATAGTTCTCTAGGCGCTCATTAATCGCTTGTTTTAGTTCATTGACAGAAATCATCATTATCTCAATTAAAATGTTGGGTCGGCGGCAAAAGGTGATAGGCTGTTTTTAGCTGCTCAAATTGTTCTAAGGTATCAATATCTTGGCTTAAATGCGGCAGCGGTAGCGGATAAAGCCGATAAACCGTAGCGTCGGTGGGCGAAACGATAGTAGTTCGATGTTGCCATAACGCCCGAAAACCTTTATCGCCTTGCAACTGATGACCAAATGCTCGCAAAAAACCCCAAGGTAAATTGACGGGAATCCCCCAAATTGGTCGATTGTTATCACCATACTCACTCACAATCAGCTGGTGGTCCTCAACATTTTGGCTTAATAGCGTCAAATCATCGAGGGTTATCGCCACTTGGTCAACAGTCAAAAACAAAATTCGCATCGTAGCACTTACTGACTGTTGTTGTAATGTTGTCATTGCATACTGAATCGATTGCGCCATCCCTGTTTGCGGCGTTGGATTATCAACGACTGTGACGGCAAATGGTGCAACTTCATTGTATAATGCTTTAGATAGTGGGTTATCAAGTTTTGGCAAAACCACCAACACTTGATAAGGGTGCAATTGGCGTGCCAGTTGAATTTTTTCAGCCAGCAAGGTTTGATGATTTTTTACAATCAGCTGCTTGGCAAAACCAAGACGCTGGCTCAATCCTGCCGCCAAAATCACCACGATTAAATTACTAGGCGTGACGCTCATGATATACCTGTTGAATTTGGGCAGTGATAGATAAAGCTACCGCTTCGGGCGTATCCCCACCGAGCGCTAAACCCACAGGATAGAACAAATTAGCAGGTTTCACCAGTTGATAACCATCGTCAATCTCACTAAGCAACTGCTCAGTGCGATAGGTTGGCCCTAATTGCCCAATAAAAAAAGGCGATTTTTGGGCTTTAGAGGCTTGGCTGAGCCATACTCTGTCTTGACTCAGACTATGGGTCATTATCACCACAGCGGTCGGCTGCGGTGACTCAAAAAAAGTCTGCACAGACTCAGCCTCATCAAGGGCAATCTGCACAAAATTGGCGTGAGCCTGCCCGCGACAACGGGCAATCGCATCCAAACGACTATCAATCACCGTCACCTGCCAGCCTTGTAAATTTGCCATGGTCATCAAGGGTAAACAATCTTGCCCCGCCCCAAAAATTAATAACTGTAGTGGCGGTTGTAGCGTTTCTACAAAGACGCTCAGTTGTTGCGATTGTTTTTGATAAACATGCAGCATAAATCGACTTTTACGGCTGGCAGCGCTTTGATTAACCAATTGCCAGTCTTGTTGACCCAATTGCGACAACTGTGTCAAAGGCAGATGCTGTCCAACCACAAACTCATCTGAGTTTGAGGTGATAACTGTAGCCAGTGTTTGTGGCTGTTTTGTCTGTTTTAAGCGCTGAAAACAGGCAAATAATACAGATTGCTCATTTAAAACCAGACGTTCAAATAATACTTGAATGACGCCTTGACAGCCGAGCCCAAAGCCTTCTTGTTCATCACTGTCATCAGCTACCCCATCTTGTGATAACTGACTATCGGTTGCGGTATGATAGGTTTTGAGCGTTGCCCCATCTCGCGTGAGCCAGAAGGCTCGCTGAACCAAGTGTTTTTCAAGACAACCGCCACTCACCATGCCTATGGATTGACCATCGGCTAAAATCAACATTCTAGCACCAGGTTGCCGATAGGCTGACCCTTCGACACTCACCACTGTGGCTAGTACCGCCTCACTGTTGGGCGGTAACTGCTCAAGGGTATCAAAAATATCAAACAAATGGTTCATAGCAAATGACAGTGTACCCGATTACAGTAATGGCAACTGGTACAGCAGTTTATCCAAAGTAATGGGGTAGTCTCGTACTCTAACGCCTGTGGCATTAAAAATTGCATTGGCAATGGCTGCCCCTGCCCCTGATAATGCCAATTCGCCTATGCCTTTGCTGTGGAGCGGGTTGGCATAGGGGTCAGTTTCGGGTAACATTATTACCTCTAAGTCAGGCACATCGGCATTCACACACACTTGATATTCGGCTAAATCATGATTACATAGACGACCGTCACGTTTATCATGGTGAATTTGCTCCATCAAGGCTGCCCCTATACCAAACACCATCCCACCAAAGCACTGCGAGCGCGCTGTTTTTTCATTTAAAATACGCCCTGCAGCAAATGTGCCTTGCATACGGCGAACCCGAATTTCACCCGTTACCCGGTGTACCCCGACTTCAGCGAACTGTGCGCCATAGCCTGCATGGCGGTATTCTTTTTTGGTTTTACCAGGTTCGATTTCACCATTAGCTACCAAGCCATGAGGGGCATATTGCTGCAAAAAACTGCTCAGCGGTAACTGGGTATCGACTTGTTCCCAATCGAGTACATTATCTTGGTGCTCCATAGAGACCTCAGAATTAAACCCTGTTTTTTCTGCTAGTTTATCCAACGTATCGGTTAACGTGTGGTTAATTTTTTCGCCAATTTTTTCAGCTAGGCTAGGGTCATGCTCAAATTGTCTATATAGATTGCCTTGTTTAAAGCCAATGCTATCGGCATGTAGTCCCACACTTTGGGCAATCTTTTCTCGTAGCGCTTCACACGCTAGATAAATAGAACTACCAGCACTTGAAGCTCCCCAGCTACCGCCTGACCCTGCAGCCGGCGGCAAATCGGTATCGCCAAGTTTGACCTCGACATGGTCAATCGGTAAGCCCAGCATATCGGCAACCACCTGCGCAAAAATAGTATAGCTACCTGTACCGATGTCAGTCATGTCAGTTTCGATACGAGCCATGACCCCAAACGGTTTTTCAGAAGGCAACAGGCTCACACGGGCTTGCGAGGGTTTTAATTCGTTGCTACGCGCGGCGCACGCCATCCCATAGCCAATCAGCCAATCGCCCTCAAGGCGACTTGCGGGCGTTTGTGGGCGTTCATCCCACCCAAAGGCTTTTGCCCCTTGCTCCATACACGCCAGCAATTTTCGGGTGCTGTAAGGAATTTTTTTACTTGGGTCTTCGCTAGGTTCATTGCGTTTTCGCAGTTCGATGGGGCACAGATTTAGTGCATGCGCCAGTTCGTCCATGGCACATTCGAGCGCCAACTGACCCACCGCTTCGCCAGGAGCACGCATAGAACCTGTTAAGGTAAAATTCATGCGCGCCATTTCGTATTTGATTTGGCGATTGTCACCGCCATATAAAAAGTGGGTAGAAACCGCCACTGGCTCAAAAAACGTTTCTGACGGTAAATTGGTGACAATGCTATTATGAATAATAGTATGGATTTTACCATCTTTATCCGCCCCCAATGCCACCCGTTGTTCGGTGTTGGTGCGTCTGACGGTAGTTTCCATGACTTGCGGTCGGGTCATGTTCACAAGTACCGGGCGTTTTAAGTCTTTAGCCGCAATGGCTGCCATCACTGACTCTGGCGAAATACCCAGTTTTGAGCCAAACCCGCCACCAACATAGGGCGATAGCAAACGGACATCGTCTTCCGGTATATCTAAGGCTCTGGCAAGTTGTATTTTGGAAGAGGCAAGCATTTGGTTAGAAGTATGAAGGGTTAGCTTACCCTCAAACCAACGCGCCAACGAACTGTGCGGTTCCATCGGCATGTTACTTTGGCTAGGTGTGGTATAAGTCACATCGACTTTGACTTCTGCTTGCTCAAGCGTTTTTTCAGGCTTGCCAATGTCGTCACTTTTATCGGTTACCCAATCAATAAACTGGGTATGCTTTTTTTGCTTGTTAAAGTCAAAATGCCCGTGTTTTTCATCATTTTCATAGTCAATTTGTAACGCCTTCGCGCCTTCTTGAGCTGCCTCTAGGGTTTCTGCGACCACCAAAGCAATCGGCTGTCCATGATAAAAAACTTCGCTTGCCCCTTGTACAGGCGCCATTTTGACACCGCCTTGTTGCGGGTTGCGTAAAAACAGCGGGTCATGAAACACCCCAATCACACCCGCAACTTGTAAGGCGGTATCTTTATGTACTTTTTTTACCTTGCCTTTACCGATGGTAGCGCCGACCATGACACCGTGACACAAGTCGTCAAATTGGTGCTCAGCAGTATAGGTGGCTTTGCCTGCGACTTTTAGGTGTCCTTCGATACGGCTCAGTGGTTTGCCAACGAGTTTGCTATCGGTCGTATCTAGTCGTGACTCGACAGGCTTGTCCATGGTCAGTTTTTTTTCAAGGGGCGATTCGCCAAAAATTTGTGTTAGGCTCATGCACTCACTCCACTACTTAAAGGACTTGATTGATTGGGTTGTTGTAACGCCCGCTGCACAATATGGTGTAAAAGACGTTGTACTAGCACGGTCTTGTACTCAGTTTGTTCATCGGTTTTTGCTTCTTTGAATAGGGTCGCCACCGCAAGCTCAATACTCACGGCATCGCCCGTGCTACCGATAAGTATTTTTTCAATGTCGGTATTTCGCCACGGCTGACTGCCAATACCGCCAAATGCAAGTCGCACATTGGTGAGTGTGTCATTATCATGCTCAATCACGGCAGCGACGGACACCAAAGCAAAGGCATACGACGCACGGTCACGCACTTTGTCATAGCTATGCACGCCTTTTAAAGGTGGCGGTAGAATGATATGGGTAATCAAATCACCTAGATTCAAACAAGTTTCAATATGGGGGGTTTGCTCAGGTAAGCGATAAAATTCAGCGATAGGCACTTGCCGGGTTTGTCCATCGGGTTGCTGGATAACAATGATGGCGTCGAGTAATCGCATTGCCACCGCCATATCTGATGGATGGGTGGCAATACACTGCTCGCTCGTGCCTAAAATTGCTAAGTTCTGATGAAGACCTGCTTTTGCCCCGCAGCCAGAATTGGGCTCACGCTTATTACACGGACTATCAGGCTGATAAAAATAGTAACAACGGGTACGCTGTAGTAGATTGCCACCAGTACTGGCTTTGTTACGCAGTTGCGGCGATGCACCCGACAACAAGGCACGGGCAAGCACCGCATAATCTTGACGAATAACAGGGTGAGCCGCTAATTCACTATTACTGACCATAGCGCCGATTTTTAACCCACCTTCTGGCGTGGCTTCAATTGTATTAAGCGGCAAACGTGAAATATCAATCAGCTGCGTCGGCTGTTCGATTTCGAGTTTCATCAAGTCAAGTAAATTGGTACCCCCAGCGATAAAAAACGGGCGCTGCGCTTCAACCATATGCCCCTCAGCTAAAGTGGCTATTTTGATGGCGTCATCCACCGAGTTGGCGCGCTGATAATCAAAAGTTTTCATAGCGACACTCCTGTAGCCTGAGTAGCTGCTGTTTGAGCTGTCTGAGTAGTTACCTTATCTGTCTCTGCCGAAAAATCGGTTTCTTGTAATACCTGTTTAATAGCTCGCACGATGTTGGGGTATGCCGAGCAGCGACAAATATTGCCACTCATACGCTCAGAGATTTCTTTATCTAATTGTTGTTTAAATTGTGCTGTATCTTTTGATAAAGGCTGCATCAAATCATTCGACACATGACTTGCCCAGTTTTGGCGGAGTTCTTCAATCATCGCTTTGGTCGAGCAAATCTGCCCAGGCGTACAATAACCACATTGAAAGGCGTCATGTTCCAAAAATGCTTGTTGAATCGGGTCAAGCGCTTCAGGTGAGCCAATGCCTTCAATGGTTTCGATGCTATCGCCTTCGTGCATGACCGCTAGGGTTAGACAGCTGTTGACCCGCTGACCGTTAATCAGCATGGTACACGCGCCACACTGACCGTGGTCACAGCCTTTTTTGCTGCCTGTCAAGCCAAGATGGTTGCGACAGACATCCAGCACCGTGGTACGTACATCTAGATTCGTCAACGTGTGTTGTTGCTGATTGATAGTAAGTGTTAAGGATTGTGGCATAAAGTTGCTTCTCGTCTAGTTGTTATGGGTTTATTGGTAAGTGTGTTATCTAGGATTGACGCCTGTTATCAAACTTATTTCTAAAAATTCGCTATGCCTTGCCTACGCAAGGATGATGCTAACATTAGGAGGGTTTGTTATTTTTGCGTATGTAGCCATCCTTTTTTTTGGTAATTTTTTTACTAGTTTTTTTGCCAGTCTATTTTTCTATTTAATTGATTTTATTATATTTTTTAATAAGTTTTTGTATGTTTATTCATGTAAAGGTCTCAATACTAAGCCGTATTTAGCTTTTATAAAATTTTGATGGTGTAAGCTTGGATATTATTAGGCGTGCTGACACTTGGCTATTTTGTACCAAATAATTCATTAATATGGTATTAACTAAGTAATTTTTTATTGAGATAGTGATTGAATCGTTTTGATAAACTGCATTGACTGTCAACGATTGTTAGAATTTCCACCCTGCTTCGTAGTGTTGTGCCGCTCATTGCTCACCGCTTACCGTGATTTTTTGCCTTTGCCATCGCAAAATATAGCCTGTGTTATCAATTTGAAAGATTGAGGCGATTTTTTGCAAAAAAGACTGTATTTTTCACAAAAAAAGGGTATTATGCCCCCATAAATTTTGAACGTTATATTGTTAGGTCTTGGGTGCAGTGTTATGGCATTTTGGGGTTCTGCGGTATAACGTTTTTGTTTTGGTGTCAGTCATCCTGACTGATATGTTATTCACAAGTTCGAGAAAGATAGCCACAAGCAAATTTTCTTAAACCCTTATCTGAGATGGTAATCCGATATGAGCGTTCAAACCCCTGTACACCCTATTTCTCATGCCACTAACGAATATTACTTAACTCGTCAAAGCACGATGGAATCTAATGTTCGTAGTTATCCCCGCAAACTACCGCTAGCTATAGCTAAAGCCCAAGGTATTTGGGTCACCGATGTTGAAGGCAATGATTACCTTGATTGCCTAGCCGGTGCTGGTACATTAGCCTTGGGTCACAACCACCCAGCCGTCAAACAAGCCTTATATGATGTGTTAGAAAGTGGTCTGCCACTGCACACCCTAGATATCACTACACCTGTCAAAGATGCATTTACCGAATCCTTGCTGTCTTTTTTCCCAAAAGATTTTGTATTGCAATTTTGCGGTCCGACCGGTGCTGACGGTACAGAAGCGGCAATTAAATTAGCAAAAACTTATACAGGGCGTGACAACGTTATCGCATTTAGCGGTGGTTATCACGGTATGACCCATGGCGCGCTTGCCATGACCGGCAATTTGTCTGCCAAAGAGAAAGTGGGCAATTTGATGCCAGGGGTACAGTTTATGCCCTATCCGCATGAATACCGCTGCCCACTTGGTCTAGGGGGTGAAGCAGGCGTGGATGCGCTGACTTACTACTTTGAAAACTTTATTGAAGATGTTGAAAGCGGCGTGGTCAAACCTGCAGCGGTCATCCTAGAAGCGATTCAAGGGGAAGGCGGTGTTGTCCCTGCGCCCAAAAAATGGCTACAAAAAATCCGTGAAGTGACCGCTAAGCATGATATCGTGTTGATTTTGGATGAAGTGCAAGCTGGTTTTGCGCGCTCAGGCAAAATGTTTGCCTTTGAACATGCTGACATCGTGCCTGACGTGGTGGTGATGAGTAAAGCGGTCGGGGGTGGCTTGCCTCTATGCGTACTTGCCATCAACAAAAAATTCGACGCATGGGCGCCAGCCGGTCACACCGGTACTTTCCGTGGCAATCAGCTTGCAATGGCGGCATCGATTCAAGTATTGGATGAAATCCGCAGCAAAAACTTGGCAGAAAATGCGCGTATCCGTGGTGAATTCTTGCGTGATGAACTCAAAAAAATCGCCAAAGAATTTCCTTGTATCGGTAACGTGCGCGGTCGCGGCTTGATGACGGGTATTGAGATTGTCGATGAGCGTAAACCTGCTGACCGTATCGGCTCGTATCCTGCTGATATTGACATGGCGAATGCGATTCAAAGAGCGTGTTTTGACAACAAGTTATTGTTGGAAAAAGGCGGTCGTGGCGGTACAGTGATTCGCTTGCTTTGCCCGATTAACATCACTCAAGAAGAATGTGATGCAGTGCTTGAACGCTTTAAAAAGGCAGTCAAAGAAGCCGTGCAAAAAGTACGTGGGTAATTGATTATTGCCTATCAAGACGGTAAAGTTACTGACGTGGCTTTGCCGTTTTTATTATCTGATTATTTCATTTTGAGTAAAATATGGAAACCAATATCGCCAAGACCGAACGCCTGATTCGAGAAATCAATCGGATTCATGGTGAGTATTCACAAGATTATTTCGAAACAGGCAAGGTACAAAAAATCAACCTATCACATACGCTCAAAACCGTCCCTATTGAGCCTATCTTGTCATATCGGCTTAATTTGCATGAAGCGATTAATGATTATTTGGCATTTGCCGATATACAAAATATCGATTTTTTTTACCGTGTTAAAACGGCTGAAAGTATCTATGACAAAGTCAATCGCTATTTGGCACGAGAAAACCAGTACCCAGTCAATAATATTTTAAATGATATTTTTGGTGCTCGGGTAATTTTGCCATCGGCTGATGTGACAGACATCATGGAAAAACTGGATGATTGGAAAGCAGATTACAGTCTAAAAAATTGGTATTTACGTGATATCGACGGGTATATCGGTGTGCATGTATATTTTAAAAATGCGAGCAATTTTTATTATCCGTGGGAATTGCAAATTTGGGATAAAAACGATGCCAAAGCCAATATTGTAAATCATCAACTGTATAAGCGTAATTTTGTAAAATAAATTAACCAATTGCTCGTATCACTCTGTTTAATGACAATTTATAGTTAACTCTCTCTTAAAGAATGCAAGGACTTACCATGTCAAACTTATCACAGCACCGCCAAGCGTTATTTTGTAATGACAGCCAATCCATTGCTGATTACCAAAAAAACATGAACACCGCTGTACAAGCTGTCACCGACTGGCTCAAAAATGACAAAATGTATACAGGCGGTAGTATCAAGCAGCTGCGCGCTGAGATTGCCTTTCAACCTTCTAAAGAAGGCTTAGGCTTGGAAGACGCATTAAAACGGTCGATTGAGTTATTTTTGAATAAAAGCTTAAAAGTGCATCACCCACATTCGCTTGCTCACTTGCACTGCCCAACGATGGTGACCAGTCAAATCGCCGAAGTGCTGATAAATGCCACCAACCAATCGATGGACTCTTGGGATCAAAGCCCAGCTGGGTCACTTATGGAAGTGCAACTGATTGATTGGCTACGTCAAAAAGTCGGTTTTGGTAGCGGACAAGCGGGCGTATTCACCTCAGGTGGTACCCAATCCAACTTGATGGGCGTGTTACTCGCCCGTGATTGGTGTATCGCTAAAAACTATAAAAATGACGATGGGTCAGAATGGTCGGTACAGCGTGACGGTATCCCAGCCGATGCCATGCAAAAAGTGAAAGTTATCTGCTCAGAAAACGCGCATTTTAGCGTGCAAAAAAACATGGCAATGATGGGCATGGGTTTTCAATCGGTGGTCACTGTGCCAGTCAATGACCAAGCGCAGATGGATGTTGTCGCACTTGAACACACCATGGCGCAACTGAAGGCCGAAGGCAAAATCATCGCCTGTGTGGTCGCTACCGCAGGCACCACGGACGCCGGCGCGATTGACCCAATCCCTGCGATTCGTAAGCTTACCCATGAGTACGGTGCATGGCTTCATATTGATGCCGCTTGGGGTGGTGCGCTGATTTTATCGAATAACTACCGCGATAAACTTGCAGGTATTGAGCAAGCCGACTCTATTACCCTCGACTTCCATAAACATTACTTCCAAAGCATCTCTTGCGGGGCATTTTTGCTCAAAGATGAAGCCAACTATCGCTTCATGCATTATGAAGCTGAATATTTGAACTCTGCGTATGACGAAGAACATGGCGTACCCAACCTAGTTTCTAAGTCGCTACAGACCACGCGCCGTTTTGATGCGCTAAAATTATGGCTGACAGTGGAAGCCTTGGGCGAAGAATTATACGGCTCGATGATTGACCATGGCGTTGATTTGACCCGCGAAGTCGCTGACTATATTAAAGCCACTGATGGGCTTGAATTGTTGGTAGAGCCACAGTTTGCCTCCGTGCTATTTCGCGTGGTACCCAAAGACTACCCTGCCGAGTTGCTTGATAGCTTGAACCAAAATGTCGCCGATGAGCTATTTGCCAAAGGTGAAGCCAATATCGGCGTGACGCGCGTCAGTTACCAAAAGCAAGGGGATGCTCACCAAGATGTGCAATCGCTTAAAATGACCACGTTAAGCCCCATCGCCACGCTTGACAATGTCAAAGCCTTATTGGCGCAAGTGTTGGCGCAAGCCGATGACATCAAAGACGGTATTATCACAGGCGATTATCAACCTGCGATTGATTGATAAGCACAAAAAAACCGATTCCTTGGCGAATCGGTTTTTTTATTGTAGCACTAACACTGACTGTAATTGACCGTCACATCCAGCGTCGGAATCAAATTTGACTGGGCGGCAACATCCTCGTCTAGGACATTGATAGCAAGCCCGCCCATTGCGGTTTCTTTATATTTTGACATCATATCTCTGCCTGTCTCTTTCATGGTTTTGATGGCTTTATCAAGCGATACCACATGCTGCCCATTGCCTTTAAGCGCAAGCCTTGAGGCATTAATCGCTTTTACTGCCGCCATGGCATTGCGTTCGATACACGGCACTTGCACCAACCCCGCAATCGGGTCACACGTCATGCCAAGGTGATGTTCGATGCCAATTTCGGCAGCGTTGGCACATTGCGCAGGACTACCGCCAAGCACATAGGTTAACCCTGCCGCTGCCATCGCACACGCCGATCCGACCTCCCCTTGACAGCCCACTTCTGCGCCTGAGATGCTGGCATTTTCTTTGATAATGATGCCAATCGCCGCAGCGGTTAGCAGAAAATCATGCAAACCTTGCAGCGTATAACTTGGACAAAAATCTCGATAATAATGCATAACCGCAGGTATCACGCCTGCTGCACCATTGGTGGGGGCAGTCACCACACGTCCGCCACTGGCGTTTTCTTCATTAACTGCCAAGGCATACAGATTGACCCAATCCATCACGGCAAGGGCATCATTAAACGCTTTTCGGCTATCGGCAGCGGATAACTGCTGATAAATCGCCTTGGCGCGGCGCTGTACTTGTAAGCCCCCTGGCAAAATACCATCATGGCGACAACCATCATTGACACAGTCTTGCATGACTTGCCAAATATCGTTAAGTCCACCCAGCAGCTCATCTTCACCCAAGTTAGCCAGTTCATTGGCTCGAACGACCTGGGCGATTGACAGTTGATTGTGTTGGCAAATTTGTAATAATTCTTTGGCGTTGTTAAACGGATAAGGTACTGGTTTTTTAACGCTTTCAATCACCGGTTCTTTTGCTTGCGCTTCTTGCTCGGTCTGCACGAACCCGCCGCCGATTGAATAATACGTATTTTGGTAAACAATGTCATTGTCTGTAAAAGCAGTGATAGTCAGGGCATTGGGATGATGGGGCAGCGATACCCTACCATTTAGGATTAAATCCTTGTCAGCAACAAAGTTAATCTCATGCTGCTGATTTAGAGACAGCGTGTTTTGCGCTTGGATATCGGCAATTTTTTGTGAAATAGCGGCGACATCCGTCGTCTGTGGTTGCTCTCCCATCAAACCTAGCATCACCGCTATATCACTACCGTGCCCTTTACCCGTCGCACCGAGCGAACCAAATAGCTCGACTTGCACCCTATCCACCTGCGTCAGTAGCTGCTGCTGTGATAATGCGCTAACGAACAGATTCGCCGCTTTCATCGGTCCGACGGTATGCGAACTTGAAGGTCCAATCCCAATCTTAAATAAATCAAAAATACTGATCACTGATAAATCCTATATGCCAATCAGTTGAAAAAGTCAACTATGTTATATCCATTGTGCTAGATAACCACGGATTGCCCATCTGTGTCAATGTGCTATCGAAAAGTTTATCAAATGATAGATGATGGATGATAGATACTTGCTACACGCATCGCAAATTTGGCAAATAACCGCACGTGTAACCGCATGAGGAAGAAAATAGCCGTTGGCAAGGATTAATCTGCTAACGATTCACTTTCTTTACTCGCTAATAAAAGTAGCAGCAATAAACAAACCAAGAAAATCATCATGAGCGCCATGAGATACACGTTGACATACGCCAGTGGCACGCCCATTTGGTTCAGCATCACAGAGGCATTCATCCCCGAGGTGCTAGGTAACACCCAGCGCAAATATTGCAGGGGCTCAGGCAGCATTTGATACGGCCACGAAATCCCTGAGACAAACAGCATCGGCATTGAACTTGCGACCAAAATTTGCATCGCCCGTTCTCGCGCCCCAAACCACACCCCAAGCAGACAGCCCAGCGCCGTTACCGCGGGGAAAAACAGGGCAAGCAATACCAATGAGCCCGTCAGATTTTGGTTACGGATATAGTCATTGCTCGAAAACACCCAGCCATAATAAAAACAGCCGAGCACAAAACCAAAACACGCTAAGCCCAATATTCGCGCAAGCCACGTTTTCATCGAAGCGCGGTGCATGTCTTGCTCTGCCCAAGTACCCACTAGCATTGCTGTGCCCATCAAAAACATCTGCTGCAGAATCAATATCGCAACCGCAGGGACAATGTAGCTGCCATAGCCTTCGGTACGGTTGTATAAGGGATTAATCGTCAGCGCAACCGGGGAAATATTGTTTTTGGCAACCGTGATATCTTGCCCGATGGCAACATTTTTTTGTACTTTCGCCCCTGCGGACACGGTGCCGATGACTTCTAAAAACCCCGTTTGTACTTGTTTGTTGAGCAAAAAATAGTTACCGTTGGCAAGGATACTCACCTTGGCAGGTTGTCCTGTGGTCACTTTTTGATACAGCCCTGAGGGTATCACCATGTAGCCTGCAATTTTGCCTTGCCACATCAGCTGCTTGGCACTGTTTTCATCGTTTACAATGGTGCTTTGGATGCGCGGATTGGCTTGGGCGTAGCGGATAATGGTCTGCGATAGACTTGAATGGTCATAATCCACCACTGCCACAGGGACATGACGCACCACTTCTTTTGAATACGGCCACGGGTAAAAAAAACCATAAATAACTGGGGCAATCAGTAGCATAGTGAGCACCCCTTTGTCTTGAAACACGCTGCGCCACACATGCAAAACTTGCAGCAAAAAACCGCGCTCCCAAATGTTGGCAGAGTTGCTTACGTCGACTTTGCTGGGCTTTGTCTGGGTGGGCATCAGCGTTGCCCCCATTTTTCAGGCTTCAGCAAGGCTTTTTTGGTCAACAAGGCGGCTAACAACAAGGTAATCATAACGGCAATAAAAAATCCGATAAAACTGCTATAGGCAAACGATGGCGGTGCGCCCATTTGTAATTGGGCGGTTTGCAAGTTGAGATAATGGGTTAATGGCAGCGCATTTGCCCAATGCTGCGCTGCAGGACTCATCGCCAAAAATGGAAACGTCACCCCTGAAAAAGCAAATGACGGCGCGGAGATAAATCCGGTAAATGACAAGCCTTGACGATACGAAAACGTGCCGACCGTGACAATCACCCCAAGCCAAAACGACACCATCATAAACATTAAAAATATCAGATAAGTAATCGCCACAGACGCCAAACGTATGGGGAAAATTTGCATCACCAACGTCAATGCCACCGCTGCCCAAAGCGTATAGGCAAACATCGCCCAAATTAGTTTGCCATTGAGCCCTGCGATAATTAGCGATAGTTTGGGTTTTTCGTGCCCCAGTGTCACAGGATGGCTATGGTTAAAGGAGCGTTTAAAGGGGCGGTTAAAGGCGTGGTTACTGGCATGGCTACTGGCAAATTTGGGGGATGTTAGCGACTGATACCACTCACCTAACGTCTTGTCGACCAACTCTCGCCCGACAGTTGACGCGCCAATCACCATCGACAAAATATGTAGTAAGGCTGGTACCACCGTGACCGCCAAAAATTGCTGATAGTTATTGGCGGTATTAAACAGTGCCACACTTTGCGATTGTATCGGTGCATAACTGGTTTTGGTCAGGGTGATATCTTCGCCAATGGCGACTCGCCGCTGCATCTCCGCCCCTGCCGAAAAGGTACTAACTGCTGTCTGTACCGCTTTTTGTATCATGCCTGAATGCGTGCCATATTGGGCATTGACATTGAGTAGCAAACGCGAGGTTTTGCCAGCCAGTAGATTGGTTGAAAAATTCTCTGGGATTTCAACCACCGCCATGACATCGGTAGTCTCGATGGCTTGCTGAGCGGCAGCGGCACTGTGAAGACTTTTGACCACCGCAACCTCAGGCGTCGCATCAATATAGCGGATAATCGTCGCAGATTGCGCAGAGTGGTCATTGTCTATGACCGCAATCGGAATCCCGACTGCCATGCCTTTGCTAAAAATCCACCAAACCAAAAATATCAATACGATGGGCATCCAAAACATCAAGGAAAAATCCCAGCGATTTTGCACCAAAAAATCCCATTCACGGCGCGCACTGTGCCAAAACGCCGCAAAGAATTGCACAAAGCCTGAGCGGTTATCAAACTGTGCATAACGCTCATGGTCACTAGCACCAACACTGTCACTGTCACTGGCATTTGACACAGCGGACGATGTCGGTGACGCTTTAGAGCCCTTGTTTGATGCCAGTTTTGATGTCAGTTTTGATGTCAGTTTTGATATCATGGTTGACTTCATTGTGTTTGGGTTGGCTGACGGCTTGCCGGTATATCAACCAATACGGTCATGCCCTGTCTTAGGCGTGTATCTGACTGGCTCGGGCGCGCGCGAATCTCAAAGGTACGCATATCAAAGCCGTCTTTGCTGTTGGTCGGGCGCCACGTGGCAAAATCTGATAGCACGGAACTTGCGTACACTTTAAACACTTGGCGGTAAGGCTGATTGTTGACCGATAACGCAGGAACCGTACCGCTAAATTCACTACCGACTGCAAAATGGTTTAGGTTATTTTCGGTAACGTTAAGCACCACCCATTGGTCTTTGGGATCGACAATGGTCATCAGTGGTACGCCCTGTCCCACCACTTGACCTGGTTTGACAATCACGTTGTCCACGATACCGGCAATCGGGCTTTTAAGATTGGCTTCTTCTTTGGCCACCATTGCTTCTTTAAGCTTGGCTTCTACTTGGCTGACTTGCGCTTGGGCGGCGGTTTTATCTTCACTGCGCGCGCCTGTTTTGGCTAACTCATATTGGGCTTTGGCGATTTTGGCTTTATCGACACTGGCGACATAGTTGGTATAGGCTTCGTCACGTTTTTGCCGTGACATCAAGCCTTCTGCTGCGAGTCGGTTGATACGTTCGTAGGTGACTTTGGCAAGGTCAGCCGCGGATTGGGCAACATCGTACTGGTATTTTGCCATTTCAATCTCTTGCGGTCTTGCGCCATTGTTGGCTTTGTCCAGTTGACTTTGGGCTAACTCTTTGCCTGCTTGTGCTTGTTCGACCTTGGCATTGATTTCCGGGCTATCCATATCAATCAGGCGTGTGCCGACGCTAATTTCATCGCCTTCTTTGACATAAATATTGGCAATACGACCGGCAACTTTGGCAGCGACAGGCGTTTGCTCTACTTCCATATGCCCTTGGATGGTCACAGGCGCGCTGCGCGTTTCGCGCTTGTCTTTGATTAGTCCCCACGCGACCAGTCCAATCAGCCCAAGGATAATCAAAGCTATAATGATGGTGCGGATTTTACTGGGTTTTTTGGTAGGCGGCATGTAACGGCTATCCGTCGTAGCGGCTGCCAGGCTGTCCTCTGCGTGCGGCTCATCAGCAGCTTGGGCAGCTTGAGCGTTCATCGCTGCATTCGCATTATCCGCAGCGCTGTCCAAAGTGTTGTCTTTAGCGTTGTCTTTAGCGTTGTCCATCGCATTGTCTGGTGTTGGGTTTTGTGGATCAGCCATACGGTAAGCCTACTGGTGAAATAAAGACACGGGTTAAAATAATTGATTAGTTTTTACGATGTTCAAAATAAATCGCGGGTAGCTTGACGTCCGCTGCCTGCATATAACGGTTAAACTCTAGCGGCGTACCGCAGCTTTGCATCAAGTCTGCCATTGCCTGTACATAATCATTTGCCGCTTTGGCTTGCTCGGTTTTGGCTTTTTCCAAATTCGCTTCGGCTTGCATCACTTCTACGGCCGTGTTGACGCCTTCTTTAAAGCCGAGCTGACGAAAGCGTAGCATCTCACTGGCAAGTTCAATATTGGTATTTAAGGCAATAAAATTATCGCGTGCATTGTTGACTGTTTGCCAATTTTTTTCTACCAACAACATAATATTATCATTGACATCGACTTGGCTAAATTCGGCTTGGTGCAGCTTGGCAAGGCTAGATTGGGTACTAATGCGGCGATCTACCCCACCCCACAATTTCCAGTTGGCAGACACCCCAGCAATCCAATTTGGGTCAGCGTCGATTTCCGAGCGACCAAAGACGGTGACATTGGGTTTGTAGGCGGATTCACTAAATTCATGCAGCGCTTTGGCTTGGTTGTATTTGGCGGCAACCTTATCAAACCCTGGGTGATGCATTTTAGCCTGCTGCTGAAAATAACTCAGCGGCGGCAACGGCTTGGTGGATACAAATAAAGGCGATGTCGGTTTGATAAAATACGGCGTCCGCAGTAATCGCTGTAGCGCGGTCATGGCAAGCTCAGCATCGTTCAGCGCTTTGCTATTTTCGTATTCAGCATCGGCTAAGGCTTTTTTGGCTTCCAAACGCTCGACTTTTGAAATCAGCCCCACATCGAGTGCGCGCTGTGCGGCATGGTCGGTGGCACGAATCGCATTGAGTGCATCGGCGCGTAGATAAGCTGCCATGATGGCAAGCTGGGTTTGAAAATAGCGTTTGGTAAGCGTGGTGTATTGTTCATCCAGTGACAAATCAGCATCGGCACGGCTTTCATCGGTCATACCATTGAGCAAACTGGTCACTGCTTCGGTTTTGTGTCCGTTATAAGCAGACCATAGCACCGTAATATTGGCTGATGTGTTGTTCTTGCCGATATTGACAGGGATGCTATTGGGAATCGGGTCGGTGATTAAGCCACCGATATCTGCAGGCGTGGTAGGCAGTGGCAAGGTGATGGGCAAATTGCCACTATTGTTATTGACTGCATTGTCAATGGGATTGGCTAGGTTGTTTTTAATGCCCGTGGTATCTATATTGTCATCCACATGTACATGCGTGGCACTGGCACCCAGATACACAATCGGTTTGTTCAAGCCTTTGGTTGACTGAGCTCGCAGCTCATTACTCACGATTGCTGCATTGTCTGCCGCGACTTTGGGTGATACTTTGACTAGGTACTGCTGCGCTTGTGCCAGTGTCAAATTACTGGGCACATCTAGGCCATAACTTGGCGGATAAGGCACCCCATTATTGATAGTAGGATCGTAGCTGAGCCCAGCTGCTTTCCCCCCTTTGACTTCATTGGCGCGGGTCGCGGTTTTTTTCGATGACGTGTCGGCTGATGGTGCGTCCGTGGCAGGGCTAGCATTGAGCACAGGCTCAGGATTGGGCGGGGTATTGATTACCGGCGTAAACTCTGCGGTGTCGCCACTGGTACTGGGCTGCAATCTGCTAGTTGGTTTTGTGGTTGGCGCTACTGGCGTGGTTTTAGCCGATGTTTTAACAGAATTTTTAGCCGATGTTGTAGCTGATGTTTTAACAGGCGGCTTGTTAGCATTTTTGGTGGGGGTACTGGTCGTTTTGGTGGTGTTTGTTGTAGTTTTTGTCGGGGTGGTTTTGGTAGTGCTAGGTTTGGTGACCGTGGTCGCAGCCGTCGCATCCAAAGATAAGGACAAATTCAACGAAACCATTGCCACCGTAAACGCAGATAGGGTAAGCACGCGTGATAGTGGCTGCAGATGATGGCTTACTGGGTAAGTCGATGGCTTGATGGATTGATGTAATTTCATACGACTCGCTAATAACTTGCCTATGGCTTTGCCGCAACATAACAACCACGCAAGCCGTCAATTACCCTAGTAATTGATGCGGTCGCCGTTATGATGCCCGTATTACCAAAAAACTGTCTTATAAAAAACTGTCTTGTTAAAAAACTGTCTTATTAAATAATGCCTAATTAAATAATAATGAAATACCAAAGTGAGCACTAACTGTCAGTTTGAATATTAACTAAAGTATGAGATTGTAAAAAGAAAAAACTGACCCGTCAATCTAAACTTGTCATATTAACAATATTGTAGTTTTTTTAAAAATATGGCTCATTAAGCCTCACATCATTACTGTTTATTTTTATTTAACAAAGTAAAAATATTTCTCAATCCAAGTAGTCACACAAATCAAACAAGTTAGCTTACTGCCGTCGTCTAAGCATGCTAAAATTCTTAAAAAAAATCCTAGTTTGTACAAGGGATTTTAAACTTTGCCAAACCATATATAACAATCGCGTTGCGTTTTAACAAAAAAACACAACATCACTCCTTAACTCATTTAGCCGCCCACCTCCTTGTTTGCTACACTAGAATACTAGACGTTATTTAAAAAACTTGATTTAAAAACTTGATTTAAAAACTTGGTGCCATGCTAGATAAGGAAAGAAACAATGCTAAAAGCAACGATGCTAAAGTTTAGGCATTTATTGATGGTTGCCATGTTCGCCGTTACTTTATTAGCATGTTCAGTGCCTTCTATGCAGCAAAGTTCAAATCCAACTACTACATCTGAGTCAAAGCCTGCTGTTCCAACTTATACTACTACAAGCTATATTTTAGCCGAGCCTTTACCGAATAAAAAATTACGCATCTCGATTACAGCCAAAGAGAAAAGCTTGCGCATTAACAACTGTAATGAGTCTATTACGGTCGCTTTGTTTGAAAAAGATAAAAAAGATGTCGTTTGGGGTGGCGTGTCAGATGCTTGTCGTTCACTTGATATGATTATTCCACAGGGTGCAACGCTAAGTTTCATCACCAAAATTGACGATTCATCGCAGCCTTTGGATTTGAATAAAAATTATCAAGCCCAAATTTTTGGCTTAACCTATGATCCAAATATAACCACCAACCCTATAACATCTGCTGAAAACCTTAGCAACGAATTTAAGCTGATTCCTTAACCAATGAGCCAAACTAACCAAATCCCCCTTGCCCAACGTGTCCGCCCAAAGTCGCTTGACGAGGTAATCGGACAAACCCATTTGCTCGGTGCCAATGCACCGATTCGCCGTATTGTTGAGCAAGGTTACTTGCCATCGATTATTTTGCATGGCGAAGCAGGCATTGGCAAAACCACCTTAGCCATGCTCTTAGCCGATGCGGTGGGTCGTCCTTTTCGCCCGCTCTCGGCTATCAATGCAGGGGTCAAAGAGCTGCGTGAAGTACTGGCAAAAGATGACGGCTTGTTTGACGAGCCGCCGGTGGTATTTGTCGATGAGATTCATCGGTTTAACAAAGCCCAGCAAGACGCACTTCTCGGCGCGGTTGAGTCAGGGGATATTACTTTAATTGGTGCGACCACCGAAAACCCCTCGTTTAGTGTCAACAATGCGCTATTGTCTCGTTGCCAAGTATATCGGCTCAACCCCTTGAGCGAAGATGAAATTAGCCAAGTACTACAACGTGCCATTGACGATGATGCAGTTTTTAAACAATTTAAGATTGAAATACAATCAAGCCAAGCGATTTTTGCACTATCGCAAGGCGATGCGCGTAAGGCGTTAAATTTACTTGAACTCGCCATTCAATCGAGCCCCAATTTTAAGCAAGGCAGCCAGTTACCGATTGTGGTGACTGATGACAATGTCATCGCGGTCGCAGGTGCAAGCCTGGTACGCTACGACAAATCGGGTGATGGCCATTATGACCTAGTGTCAGCGATGATTAAATCAGTCCGCGGTAGCGACCCTGATGCGGCACTGTATTGGATGGCGCGGATGCTGACAGCGGGCGAAGACCCTGCCTTTATTGCGCGGCGGTTGGTGATTTTGGCAAGTGAGGATATCGGACTTGCCAATCCCAATGCGTTACTACTTGCCGATACCGCCCTGCGAAGTGTGCAGAGCATCGGTATGCCTGAAGCGCGGATTATTTTGGGGCAAGTGGTGGTGTATTTGGCGACCTCGCCGAAGTCCAATTCTAGTTATCAGGCCATTAATAAAGCGATGCGACTGGCAGAAAATGACCAATCGCCTGTACCGCTACATTTGCGTAATGGCGTCACCAAGCTGATGCGCGCCGAAGGTTATGGTGCCAATTATATCTATCCGCACGACTACCCCAACCATTACCACCCACAGCAGTATCTGCCTGATAATTTGCTGGGCACACGGTTGTTTGAATTTGCTGATAATGCCAAAGAACAGCAAACCTATGCCTTTATACAGTGGTTAAAGGGCAATCATTAAAGAGCGGCGGCTAAAAAACCTGTCAAAGCAGACAACGGATGATTTAGCGCAGCCAAATGAACCCTATTCTGTAATAACCAGTACACCATCAGCAATAAAAATACCAATAAAAACCCAAGCTGAATCCACAAAAAATAGCGATGCTTAACACCCAATCGGCGCAGCTTGGCATGGCTATAACTGCCCTTATCAAAGTTGGTATGTTGATGCCTTTGCCATTTGCCCGAACGATAATAGTTTTCTACATCCGCAAGCAACCTTGGCACACTGGCGCTATCAAATTGCGCAGTTTCAAAATAGTCTAGCAGGGGGCTGATATCATCGACATCATCCATATCATTGACGCTATCTAAATTGATGCAGTGCATTTTCCAGTGCCCAAACAGCGCATTGGGCGCTTGTCCCTGTTCAATAACGTGAATATTTTTGTGTCTTTTATCGGCTTTGATTTTGTCAAATAGTTGGGTGATAGTACGCTCACTACCTTCCATATATTGTAGAAAGTTGCCTTGCTTGAGAAATAGTACGCTATTGACATTTGCTTGGGTGTTGCGCGCGACTGACTGACGATAGATATCAGGCAACGTCATCGGATGCAAACTTGCTTGTAAGGTAATTTTGCTCGTGTAGATAAGATAAAAGACTGACATCACAGGATCCTTAGATAAATAAATCGGTTAGACGTCTATGACTTTTTAATAGCGTTTTCTTTAAACGTATTAAGAATGTAATTTTTATTAATTATTAAGTAATAATATACCAGTTTTTTTTAATTTTTGCTCAAAAATTATACAAAATCACCAATTTTTGTTAATTTTTTTAACTAATCTACCCTAGCCTTATGTCTGCGTGCGCTACCAGCGCGTATGGCTATCAATATTTCGCTGCTTAGACTCACTGAGTTAATGCTATAATAGCGCGCAAATAAGAAATGGGCGCCTATACTAGCTTCACCCAATTTGATGAGGTGATTGTTAAGGTTAATTTAGACAATAGTTTGAACAAACCTAGCTGACAGCGCTTATTTTCTGTCCCTATTTGTTAATCAGTTTTTCAATCAGTTTTTTAATCAATGTTATTTTAATAAATCGCTAACAAAGGCACTTTTATGGCATTTAATACAACGGCAGAAATTATCGATGACATCCGTGCAGGCAAAATGGTCGTTTTGATGGATGATGAAGACCGTGAAAACGAAGGCGACTTGGTGATGGCAGCCACCCATGTGCGCCCAGAAGATATTAATTTTATGATTACCCATGCGCGTGGCTTGGTGTGTTTGACCATCACTGCTGACCGCAGTGAACAGCTCAATTTACCGCTTATGTCGGATAAAAATGGCGCTAAATTTAGCACCAACTTCACAGTATCCATTGAAGCGGCAGAAGGGGTCACCACAGGTATCTCAGCAGCAGATCGCGCCAGAACCATCCAAACAGCGGTGTCATCGACTGCCAAACCCGAAGACATCGTACAACCGGGGCATGTATTCCCAATTGTGGCACAAAATGGCGGTGTGCTACACCGTGCCGGTCATACCGAAGCCGGCTGTGACCTAACACGCTTGGCAGGACTTGAACCTGCGGCAGTGATTTGTGAAATTATCAAAGAAGATGGCGAAATGGCGCGCCGTGATGACCTAGAGATTTTTGCCAAAGAACATGGCTTAAAAATCGGCACCATCGCTGATTTGATTAATTACCGTATTGCCAATGAGCAAACGGTAGAAGCCATCGCCAATTACCCCATGCAAACTGAGTTTGGTGAGTTTACTGCTTATCGTTTTAAAGAAAAAAATTCAGAGGATACCCATTTGGCACTGGTCAAGGGCAACCCACAAGAAGGCGTGAGCACTGTGCGGGTGCATAGCTTCCAGCCATTGCGCGATTTATTCACCGTGCAGCTACCCAACAGCGGTAAGAGTAACTGGGATATCCATGCCTCGCTTAAAGAAATTAGCCAATCAGAGCGTGGCGTGTTTGTCTGGATTGGGCATCAGCAAGCGATTGATATGGGCGAAGCGCTCGATAACTTTGTCGCTGACAAACCAAACTCACCGCTTAATCACCAACCCTACCGCAGCATTGGGGTTGGCTCACAGATTTTACGTTATCTGGGCGTGCGTGACATGCGTTTGCTGTCATCACCGCTCAAATTCAACGCGTTATCAGGGTTTGACCTAAACTTGGTCGAAACCGTTGCTAACCCAGACCACAAATAGCAATTCATCAGACAAAAAAAGCCACAAGCATTGCAGCTTGTGGCTTTTTTTTAACAATTTTAGTAACAGTTAAATTTTAGCAACAGTTAAACCGTATGACTTTCTAACTCGGCAAGTTGTTGGCGTTGACCCTCAGAAATCGGTTGTTTGTTTTTGCCATTTTGGTCAAAAAACACAATGACGGACGACACGGTAGCGACGACTTTTTGCTGGGCCGTGCTAAAGTAAACATAGTCATGGGTCAGACTGGTATTACCTATTTTTTTGGCACGAATGCCAATCCAAAGCACATCGGGGAAAGTGACCGAATTCAAATACTGGCAAGATGACGAAGCAATCACGGTATGGGTTTGTAAGTTAAACATATCGACTTGTTCAAGGTAGTGGATACGCGCGCGCTGGGCATAGTTGTAATACACCACGTTATTGACATGATTGAACGCATCCATATCGCCCCATTCCACTTTTTGCTCATAGATAACAGCAAAGCCTTTTAATGGGTGATTGTCTTGTTGGGCGATGTTCTGACGGGCAGCATCACTCATTGGGGGATTGGACATATTTTCCTCTCTCATACGGCTACTATTTAACACGAGTTAACACAAGATAAAAATTATTGAATCACTAGCGCAGTCGCATTAGCCCTTGCTGCTGGGTTGTGGCGACCAATTTGCCATTTTGCCAAAATTGACCGTGGTTTAGGCTTTTTGACTGTGACGTGGTATCGCACCACATGTTATAGAGTAACCAATCATTCATATCAAATGGGCGGTGAAAATGCATACTATGGTCGATACTTGCCGCTTGCAACCCTTTAGTCATAAAGCTAATCCCGTGTGGCATCAGCCCTGTACCAATCAAATAAAAATCAGAAGAAAATGCGAGCAGTGCTTGTTGCACTTGAATTGACTGTTTACCCAGCTGCGGAATACGTAGCCAGTTGGCTTGGCTAGGCTCCATGATTTTTGGATGAATCGGGTCACGCGGCTGTACTGGCTTGATTTCGATATGACGCTGGCGCATAAAGCGCGCTTTTAGGGCATCAGGGATTTTGCCTACCACTTGGTCTTTGAGCTGCTGCTCGGTCAGCAACACATCTGGCGCAGGATACGTTGGCATCGCTTGTTGATATTCAAGCCCTTCTTCAAACGGTGAAAAAGACGCCATCATGGTAAAAATAATGCTCGGTTGATTATCGTCATCATATTGGCGTGCTATCACTTGACGTGAGGCAAGGCTACGACCATCACGTAATTTCTCGACTTGGTAATATACAGGCTTATTGATATCGCCACCGCGCAAAAAATAGCCATGAAATGAGTGGCAAGGTTTTGCATGCTCCACAGTATGGCTGGCGGCCATCAATGCTTGCCCCAGTACTTGCCCACCAAAGATACGCGCACCGACATAGTCGTGGCTTTGCCCAATAAATACATTATCTTGATACGGCACGAGGGTTAAGGTTTCCAATACCTGCGTGACTAATTGTTGCCAAATCGCTTGCGGCTCAAACTGCTGCGTTACGGCTGTTACGGGCACCTGTGGTTGGTGAGTGATATCAATCGTATGGGTATGGTTTATATCTTGCTGGCTTGCCATAGACGCTCTTATGATTAACGTTATTTTTGGGTATGTGGGATGCATTAAAGTCACTCATTATACAAGAATTTTTGAGTGATAAGGTTTAGAAATTCATCAATCTATGGCATGATAAGACATTTTTTAGACCTTGTATTTATCTTTAAAAACTCACGAAAAAATCACGCAATCACTAGGCATACTATGAATCACGTAGGGAAAAATTCAGGCACTACCGAAGCGAACAACAAAGGTACCCATCCTGCTGCGACCCCGCTGTTAAAAAATCTATACCGACAAGTCTCTGGCAAATTATTGGGGCTCGCCGTCAAATCCAAACTTATCGGCGACATCCCCAATATTAGCGAAGCTAGCACCGATGTTAGCGATGATAATTTATCGCCAGCAAGCGATAGCGATCCCTCAAGCCAGCGACTCACCTTTTATGTGCTCAAAGAGTATTCTCGTAGCAACAGTATTTTAATTGACCTAGAAACCAAACAATATGACCTACCCCCTGCCTTAGCCAATGTCATCGATCGGGCGCATGGTATTGATGAAAATACCGCAATGATTTTTTTGCATCACCATAAAACAGAAAAACTGTCTCATGACAGCGCCGTATTTTCACCTCGCCTATTACGCTTGATTGAAGCCGTCGAGCAATACCCAACACTACACATTGATTTTATCCCTGTCACTATCTTGTGGGGACGCGCACCAGAAAAAGAAGATTCGCTGCTTAACCTCCTCACCGCTGATGAATGGCAAGTACCCACCATCAGTAAACAGCTATTTAATATCGGGGTCAAAGGGCGAGATACCTATGTGCAGTTTCACTCACCCAAAGACCTGCGTGGCATCATCGAAGATGAGATTAGCAAAAACCCTGCGCTGCAATCAGGTAGCCTAGCATCCACTGATGATGCTAGTGAAGACCGCCAGCATTTACACACCATTACTGCACGGGTACAGCAGCGTTTAGAAGGTTATCTGGATAAACAACAAGAAGCCATCTTGGGTCCTGACTTATCAGACCGTCGCAATGTGGTCGATAAAATTCTGTATACCCCTGCCATTCAGCATGCCGTGAATGTCGATAGCAAAGAAAACTCACGTGAACTCGCCAAAAGCCGCAAATTGGCGCGTGGCTATTTGAACGAGATTGCCAGTGACTACTCGTCTGCAACCGTGCGCTTTTTTGACCGCTTTTTGACCTGGCTGTGGACACAGTTGTATGACGGGGTTGAAGTGGCGCACTTTGAGCGGGTACGCAAACTGGCATCCGACCATGAAATCATCTATGTGCCTTGCCACCGCAGTCACATGGACTATCTGTTGCTGTCATACGTGATTTATAAACGTGGCTTACGGGTGCCCTACGTTGCCGCAGGCGAGAACCTAAACATCCCCGTGCTAGGTCAAATATTACGCAATGGCGGCGCTTTCTTTATGCGTCGCAGTTTTAAAGGCAATCCGCTGTACTCTGCGGTGTTTCGTGAATACGTGCATAGTATGTTGATGCGCAACACGCCGATTGAGTACTTCATCGAAGGCGGACGCTCGCGCTCAGGTCGCTTGTTACCGCCCAAAAAAGGAATGCTAGCGATGACGGTACAAAGCCATCTACGCCAAGCGGGCAAACCGATTGTCTTTATCCCGACCTACATCGGTTATGAACGCATTATGGAAGGCGGCACTTATGTGGGTGAGCTTAAAGGTAAACCCAAAGAATCTGAGTCGCTACTAGGTCTATTAAAAGCCAGCCGAAAAATCGAGCGTATCTTCGGTCATGTGCACGTCAGTTTTGGTCAGCCGCTTTATCTGGCTGATTTTATGAAAAAATTTGACGTTGCCCCAAATACCCTACCCAAAGACCGTACCGATAGTGATATGCCCGCCAATGTCACCCACATGATTGACAATTTGGGCATCAAAATCATGCAGCGTATCAACCGCTCTGCGGTGCTTAATCCAGTGACTTTGCTATCTTTGGTACTGCTCGATACACCGCATGGCGCACTCGATGAGCAAAGCTGTCGTGAACAGTTGGCGCTGTATCAACGTATCGCAGAAAAAATCCCGTATGATGATGATGTATCAATCACCCAGCAAAGCCCAGAAGCCATTATTAACTATGGTGTCAAGCTTAAACTCATCGAGCGCACCCCACATGTGCTCGGTGACTTGATTCGTATTGCGGACGGTCAAGCGCCGCTACTGAGCTATTTTCGCAACAATATTTTGCATATTTATATCATCGCGTCACTATGTGCCTCATTGATACAGCGTAATGGCACCATGAGCTTAAACACCATTGAGCGGGTGGTGGGTATCATGTATCCCTTCTTGCAAGCAGAGTTGTTTTTGAAATACCCACTGCGCACCTTAAATGACACTTTGCGTGAGCATATCGATACGTTGGTCGAAGAAAACATCATCGTGGACAAAGGAGTGAATGCGGATGGTCATCGCATCCTGACCACGCCAGAGCCGAATACCCGTAGCTATCAGCAGTTGACAGTACTTGCCAACTCAGTTGAGCAAAGTCTAGAGCGCTACTTTATGGTGCTTGCGCTGCTGAGTCAGCAAGGCTCAGGCAAACTCACCAAAGATCAAGTGATTGATTTGGGTCATCTGCTCGGTCAGCGTCTATCCGTGCTATATGAAGATGACATGCCAGATTTTTTTGACCGTGCCTTGTTTACTAGCTTTATGGATGCGCTAGAGCGTCTTGGTTATATTACGGTGTCGGCCAGCGGGGTGATTGAGTTTGATGCGCGCATTCATACCATGGCAAAAAGCGCGCGGTTTATCCTTAATATGGACGTGATGCATATCTTACAGCAAATTTCACAACTGACTGATGAGGAAATCAAACGCACCTTGACTGAACTGCAAAACAAAAAGCAACGCAAATTTAGTCGTAAAAAAGCTTAATTCTACCCAACAATAAAAAACCGTGTTGCGATAACACGGTTTTTTTTGCCTGCAAATCAGCCTAGCGACGCTGCTCGACAATCAGTGAATCAATGCGGCTATTTTGTAGTTGGCGCTGGGCTTGTGCCGCCATCTCTGGGCTACTCATGGCGCGAGAGATGACTTGATAGACGGTTTGGTCATTGCTTAAGCGTTTTTTGACGATTTGGGCATCCACCCCCGCCATTAGCACTTCAGCACGGCGTTTATCCGCATCATCGGCATTGTCAAAGCTATTGATTTGCAAGATATAAGTCCGCGTAGGCTCCTCGTTGCCAATCACAATGGCATCGGCACTGCTTGTGTCATCGGAAGCGGTGCTGGTGTCTATCGTGCTATTGTTGGCTGAAGCGCGTGGCTTGGTTCCGTTATCATCAGACAACAACGGATTATCGACCACGCTGACATTCGCTGATTTGGTCGCACTGGTGCTGTCAGCCTGGGTCAACACCACATCAGGCTGCGCCGAGACTGGCTGACTAGCAGCAGCCTCATCGGGGACTGCACTGACCTGCTGTTCTTTGAGTAAGTCATAGAACTCGTAGTTATTGGTTTTGGGTTTGTCTTGCACCTTTGGCTGCACCATCGGCGCTTCGTCGCTTGTGGTTTTGCCTTGGTTAAATGGATTCCACAAATAAACAAACAGACCAATCCCCACGGTCAATATCATGCCCACCAACATGGCAGCAAAAAACGACATCGTGCTTGGCGCTTTACGCGGGGTCGCTCCTTTGGGTCTTGCCATCTTCATCTCCTACGACATGGGATACGGTAATATTACAGCGTTTTTAGCGTATCTTAATCATATCACATACTGGTTGGTGCCGTTAATCCGAGCAAAATTAAGCCATTTTGAATCACTTGGCGTACTGACTTTGATAACCGCAGACGCGCCTGCATCAAGTCAAGCTCATCTTGGGTTGGGGTTTCGCCATCTTTGGGTAAGATACGGTTATCGTTGTACCAACCGTGGAACAAACTTGCCAAATCTTTGAGGTAATTGGTCAATAAATGCGGCTCATAGTTGACCGCAGCACGGCGTAGCACTTCAGGGTAAGAAGCCAGCAAGCTCAATAAATCCGTTTCGACAGATTGGGTCAACAGATGCTGGTGGGCTTTGCCGGCTTTGTCATCGACCTTGATACCGCGCTCTTCAGTACGCTCAAGCACACGGCAAATACGCGCATGCGCATATTGAATATAATATACCGCATTATCTTTGGTATGGGATTTGGCAAGTTCTAAGTCAAAGTCAATGTGCTGTTCTGGTTTACGCGCGACATAATAAAAGCGCGCGGCATCATTGCCGACTTCTTGACGCAGCTCACGTAAGGTCACAAACTGACCTGAGCGTGATGACATCTGGATTTGCTCTGTACCACGCCATAGGGTGACAAACTGCACCAAAATCACATCCATACGCTGGGCATCGTAGCCCATCGCCGTCAATGCCGCTTTCACGCGTTTGATGTAGCCGTGGTGGTCTGAGCCCCATACATCAATAATTTTGTCATAGCCGCGGTCAAGCTTGTCTTTGTGGTAGGCGATATCCGAGGCAAAATAAGTAAATTGACCATTGGCACGGCGGACGACACGGTCTTTTTCATCGCCAAATTCGGTGGATTTAAACCACAAGTTGCCGTCTTTTTGGTATAAAAACCCCCGCTGCTCTAATAATTCCAAAGCAGGCACAATGGCATCTTGGATTGATTTTTCGCTAAACCATTGGTCAAAATGGACATTAAAATCCGCCAAATCATCTTGGATATCTGCCAAGATGGTACTAAGTGCAGCTTCATGAAAAATCTGATAGTTATCGCCCAAATTGGCTTTGGCATTGGCAATCAGCCCGTCAATATGGGCTTCTTTATCACCTGACACACATACTTTTTCGCCGTTGGCATCGATTTGGTACTGGGCATCGGCAGGTACATTGAGTAGCATATGTTCCCAGGCGGTTTTTAGGCTATCGCCATGCTGTTTTTTGATGGGTTTGGCAATATCTTTGACATAATCGCCTTGGTACGCATTGGTGGGAAATACAATTGGCTCACCGCACAGCTCAAGGTAGCGCAAATAGGTACTGGTTGCCAAAATATCCATCTGACGACCCGCATCATTGACATAATATTCCCGCCCGACTTGGTAGCCAACCGCCTCTAGTAAATTGGCCACGCTCATGCCAAACGCAGCGCCTCGACCGTGACCCACGTGTAGGCTTGAGGTTGGGTTGGCAGAGACAAACTCAACTTGGATTTTTTGACCGGCAAATTCTTCGGATGTACCAAAGTCGCCTTTTTGCTCCATAATGGTGTCTAAGATAGCAAAACGCGCGTTATCATCTAAGAAAAAGTTAATAAACCCCGGTCCTGCAATCTCAACTTTGCTAATCATGTCCGAGGCAGGCAACATCGCCACGATGGTTTGCGCCAGTTCACGCGGGTTTTTCTTGGCAGTCTTGGCAGCTATCATGGCAAGGTTACTAGCAAAATCGCCGTGCGCTTGGTCTTTGGTGCGGCTGATGGTACTGTTATCAACCCAATCGATTGGCAAAATTTGCTGTTGTTTTAGTGATTCCACCACTAATGCTAAGGCTTGCGAAATGACGGGTTGTTGTTCTGACATGGAAATTCTCTTTGTTGGCTCACAGGTTTTGTTGCAGGATTGATAGCTAAAAAAGCACGATAAATCAATGAATCACCATCGATTTGACGCTATCACTCGCTCACAATCGAGGGAGATTGATTTTGGCGTTCAATATACCAATTTTTGATGGTTTTTTCATTATAATCCTGTCAAAAGATACATGCCATTACAAGGAAACGCGGTTTTTTGGCGTATAATATGTGCTAAAATTTTTTAATGTCTGATGACAATCATAGGATAATAACATGTTTGTTTTAGTCTCTAGTGAGTTAATCACCAAACTTGGCATGTATGTGCTGCTGCCTATCTTTATCGCGTTTTTATTTTTTATCATGTACGATATTTCCAAGAAAAACAATGCAGGCAAACAAGGCACATTTTGGATTTTTTTGGCATTGGGCGGCGGTTTTTTTGGCTTTCTCATCAAAATGGTCTTGGAGTGGTATTTTAGTAGGACGCTTTAAACTACCCTGCTCTAAACCTTACTAGCCTAAAACGCCATTACCCCAAACCGCATTACCCATGTTACTTGTTTATGTTACCGTTACGGTCGTTTGGCTATCATCACCGCACGGGTCGGGCGTTGATAGCCCTCGATGGTTTTGCTGCTATCATTGGGGTCAAGAAAATCGCTTAAAGATTGATAATCCATCCAGTCGGTTTTGCGTTGTTCATCCGTCGATGTCACATCCACATCGACACAGCGCACCGCCACAAAGCCTACTTTGTACAGCCATAGCGACAGTGCCGCAACCGATGGAATAAAATTCACGTTATTCATCTGTGCATAGCGCTCACTTGGCACTAGCACGGATGTTGCATCCCCTTCAATCACCAGGGTTTCTAGTACCAATTCTCCGCCTTTTGCTAGTTGATTGTATAATTGCTCAAGATGCTCAAACGGTGACGCGCGGTGATACAGCACGCCCATACTAAACACGGTATGAAACAGCCCTGCTTGCCCGCTAGTCAGGCTAGGATTGGGCAAGGCTTCAAGCGGTACGGGCACATAGTGCACTGTGTTGCGTCCGTAATCGTTACGGTCAGCGTCTCTGACGAAATGCCGAATCGCCATAAACTGGTGATAAAACAGACACGATGGGTCAATCACAATCACCGTGCTTGCCCCTGCGCCCGCCATACGCCAGCCGTGATAACCCGAACCACCACCCACATCTAGCACGCGTTTGCCGTGAAGTGGGCTGATATGCGGCAATACCCTATCCCATTTCCAGTCACTACGCCATTCGGTATCAATATGGATTTGCAGGTCATCTTGACCCAGTAAAAAACCGCCTTTGCGCCACGGCATCAAACGTTTGAGTAGCGCATGGGTTTGCTTGTATTCATTGTCTTGCCAATCAAATGCTGCGGTGATACAGGGTTGATTCAACTCTACTTGCGCGTTGTCAACCACGGGCAAGCGCTCAATAAGCGATTGATAAAATGGGGCATGGGCGTAGCGTGATTTGTCTTTGATGGTAGCGAGCCAGTTGGGCAACTTGGCAAGCCATTCATTGGCAACTGGGTATTTTTCCGCCAATTGCAGCAAGGTAAGATAGACGTCGGTTTCGGCAGTTTTGATGGTATGGTTCATGGTGGACTCTTTTAGGATTGACAGGTTTTCATCTTTTAAGGGCAATCATCACTTAAACGCAATAATCGACGCAAAGTTTAAAAACTGAAACCACGTCAAATGGCGGTCAAACCCTACTGTTGCTAAACGCTGATGATGAAAATTGAGGGTATCGGTGATAAGCACATTCTCGAGCGCATTGCGTTTACCACTGATTTCCATCTCACTATAGCCATTGGCGCGTTTAAAATCATAATACCGCTCAACACGCCAGGCATCGTCCGCTTCATCGAGCAAATGGGTTTTTTCGGTCAAAATCATAATACCGCCTTCAGCCAACGCATCATAACAGCGTTTGAGTAACTGCTCGCGCTTGTCAGGGGATAAAAACTGCAAGGTTAAATTGAGCACAATCATATCGCACCGCTCAAACTCCACCTCACACACATCAGCGCAAATCAGCTCGATATCATGCTCAGGATAATGCTGCATCAGTACACTTTGCGCTTTGGCGATCATCGGCTCTGAGATATCAATGGCTTTGATTTGCAAATCTTGCGGCGCAAACTCGCCTGCGAGCGCAAAACTCACCGCCCCGAGTGAACAGCCCAAATCATAGACGCGGCTGACTTTATTGCCGTCGCTATTGGTTTGGCGAAACTGGCAATGGCGTTTGGCAAAAATCGGCAACATGGCGAGCATCTGTCCGTACCCAGGCACACTACGGCGAATCATATCGGGAAAACAAGCCACCACTTGCTCATCAAAGCTAAACCGCGCATTGGCATCTAGCGGCGTGGTAAATAAGGTATCGAGGGGTGGTTTGGCTTGGGGCTGACTCATGCGGCTGACTCACTATGGCTGATTGAGCGTTACTAAGACTCAGTATCGCTGACTTAGTATCGCTGACAGTTTTATGCTCGCTTCAACAATAAAATGCTTAAGGAACGCTTAACAAACGCTTAAACTGTCAGGTTTTTAGATAGCGGAAACTTGGTTTACATTGCCTAACTTGAATGGCGAGTAAACTTTGCTATTCTAACATTTTCACCCGTTTTACTTTTAATAATTTATTTTAACCCTTATATCAAACCAATGAAATAACCATAAAAAGGTACTATTATGCAAACGATTATTTTAGGCGGTGGCTGTTTTTGGTGTACCGAATCCGTATTTAGTCATGTCAAAGGTGTGACCGATGTCACATCAGGCTATATGGGCGGTGATGAAGTAAGCGCCAACTACAAAGCCGTCTGTGGCGGCGATACCGGTCATGTCGAAGTGATTAAAGTCGATTTTGATGAGACCATTATTCCGCTTGAGACGGTATTGGATATTTTCTTTGCCACCCATGATCCAACAACACAAGACCGTCAAGGTAATGATGTCGGCAGACAATATGCCTCTGTGGTGTTTTACACCGATGAAGCGCAGCAAAAACCGACCATTGACCGTGTGATTGGTGAGCTTCGTGATGAGCAAGGCATCAAGGTGGTGACCGAAGTGCATCCTGCTGCGCAGTTTTTCGTTGCCGAGGACTATCACCAAGATTATTACGCCAACAACCCGACCCAAAGCTATTGCAATTTTGTGATTCCGCCCAAGCTTGCCAAGCTTAAACAATATTTTAGCGGTTTTATGATTGAACAATGACCCGTATCGATACCATGTTGATACTATATTAATGCTTTCAAAATTGGGCTTTACACCGTTAATGCCCAATTTTTTCGCGTTAAATAATTGGACTTACTATAACCGTGCAAAAATTAACGCTTTATCACCCAATGTGAAAAAATGTAATTAACTGCATTTACTCCTTTCACTGAACGGTCTTTTTTTATACCCTTGAATTAGTCAAAATTCATCCCGTTTGTTGATGTTTTTATCTGTCACTATTCAAGGTTTGTTATGCGTTTACTTCCGATTTTTATGGCGCTGGCAGGCGTGGCGATGATTAGCCAAGCCAATGCCGCACCGACACCGCCTAATCTTAGCAATGCCCAGTTTCAACAGTGTTTATCCAATCTCAAAAACAGCAGCACCTTTAGCGGTGTAGCCAGCACTTTAGAACAATATCGCCCAACTGAGCCTGACCCTAGTGTGATTGTCTCGCTCAACTATCAACCTGAGTTTCAAAAAGAAGTGTGGGACTATCTCTCTGGTCTGGTCGATGAAGAACGTGTGCAAGACGGTATCAATGCCAAAAACCAACTGCAAAGCACGCTAAACCGCATCGAGCAGCGCTATGGCGTGAAAGGAACGGATGTACTTGGCGTCTGGGGGGTAGAGTCGAACTTTGGTAAGCAGCTGGGTAAAAAAGACTTAATCCAGTCATTAGCGACCTTATCTTGCTTTGACCGTCGTCAGTCGTACTTTCGCACGGAATACGCCAATGCGCTGCGTATCTTGCAAAATGGTGATATCCGCCGTGATGATATGACTGGCTCATGGGCAGGCGCGTTTGGGCAAACCCAGTTTATGCCAAGTACCTTCTTACGCTTGGCGCAAGATTTTGATGGTGATGGACGTAAAGATTTGGTCAACAGCCAAGCTGATGCGCTCGCGTCAACGGCCAATTTCTTGGATAAAGCAGGTTATCGCACGGGCGAACCTTGGGGATTTGAGGTCAAGTTGCCTGCAGGGTTTTGGGCAGATAGCAACCGCAAGGCCAAAAAACCGATGAGCTACTGGCGCAGTCAAGGTCTGACTCTTGCCAATGGTCAGCCGCTACCTTCTAGCCTTGATAGTACAGGTTTGCTATTACCTGCGGGTATTAAAGGCCCGGCGTTCTTAGTGGGTAAAAATTTCGATGCGTTTTATAGTTACAATGCGTCAGAGAACTACGCGCTAGCGATTGCGCATTTATCCGATATGATTAGCCAAAACCGTACTAGCAATGTCGGCTTTGTCACACCTTGGCCAACGGATGATGCCGGTATTAGTCGCCGTCAAGCCCGTGAAATTCAGCAAGCACTACTTAATCGTGGGTATGATATTGGTCAAGCTGATGGCATGATTGGCGATAAAACGCGCTATGCAATTCAAGATTTTCAACGGCAGCAAGGTGTCAACCCGGATGGTCGTGCGGGTATGAAACTCTACCGTATGCTAATGACTCAGCCAACAGGCAATGCTCAGTATCCAACCCAATACCCGACCCAAACGCCCGTTCGATACCAGTCTGTACCGAATTCAACGGTTACTGCCACGCCCACTAAAATGATACGCGATGCCAATGGGCGCACGAGTTACTATCGTATCGATAATGGGCAAGGTGGGGTGACAACGCCTTAGTCATTGAAACCTTAAATGATTTAAACCTGAGGTATTTGGGACTTAGTCATCTACAATGTTTATCAATTTTTCATCCCCAAACAAAAAACCCTTAATGTCACCATTAAGGGTTTTTTGTTGATAGTGATAGGGTTTTGTTAATATCCGCGCATTGTACAACCTTATACAATAGGTGGCGGGGTGGGCTCTTCACCATCATCCATTTGTATCGGTTTGACTTCGCCTTTTGAATTGCTGCCCCAATTATCTTCTTCGTCTTCATCCCATTTTTTGAAGTTATCGCGTGGGTTGATACCACGGCGTTTCATATCTTCGACTTGCTCTTCAAGCGTGCGAAACTGCTGTGCTTCGTGCATGGTATCTTCAAGTTGGTTGATGTTGTTTTCAAGATCGTCCGCTTGTTGGGTCACATGATTGCTCATAATTTTATCCTCTTTTTATTCTCAGTGTTATCGTTATGTATGTTGTGGGATTATCATAACACAAACAAATGTGACGCTAGTTAGCAGGTCTGTATAACATTATCATGACATGAGTAAATCATGGCTTGGTGAAAGCTGATATAACATGCTTGGGTAAAATACTGAGATAAACCACTAAAAAAGGTGTGTTAAAAATGACGGATTAAGCTTGTACAATGATGTTAATCTGCCACAGCTCGCGGATACTTCGCTCTTCTTTGACCGAGACCAACCATTGTTTTTTCACCAGTTGGCTTTTTATCCATTGATAATCGATATTACTGATTTGACAGCGAGAGACGGCATGGATTTTGGGTGAGATTTTGAGCGCCTCTGCCATCGCAGCATCTTTGAGGGCATCATTAATTTGGGTCAACATCATATTACTGGTAAACGGCTGCGGTAGTGCTTGTAGCATTTGCACAATATTGCCCCAGCTAAATGTATAAGCCGCGCTGATTTCTCGCAAGTTGCCGCCTTCAAACGCGTGTGCGGTGTAATTGACCAATAACGCTTCATTGAGCGCTTTTGGCGTGACTTGGGTGGGTCTAACTTCAAGTTCAGGCGGCTTTTGATCGCGCTCTAGACTACTGGCAGTTAAGCCGGGTTGCACGCTATTACGGATATGAAATCTATCCGAGACAAAAACCGACTTCAAATCGCCACTAGCGCCTGTCGGTAACGCCCTTAATGGAAGGGTGTCTTTGACCCAACCTGATCGCGGAAACTTGTCTTTGATTTCCCCAAGCATACGCACGCATTCTGACACACCATCCTGGGTCTGATCGAAATGAATGGCCCGCGAACCTTGTTCTTTAATCACCAAATTAAACAGATCCAACCGTTGACGTAATAGCTCATGTTGGCTCGGCTGGGTATTGACTAACGCAATCATCGGCACACGTTTTGAAGACGCATAGATATAAGATAAGTGCAGATAACTGACACCTGATAGGCTTAAATGACCGTAATCATTGCCCAAAATAAAAATCATATAATCACATTGGTCAATTTGTTGGCGGCTGTATTCAACAAAATTGGTATGGGTCGCAAGCAAATCCCAAGTCAAAAAATAATCCGTCGATAGCGCATACTCTAGGGCATTCTCTAAGTTGACATTTTCATTTCTCACCAAAGAGATATGAATATGATAACGTTTCTTTTGAGACATGCTATCTTCTCCATAACGCTCTAATGAACGCAATTAATTAAAAAAGTAAAGGGTTAAAAGCTGAATCGTTAGAAGTTAAATCGTTAAAACTTAAAAGGGTAAAAAGCCATGCTGACTAACCAACAAGCTCAATTCACTGCACCATGTTGAGTCACACACAAGGTAAAAAAATCAATCCCTAACTCTGGCAAAAACCGCTGCAACAAACGCGTTGCCGCCTGCTCAGCGGCAGGTAAGTTGGCGGTGGCATAAAACTGTAACCGTGGTCGCTCTTTATGAGAGGCAAGCTGATTGGCTTGCTCAAGCAAATCATGCACGCGTTTGGCAATGGCATCGCCTGAATCAATCAATGCCACTTGCCCCATAGCTTGGTGAGTCATCAGCTCGTCGATACGCTGTGCCAAATAGGCTTTAAAAAAAGGAAAATGGGTACAGCCCAGTACCAATTGGTCTACTTTTTTAGCCTGTAACTCACCTAGCAAATGATCTAAATCAGTCACGGCTGGGTGATGGCTTGGCATACCCAATTCTACCCAAGGCACTAGGCTGTTAAAGCTATATTTGTGGACAGTCACTTGCTGCGGTTTGGCGACTTGTTCAATAACTTCATTGAGTAAATACCCGTGCAAGGTCGCTGGGGTTGCCAACACCGCGACTTGCTTGGTCGCCGACTGCATCACCGCAGGTTTTAATGCAGGGACTAAGCCGACAATCGGTACTTGAGGATACTGCCGCCTTGCCGCCTGTAATCCATGCGCAGAGGCACTATTGCAAGCTATCACAATAAGCTTACAGCCTTGCGAATGTAGCCAGTCAACAGCCTGCAAGGTAAGTTCACGAATCTCTGCTTCACTGCGTGAGCCATAGGGTACATGCAGGGTATCGGCAAGATAGATATAACGTTCAAATGGCAAGCGTCGCTGCAAATGGGTCAATACCGACAATCCGCCCAACCCAGAATCAAATACGCCTATCGGCGCGCTTGCCAACTCTACCATAGCCTAATCAGTCCAACTCGCAGGGTGTTGCTATTTTAAACCGCAAAATAACTGTACCCATAAAATAGACCACTATCTTATACCAATTTTTAGACGCTCACTACAAAAAAATGCAGTTGCTGAATTTGATAGCAAATTCGTCACTTCGCTGGTTCACAACTACCAAAATTTGACTAAAGCGGTTACTTAGGCGGTCATCGTCAAGGTAAAAGTGCTATCACCACTGTGCAAAATCAATGACGTACCCTCTTCGCCCTCTACCAACTCACCCAGTTCAATCAAATGGTAAAACACATTGCGATGAATGAGTCCGTATAATGCTGAATCACCATTTTGCCGCACCAACAGATAAGGCTGGCTGGCTTGTTTTTGCTGTAAGGACGCATCATGCTGGGTAGCATGGGTAAATGGCAGACCCAAACGAATCGGATGCTGCTCGTCAGCAATCACCACATCGCCTTGCGTGGTGGTGAACTGCAACACCGGTTTGCTAGTAGCGCCAAATTGCTTGTTAATGACGTCCACTTGATTCACTAGCAGTGGCACGTCTTCTACTTGGATTTGCCATTTTTCAACAGGGGTTTTTAAAAAATACTCAATGTGGTGGTTGTCATCAACCTCTGACCACAACACTTTGGCAAACAGATCAATGAGTAGTGGACGGGTGATTTGACTGCCTTCATGCCACCACTCGCCATTGGCTTTGACCACCATATCCATCGCACCGCTGAGTTTGGGTTGCCATTTTTCAAGCGGTGGAATTTGGCGTGTCGGATGATTTGCGGCTGCTACGGCTTGCGAAGTAACCGATTGCTCGATTTGTTGGCTTAGCTCGCTTATATCAAAGCTAGTATTAAAACTGGGTTTAGATGCCACATTATTAGTATTAGTCATTTTATAGCTCATATTATGGTAGTTTTTATTTAGATTAGGATTTAGAGTATTGTATGGGTTTATAAATGCCATGATGCGCTGTGTTGACATCACTTTGTGGTACATAGTAGTCAATTCAACGCTGGGTTTCAAATAGTCGCTGTTAGTACCTGTGTCGATTTATTGTATATAAAGGTGACAGATAGCATAAGACAAGTCAGATTGGATGCGATAAATTAAGCCCAGCAGTCATTTTCTCCTGCAAAAATATTAGGTGGTTAAAGGGTTAATCTATTATACTAAGTAGTATTTTTTCTGAATTCATATAACGATTCATTATATGTTAAAATCAAGAAAACCATTGATAACATTGCCAGCCTGCGCCAGCAATTATTTGATGAACTGATAATCAAAGGCTAACCTTCCCAATCACTAGCCTTGCAAAAATCATCGTGATGCAACTTATGATAGGCTGTCAGATGTAAGCTGAAGAACCGCATTGTTTAACCCAATGCGCACAAGTTTAAGTAAGTTGTCATCACTGAATTTTATTTTTCTAAGGAGTTTGTATGCAAGACATCGAACGCGAGCAAATGGAGTTTGACGTAGTTATCGTGGGTGGCGGACCTTCAGGTCTATCTGCGGCAATTCGTCTACGTCAACTTGCCATTGCTGCTGGCAATCCTGATTTTAGCGTGTGTATCGTTGAAAAAGGCTCAGAATTTGGTGCCCATATCTTATCAGGTGCGGTCATGGAGCCTAATGCACTGACTGAACTGATTCCTGATTGGAAAGAAAAAGGTGCGCCCGTTCGCGTGCAAACCAAAGGTGACCGCGTCTACATGCTCAAAAATGAGACCAAATACCGCGAATTGCCAGAAAAAATCGTCCCAAGCTTGATGCACAACCATGGCAACTACATTATCTCATTGGGTAACCTTGTACGTTGGTTAGCCACCCAAGCCGAAGAGCTTGAAGTGATGATGTTCCCAGGTTTTTCTGCCGCTGAAATTCTGTACAACGAAGATGGTTCTGTCCGTGGCGTATTGACGGGTGACATGGGCGTCAATGCCGAAGGTCAACCAAAATCAGGCTATGAGCCAGGCTATGAGCTACTGGCAAAATACACCATTTTTGCTGAAGGGTGCCGTGGTCACTTAGGTAAACGCTTAATCAGCCGTTTTAACCTATCAGAAGGCAAAGACCCGCAGCATTACGGTATTGGCTTAAAAGAGCTTTGGGAAATTGACCCTGCCAAACACCAAGAAGGCATGGTGCTGCACGGTTCAGGTTGGCCACTTAGCGAGACGCATAGTAACGGTGGTTGGTGGTTATATTTTGACGAAAACAACCAAGTGTCATTTGGTATGGTGATTGACTTGTCTTATCACAACCCTTACCTATCGCCATTTGATGAGTTACAACGTCTAAAAACCCACCCGCTCATTCGCAATATTTTAGAAGGCGGTAAACGCTTATCTTACGGTGCGCGTGCCTTGACCAAAGGCGGTTTAAACTCATTACCAAAACTATATTTTGCCGGTGGTGTGTTAGTGGGGGACGATGCAGGTTTCCTAAACCCAGCAAAAATCAAAGGTACTCATACCGCCATTAAGTCAGGTATGTTAGCCGCGGAAGCCGTGTATGAAGCGATTGCTGCCGGTCGTCAACATGACGAAGTGCCAACCTATGAGCAAAAATTCAAAGCATCATGGCTCTACAACGACATGTACCAAGCGCGTAACTTCGCAAATGCGATGCACCGCATGGGTATCTGGATGGGCGGTGCGTTCAACTTCCTAGAGCAAAATATATTTAAGGGTAAAATGCCACTGACTATTCGTGATAGAATGCCAGACTACGATGTGCTTGAGCGCGCAGACCACGCTTATATCCCTGAATATCCAAAGCCCGATGGTAAGCTGACCTTTGATAAATTATCTTCCGTTTTTATCTCCAATACCAACCACGCTGAAGATCAACCTTGTCACCTAAAATTAACCGATCCAGAGGTGCCAATTAAGCGTAACCTCAAAATCTTTGCTGAGCCTGCACAGCGTTACTGTCCAGCAGGGGTATATGAAGTGGTGCAAAGTGACAGCGGCGCAAAATTTGTGATCAACTCACAAAACTGTGTGCACTGTAAAACTTGTGATATCAAAGACCCCTCACAAAACATCACTTGGGTCACGCCAGAAGGCGGTGGTGGCCCAAACTACCCAAATATGTAATGATGTATCAAAAAAAGCCGCTAACGTTAGCGGCTTTTTTATTGGGTTTTGTCAAAGTTGTCTAAACCAAATAAGGCTCACCCACTTTGACACGCATGGTTTTACCAACATTGCTTGTATAGGTGGGCTTGGTGATATCGCTGACAAACACCCACTCGCTGGTGCATTGCTCAGGGGTCGCTGTCACAATCATATAACCGCGCTGAGAGCTATCACACCATTTTAACGTACCGCCTTTGACTAGCATGGGTAGCCCCAGTGCTAGCTGTTTTGGGTCAACTGTTGCTAAGTATTCTTCAAAACCTGGCGATGTCACTGACTGTACCGCAAACTCCACCCCAACGGGTTCGCCTTTGACATTGACTAAATTATTCGCCCAAGCGTTATGGGTATCGCCTGCCAATACCACTAAGTTTTTTTGCATCGCGTTGGCAATACCATAAATCATCTCGCGTGCCACCGCATAACCATCCCACGCATCCAGGTTATAAGGAATGAATGGCGCTTGCTGCAACTGTTGTACCATAGCTTGCTCTTGGGGCGTCAAAGTTGTTGGTGCAGTCTGCGCTTTTTGCATTAGGGTCAGATAAGTGACGGCATCTACGCCCAAAGCAGGATTCATAAAGTTGAGCAGTACGGGTGCAGGAATAAACATCTGCCCCATCACCACTTGCTGGCCTAGAATTTGCCAAGTCGACTTTGACGCTTGCAATTGACCTGCTAGCCAGTTTTGTTGTGACAAACCAATCATTTGGCGGCTGGTATCTTGCATTGCTGCGGTGAATTTTGCGGCATCTAAAGTGAGCTGACCATTGGCGTCTTTAACTAAAAAATTATTGTAATCTAGCTGTTTGTCACGGGCAATGACACGGGTGTCTAGCATATGTAGACTGAGTAAATTACCAAAATCAAAACTGCGATAAATTTGCGTCATCACACTATTACGCGTGGGCATCCATTCATGATAGGCTTTCATCGCGTCCATTTTGCGCTGATTCCAATCGCCTTCATTGGGTTGGTGGTTTTCAGCACCCGCTTTATAAGTATCATTACTAATCTCGTGGTCGTCCCATACCGCAATCATTGGCATGGCGGCATGTACAGCTTGCAAATCTTTATCGGTACGGTATTGAGCATAGCGCAAGCGATAGCCAGTAATGGTGAGCAATTCTTCCACTGGGATGACTTCGCGCTTGAGCTGTGCGGCCTGGCTTGAAGCATAGGCAGGTACCGTTTTACCTTGGTCATCGATGGTATGACGACCATATTCGTAGATATAATCGCCTAAATGCAGCAGCACATCAACGTCGCTGCGCTTGGCAATATCGGCATACGCGTGAAAATACCCTGCAGGATAGTTTGAACAGCTCACCACCGCAAGTTTCACTTGATTGACATTCGTGACAGGTAGGGTTTTGGTTTTGCCAATCGGACTGGTGACACCACCACATATAAATCGATAAAAGTAAGGGGTGTTTGGCTGTAAACCCGTGGCATCCACTTTAACCGTATAATCCTGCCCACCGTTTGTTTTGCTCGTGCCTTTATTGATGATAGTGTTAAACGTATTATCACTGGCAATTTGCCATTCGACATCAAGGCTGCTGCCACTGTTCGTCGGTGTCACACGAGTCCATAAAATCACTTTGTCAGCAAGCGGGTCGCCACTGGCTACGCCATGTAAAAAGCTAACTTGCGCTGTGTTATCATTATCATCATTGTCATTATTACAGCCGGCTAGCAACATCGATGCACCTGCGGCAGTCGCAAGCGATGTTGATTGTAAAAAACGGCGACGGTTGATAGCTGGGGTTGATGGCTGAGTGTCTTTAAGCAAATTGTGGATAGGAGAAGTTTGCTCAGCAGGCGGTTTGGTCATGGGGTTTCCTCTAGATAAGGCAAAGCAACAATATGAAAAGTCAAATTGTGATAAGTCAAATTGTAATAAAAAGATACGCTATCGCTAGGAAACATTAGCTGACTAAGGTGACAACCGTATGACGATTGAATGAACAATTAACGGCAAATTTTAGCCAATAAAAAAGCTGACCGAAGTCAGCTTTTGCGCAGTCAAAAATCTATGTCATAAAACATACAGGCAATAAAACTAGGCATAATACCTAGTCGCTTATCAATACTAGTAGCTAAATACCTGCAGCCGCTTTAAATGCAGCTTCATCAAAGTCGTCACCATGGGTCACAACGATGGTACCATTAGGGTTAATGTTGACAAATTTGACCCCTTTGATGTCTTCGGTTTTTTTGATGATTTCATCAGCAGTGGCTTGGTCTGCGATAGGTAAATCGTATTTAGTTTGTGGCATAACAGGTATCCTTCATATTGATAATTCTATATTAATAAATAACAGTAATATTGCGCAATGGATAAAAAATTAATTAAAACCAATAGTTACGATAGTTAAGTCAGTGTTAATTAATCAATAAGTACATAGGGTATAACATAACAAAAAATTGCAGGTGTGAATAGTCGCTTTATCCGTAAAAACAACGCTCTATCAGAATTCAAGCGCCTACTATGCGCTATCACGCGTTAATGTATTTGATGGCATCGGGTGTCCAATGGCTGATATATTGCTGCACTTGTGATTTGCGATTTTCATCAGCAATTAGGTACTTAGCAATCGCTTGCGCCACGATTAGCAAGCTTTCATCTCTGGCTAGGTCACTGACATAGTAGCTATCAAATCCTGTCTGCCGTTTACCCAAAAGCTCGCCTGCACCGCGTAGTTCCAAATCTTTTTGCGCAATCACAAAGCCATCATTGCTATCTCGCAACACATTGAGCCGCTCGATACCCGTTTCTGACAATGGCGTTTGATAAAGCAATACGCAAAAGCTTTTTTGGGTGCCACGCCCCACGCGTCCGCGTAGTTGGTGCAATTGCGATAACCCTAATCGCTCAGCATTTTCAATCACCATCAGCGAGGCATTGGGCACATCGACCCCGACTTCAATCACGGTGGTAGCCACCAGCAAAGCGGTTTTACCCGCTTTAAAATCCGCCATGACTGCTTGTTTGTCATTCGGTTTCATTTTGCCATGCACCAAACCAATGTTCAGATTGAGCCTGTCATTCAAATCGGCATAAGTCGCTTCAGCGGCTTGCGCATCAAGCATGGTTGACTCTTCGACCAGTGGGCACACCCAGTAAGCTTGTTTGCCTTGCTCGCAGTTGGCAGCAATACGTTCAATCACTTCATCACGTCGGTCACGGCTTATGGTGACGGTGGTGATGGGGGTGCGGTTGGGCGGCAGCTCATCAATGATGGACGTATCCATATCACCAAATGCACTCATGGCAAGGGTACGCGGTATGGGTGTGGCTGTCATAATCAGCTGATGCGGTGTGGTATGCGCCAAGCCTTTATCTACTAGCGCCATTCGCTGCTCCACCCCAAAACGGTGCTGCTCATCGATAATCACCAAGCCCAACTTGGCAAAATTGACATGTTCTTGAAATAGCGCATGCGTACCGACCACGATTTGTACCTCGTTGTCTTGTACTTGTTGCAAGGCTTTTTCACGCGCTTTGGCTGTTTGCTTGCCCACCAGCCAACCCACACCGATGCCAAGCGGTTCAAACCAGCTTTTAAAGTTATTAAGATGTTGCTCCGCCAAAATCTCTGTCGGTGCCATCACCGCCACTTGCCAGCCGCTATCAAGCGCATAGCACGCCGCCAAAGCTGCTACCAAGGTTTTGCCTGCGCCAACATCGCCTTGCACGAGTCGCAGCATGGGCACTGACGTTGACAAATCTTTGACGATTTCCGCTACTACCCGATTTTGGGCATGGGTAGGGGTAAAAGGTAAATTAGCTAACAACTGATTAGCAAGCTCGCTTGTGGCATCGCAGCGCGGTGCTTTATGCTGATAAAGTTGTTGTTTGCGGTACAGTAGACTCAGCTGGTGCGCGAGCATTTCTTCTATAATGAGCCGCTGACACGTCGGATGGCTGCGATTTTTTAACGCCGCTAATACCAACATTTGCTTGTTCAAATCGGTATAAATGGGTGGCTGATGGATAAAGCTAATGGCTTCTAGCAAGCTAAATTCGCCAAATGGGTTGTGGCTACCTGCCAGTAACGGAAACTGCTTACTCAGCGCACTTTGTACGATTTGCCACTCAGCATCACTGATAGTAGCCATCACAGGATTGGATTGTTTGACCGTTTGCAGCGCAAGTCGAATCAAGCTGCGCAGTTTATTTTGATGTAGGTACTTGACCGTTGGATAAATAGGTATGAGCCCTGTATTGGTCAAGGGTTGATGTCCAGTAATAATTTCATATTCAGGGTGGCTGATTTGGGTGCCATACTTACTGATACTGATTTCACCAAACACACGCAAGGTATTGCCCACCGCCATGGTTTCGGTCAATCCACGATAGACTTTGAAAAAGCGTAATGTTGTTTGCGCTGTCCTATCTTGTAATGTCACGCTCAGACCCATCTTTTTGTTGTCGACGCGGACAACGGTACCTTGTAGCAATGCCGATTGTCCATCGACGACATCACACATGTTGACCAGTCGGCTGCGATCTTCATAATCACGCGGCAAATGTAGCAACAAATCAAACACGCGCTCAATACCAAGTTGGTCAAGCTGTTCAGCGATTTTGCTACCTACGCCAGCAAGCGCGGTGACGGGGAGATTAAAGATGTCAGGTTTTAGCGTCATATCATAAGCTTAGATGCGCTGTCCATGATAAAAATAGCATGAAAAAACACCAAATTAAGTTAGAATACATAGCGACACAATTTACGCTTTATAACCGATGAACTCAACAAATTTATCATTTAATAATATTGCTGTTTTGATTGATGGCGATAATATCAATGCAAAAAATATTGAAAGTATTCTAGCTAAAGTCAGTACCCTTGGCACAATCGCCTGCAAGCGAATTTATGGCGACTTTAAACAAGGCAAACTAACAACTTGGGATGATATATCACTGAAGTTATTACTTGAACAAATGCATATTCCCGCCTACGTTAAAGGTAAAAATGCGACTGATATCGCTTTAGCTATTGATGCCGTTGACTTATCTTATCTTGATTACGACTGTTTTTGTATCATCTCATCAGACAGTGACTTTAGCATATTAGCCAAAAACTTACGTACCAAAGGCAAGAAAGTTTTTGGCTTTGGCAAATCGACTACTGTAGAATCGTTTAAAGTCGCTTGCGATGATTATTTTGTAATGGATGATACAATACCGCCAGAGCCAAGCAATAGCGCGACCAAACCAACCCCAAGTCAACAGTTAACTGATACATCTTTTACTCAAAAGTTGGCTATGAATGAAAGCGTATCTGAGCCGCCTATCGCTCGCGTAATGCCGCAGCAACTAAAACAAGACACAGCTTTATTAAATGCCTGTCGGCAAAGTATCCAACATCATCGACAAAATAATAGTTGGTCAAATTTTTCCAAAGTTATCAGCCACTTAAATAGCAATTACCCGAAAATTTCGCCAAAAAATTACGGTTATAGTAAGTGGCGCAGCTTGTTTAATCAGATAGATTTATTTGAAACCCAAATGCAAAACAATCTGTTAATGATTCGACAAAAACCGAGTAAAAATAAGACAAAAAATCTGCTAACCGATGCGACTACGCTCATTCAAGAGCAAAAATTGCTCGATGATATTTATGAGATTTTCGCCAAACCCATAATCAAAAAATTGTTGACTAAAAACCAAGGTTGGCTACATATTGGACAGTTTGGCAGTGAGCTTAAGAACAAAGGCTATAACCCCACCCAATTTGGGGTTAAAAATTTTACCAAATTGGCAGAAAATATTGCTATTTTAAAAGTTAAAAGACAACCCAGTGTCATTATGATTGCTCTACGTACTTAGGCTTGCTATGAAACCGCTTTCTTTTTTTGCCCTGATAACTACTAGCATTTTTTTTACGGTTACCGCTTGCACTAAAACGCCAGTGATACCCACCCAACCTATTAAATCACCCATTCAACCATCAGTAAAGCCCAAAATCGCCCTTGTATTAGGCGGTGGCGGTGCCAAAGGTTTTGCCCATGTCGGCGTCATCAAGGTGCTGGAAAAAAACGGCATCACCCCCGACTTAATCGTCGGTACCAGTAGCGGCAGTCTAGTCGGTAGTTTATACGCCAGTGGCAAGTCCGCTAGCGAACTTGAAGACATCGCGACCCATGTTAGCAATAATGAATTGCTCGATTATAGCTGGAGCAAACAAGGCTTTATCGAAGGCATCAAACTACAAAACTGGGTAAATACCCAAGTCGATAATCGACCGATTGAAAAACTCCCCATCCGTTTTGCCAGTGTCGCCACCGATTTAACCACCAAGCAAAAAGCCGTCTTTGATAAAGGCAATACCGGTCTTGCGGTGCGTGCATCCAGTAGCGTGTACGGTGTTTTTGTACCGCCACGTATCAACAATAAACGCTATGGCGATGGCGGTTTGACAAGCCTTGTGCCTGTGCAAACTGCCAAACAAATGGGCGCAGATATTATCATCGCGGTAGATGTCTCAAGCCCGCCAAAAAATAGTCATCCGCAGGATTTTTGGGCGCTACTGGATAAGACATTTGCCGTCATCCCCCATCAAGCAAATGCTGCTGAAATCAAATGGGCGGACGTGGTGATACGCCCGGCCGTTGGTGATATTGGCACGACCAATACCATAGCTAGAGAAGCGACGATAAAAGCAGGGGAAATTGCAACCTTAGCAAAGCTCAGCGATATCGAGCAAAAAATCGGCAAGTTTCAAAAATTGTAAATAAAAAAACCGCTCATTCAATTGAGCGGTTTTATGCGTTGAGCCCTTCTAGGCATTGAGCGCTTATTATTTTACTTTTAAACGATACTTTACCATCGCCACTTCATTAAGACCCAAACCTGGTACATCCCACTGTATGGCTTTATAGTAGGCCATCGGTAGGTTCTGTCGCACGCCATTCATGTTGGTCTTTAGTGGCATATATTGAAAATTGGCACCGTCCATACTGCCGAACGCGCGGGTTGGCTCTACATCGCTCGTGCTCACTAATTCCATATTGGCGGGAATGTTCATGGTCACTTTCATGTTGCGGATACGGTCGGGGCTGTTATTGGTTAAGTAGCCGCGATACTCTACGATGTTGCCAGATGCAAGGCGCGTTTGTGCATTGACGGGGCTTAACACTTCTTGACCTTGTGGATCCTGACCAACCACAGAGGCTAAAATGCGGGTTTGAACTTGACTCGCAACTGGCGCTGAGATAGGTGCAGCTTGATTATTATCAACAGGGTCTAATGCCACCGTTGGTAGCACAGCCATTGCGGTGGCTGATGCCCCAAGTGAGGCGGTCATTAGCGCGAATACTGAAAGCTTTTGCATGAATATTCTCCATTAAATCATGATTTTCAAATGTTCAAAATTGTTGTGTCAGCGGCTGCTAGCGTATTCTGTTTTTTTGGCAGGTTGGCATACACCGCTGATTGGGTGGTCAAATAGGTTAAGGCTCGACTATAGATTAGCATAACAAACTTTACAATTTAACTCACTAGCAAGTTGAAAGTTGCGGGATGAATTTACTAAATACAAACAGCGCAGCCAAAATCAGTAAGATTAGCTATTGTATTTTGTAAGGTTTATTGATAGCCTTATCGTTAGTCTCTGAGCGATGCGTCGCAATCACGCTGTTAAACTTACATGTATGTTTAATTACATGTATGTTTAATTAAAAGAGACAAAAACTTTATCGTATGCTGTTTGTACGTCTACTTTTTTTATCATGTCTACTGTTATCATGCCAACTTCAACCGATACTTCAGCAAGTTTTAACCATGGCAATGCACCGCTTGCCGATGGCGAAACGATGACTGATAATAACCCTATACTTGCCTATCACGCTATGATTGATTTACCCAATACTGCCCAACAAAATGCCGCTGCCACAACCCCTGCTTATGTTACCCCGCCTTATGTATTATGGTTTCGTAACTTTGCGCCCTATATCAACACCCATCGTGGCAAGACCTTTGTCATTATGTTCAATGGCGAAGCGGTCAATCACGACAATTTTAGCCATTTGATTCATGATTTTGCGCTGCTGCATAGTCTTGGCATTAAGCTCGTACTCGTCCACGGTGCGCGTCCGCAAATTGATGCCAATCTTGCCGAGAACCATATCGAAACACCGATGGCAGATGATGTGCGTATCACTACAAAAGAAGCCATGCCATACATCCTAAAAGCTGTTGGCTCAATTCGCCTGCAAATTGAAGCACAGCTATCGATGGGACTTGCCAACTCGCCGATGTATGGCTCTCGTATTGATGCCATCTCAGGCAACTTTGTTACCGCCCGTCCTTACGGTATCCGTAATGGCATCGATTATCAGTTTACTGGGGAAGTACGTGCGATTGATGCCGAAGCCATCCACAACAATTTAATCCATGACCATGTGGTGATTTTGGGTAGTATGGGCTATTCTGCGACAGGCGAAGTATTTAACCTGCTGGCTGAAGATGTGGCGCTACAAGCGGCGATTAGCCTAAAAGCGGATAAATTAATTTTCTTGGGTGAGCAAACAGGTATCTATAAAGATGGCACTCACCTGCTTAAAGAAATGATTCCGCATGAAGTAACACGCTTCTTACGTGATGTTCCTGAAAGCTCAGAAATCGCGCGTTTCTTACGGGCAGCCAGCGATGCTTGTCAATACGGTATCCACCGTACCCATATCATCTCCTATGCCAAAGATGGCGCACTGCTTGAAGAGTTATTTACCCGTGATGGTTCAGGGACACTAATTTCCCATGACCCGTATGAAGAAATTCGCCGTGCCGATATCGACGATGTGGTAGGTTTGATTGAGCTACTAGAGCCACTTGAAGAACAAGGTATTTTGGTCCGTCGTTCGCGTGAGCGTTTAGAGAGCGATATCGAAAACTTTAGTGTGATTGAGCGTGATGGTATGGTATTAGGCTGCGCGGCTTTATACCCACTCAACGACCAAGCCGCGGAAGTGGCTTGTGTGGCTGTCCATCCCGATTATCGCAATGGTAGCCGTGGCGCAGATTTGATAGCATTCTTAGAGCAACAAGCGCGTAGCCGCGGCCTCCATGAACTCTATGTATTGACTACTCGCACCGCACATTGGTTTGTCGAGCATGGGTTTATGGAAGTCCCTGCTGAATCGCTACCGGCTGACCGCTATGCCTTTTATGACAATACTCGCAACTCTAAAGTATTAAAAAAGGTACTTTAAAGGTATCGTCTTTCAAGCCACTATAAAAAAACGCTCAATAGGAATATGAGCGTTTTTTTATAGCCAACTGGGGAAAACTTTAAGCTGGGACAAAACTTTAAGATAGGAGAAAACTTAAAGTTTAACGGGTTGGGTCACAGGTGGGTTGACTTGTAACAGCTCAATATCAAAAATCAACACGCTGTTGGGTTCAATATCGGCATTACCTGCTTCGCCATACCCCAAATTAGCGGGGACAAATAGACGGTATTTACCCCCTTCTTTCATCAACTGTAGCCCTTCTGTCCAACCTTTAATCACTTGATTGAGTGGGAAAGTCACAGGCTCGCCACGTTTATAAGAGCTGTCAAAAATGGTACCGTCAATCAAGCGCCCTTCGTAGTGGACTTTGACTTTGTCCGTCGCTTTAGGCGATTTGCCTCTTCCTTGTGTTAGCACTTGGTATTGTAGACCCGACGCGGTAGTCATCACGCCTGATTTTTTGCCGTTTTCTAGCAAGAACTGTTTGCCTTTTGCCGCATTGCTCGCTGCTAACGCTTGTACTTCTTTGGCATAGGCAATTTCTTTGTTTTTTTGATAGTCGAGCAATACTTTTTGCATTTGTTTTTTGTCAAGATTGGGCGACTGCGCTGAGTATGCATCTCGAAATCCCTGAAAAAACGCATCAAGATTTAAGTCATCAATACTGTCTTTATTGCTCTCACCCATCAGATAGCCAAAGCTATAGCCGACTTGTGCCAATGCTGGGCTAGTTGCCGTCACTGTGGACTTTGGTACATAAACAGAGGACGCAACTTTGTTTGTGCCAGTGCTTGCCGGTGCGGCATTTGCACTGATTGACGTAACTGCTAACAGCATGCCAGTAGCGATGCCAGTCACTAAACTTACTTTTTTATATCCTAAAATCATTGGGAAGTTCCTTTGCCATAGTGCAGATAGGTAGGGCGAGCGAATTCGATAGTTGCGCTTGCCCAGCTGATTGATATCAACCTAGCTGATGCCAACCCCATCTATTGGGCAGGTTGAGAAGCTGATTGCATGGATTCAATTTGTTGTTGTAGTTGGGCTTGGATATCTGCTGCGGCAGGCTGTGCAGCATCAGCGGGTGGATTGACTTTTAGCAAATCAACATCAAAAATGAGCACACTATTTGGCTCAATACCACCTTGAGGGGCACCTTGCTCACCGTAAGCAAGTTTTGATGGAATGTAGAAGCGATATTTGCCGCCTTCTTTCATCAATTGTAAGCCTTCAGTCCAACCCGGGATAACTTGGTTAAGCGGGAATACCGCAGGTTGACCGCCATGCTGTGCGGTGCTATCAAATACTTTACCGTCTAACAATTTACCTTCATATTGTACTGCTACGATATCTGTGGCTTTTGGCTGCGCGCCGGTACCTTCTTTGAGCACTTCATACTGCAAGCCAGACGCGGTAGTTTTGACCCCTGCTTTTTTAGCGTTTTGCGCTAGGAAAGCCTCGCCTTTAGCTTGGTTGTCTTGTAGGCGTTTTTGCATTTGGGTTTGCTCATAGGTTTGTACCGCTTTAATCATTTCTTCACGGGTCATGGTCGATGTTTTACCATTAAAACCGTCATTGATACCTTGATTGATATCAGCAGGATTGAGGTCTTTGGCGTCTTTTTTGACGTTTTGACCCATCATATAACCTAGGCTATAACCTACCTTTGCCACTTCACTGCTTTGGGCATTGATAGCGGCTGAATTACCCGCCAACTGACGGCTACCGATGGCTGCTACTTGTGGGTCATTGCCAAAACTTTTGATAAAAACGGGTGATAATGCCAAAGCACCTAACACAACTGCTGCCAATACGGGAACTGTATTATTGCTCATAAAATTTCCTATCTGATATGTCCAATTAAGGTCTAATAACTATTAAAAAATCGTCTCAAAATTGTATCTATCATAGCAGAAATAGTTTGTAAAACCTATGGCATCGTCAGGTTTAGGTTTTTTTGTAGGCAAATAGTGGCGATAGCAAAACGCTCTTTATGTTTATACGCTTTTGTTGACCGTATCGGCAGCAAAAGGACTTTCATGGCGCATTTTTATCCTTTTTTTACCCTATCAGCCCACTAATGATAAATGGGATGAATGTGACAGCAGACTTGTTAAGCCCTTGACATAAAGTTACCTTAACTAAAAACAGCTCAATGTAGAAACAGCATAAGAGATTTATGAGGTAGCTAAGACAGTTAGCTATGCAAATCTTGCAACGGCTGTGACATTTTTTCAAAATGCTTACCCAAAACGCCGCGATAGTTTTCTAAAATTTTGGGTAAATCGGCGTCATAGTCGCCTGTTGGGTAAAACAAGGGCATAAAGCGCATTTGTTTGGTGTTATAGTCCATCGCAATCGGTAAAATGGGTACGCCTGCCCCTACGGCAATATGATAAAACCCTGTTTTCCATTTTTCGGTATAACTTCGTGTCCCTTCAGGTGCCAACCCTAACCAAAGCTGCTCTTGTTGGTTAAATTGTTCAATGGCCGCCTGCAAAGTCGAACCTTTTTTCTGACGATCAATCGAAATCATCCCGCCCCATTTTAAGAAAGACCCGATGAGCGGGAGACGAAACAGCTCTTTTTTACCCATCAATTTAAAATCAATGCCAACCGATAAAATGCCCATGACCGCATTCCAGCCATCTTCATTGGAGGTGTGAGGGGCAGCGAGCATCACTAGTTGTTTGACATCAGGTACGTCACCGACCACTTGCCAACCTGTTATTTTTAAGTATTTTGCGGCGAGCTTGGCGATGTTTGGGTCATCACGGCAGGGCACATTTGAGCCAAATTGGCTGGGATCTAATGGCGTTTGGTTGATATCCATGTGGGATCTCTTTGATTTAGTAATTTAATTTGAGTTTACATTAGTGCACTAAAATTAGCAAATTTGTTGATTGGAGACATTTATAACAGACTTTTGGGCTGAAGGATAATGATAGTTGCGCCCAACAGTATCACCAAACCGCCAATGCTGTCCCAGTGCGTCAGAGAAACGCCATCGACAAATTTTAGCCATACCAAAGCCGTCGCGATATATATGCCACCATATGCGGCATACACTCGCCCTGTCGCTGTGGGATGAAGGGTCAGTAGCCATACGAACAGGGCGAGCGTGATGGTCATAGGGACAATGAGCCAAAGCGGTTTATGCTGTTTGAGCATCAGATAGCCAAGATAGCAACTGACAATCTCGGCAATCGCGGTGATAAAGAATAACAGCAGGGTAATAAACAATTTAGTCATATTCGCGGATTTGCCCCATGTTAGATGTTAGGCAGAAGGGGAAAGTTGATAAATCGCATCACGAGCGTCATTTTCTTTTGAAAAGTCTAAAGCGTCATAGGATTTATCTACTTGATAATGTTTAAATGTATCAGATAGCCATGCACTTTCAAAAGTACACGCTATCAGTGTAGGCTTAACGTCAATCATTTTTGCCTAGCCATTAAACCCCAATTTCCGCCAAATCGCCTTTTTGCTCAAGCCATACTTTACGGTCGCTGGCGCGTTTTTTGGCAAGCAGCATATCCATCACGCTATCGGTTGCCGTTGGGTCATCAAGGTCTAGCTGCACCAAACGTCGTGTATCAGGATTCATCGTGGTTTCACGTAGCTGTTCGGCACTCATCTCGCCCAACCCTTTAAAACGGGTAATTTGCGGCTTTTTATTTTTTGCCACTTTTTTCAAGATTTGCTCAAGCTCGTCATTATCAAGGGCGTACTCCACATCTTTGCCAATATCAATGCGGTATAGCGGTGGCATAGCGACATACAAATGCCCTGCATCGACGACTGCTTTAAAGTGTTTGACAAACAACGCACACAGCAGCGTGGCAATATGCAGTCCATCTGAATCGGCATCCGCCAAAATACAGATTTTATCATAACGCAGTTCGCTCAAATCGTCTGAATCAGGATCAACACCAATGGCAATGGCGATGTTGTGGATTTCTTCACTGGCAAGCACCGTATCGGGCGACACTTCCCACGTGTTCAAAATCTTGCCTCGCAAGGGCATAATCGCTTGAAAATGGCGGTCACGTGCCTGTTTTGCTGAGCCACCTGCCGAGTCCCCTTCCACCAAAAACAGCTCTGCGCCATCTCGCAAATCACCGCGACAATCCGCCAATTTGCCTGGCAGTGCCGGTCCTTGGGTGATTTTTTTACGCTCAACTTTTTTGGCAGATTTTAGCCGTTTGCCCGCTTTGTTAATCGCCAATTCAGCGATTTGTTTGGCAATCTCTGAGTTTTGATTGAGCCACAAGCTAAAGCCATCTTTAGCAAAGGCTTGCACCACGCCCGCTGCTTCTCGGCTCGATAAGCGCTCTTTGGTCTGTCCGCTAAATTGCGGTTCGGAGAATTTTAGCGATAAAATATAATTAACCCCATCCCACACGTCTTCGGGAGCGAGTTTGACGTTGCGCGGCAGTAGATTGTGCAGTTCACAAAATTCTTTTAACGCGTCAGTAATACCTGTGCGTAGTCCATTGACGTGGGTGCCACCTTGAGCCGTAGGAATCAAGTTAACGTAGCTTTCTTGCACAGGCGTACCTCCCTCGCTAAGCCAACAAATGGCAAAGCTTAACCCTGCTCGTTCGCCTTTTTTGGCGTCGTAATTAAACACGAATGGCTGTTCTGGGAGGGTGATTTCTTCGACCAGTTGCTCGGTGAGATATTGCGATAGCCCATCGGTAAATTGCCAAACGTCTTTGTCACCGTCAATTTCATTGATAAAAGTAATGGTCAGCCCTGCCGATAACACGGCTTTGGCTTTAAGATGGTGTTTGAGTTGTTTGATGTTGAATTTTGGTGAATCAAAGTATGTTTCATTGACCCAAAACCGCACGAGTGTGCCACGTTTTTTCTTGTTGCTAGCTTGAGCAATGGCAAGCGGAGCAACCGCATTACCATCAACAAATTGCATGGTGAATGCTTCGCCATTTCGCCACACCGTGACATCGACTTTGTGCGATAAGGCATTGACGACTGAAATCCCCACGCCATGCAGACCGCCTGAGACTTGGTAGTTGTCGGTAGAAAATTTACCGCCTGCGTGTAGGCGTGTCAGAATCAATTCAATGCCCGATTGCTTAAATTCGGGGTGAATGTCGGTGGGCATGCCGCGTCCGTCATCTTCGACTGACAACGAACCGTCGGTGTGTAGAATGACAGTAATATTTTTGGCGTGACCTGCAAGGGCTTCGTCCACCGAGTTGTCGATGACTTCTTGGGCCAGGTGGTTGGGGCGGGTGGTGTCAGTGTACATACCAGGACGACGGCGTACCGGGTCAAGACCTTCTAATACTTCAAGTGATGTGGATGTGTAACTACTCATAACAACCTTAATTTTTTAAAATTTTAAATGATTCATAACAAATACAAATAGTAGATATAGCTAGTGATATGACGCAAACCCATTTTCTAGGTTAATGCTTGAACTTTTGACCAACATTTTTTATTTAATCAACGGCAAGCCAAACAAGAACAGTATAATTTGCGGTAATTTGGTTTCAAAATCACTCATCACATGGTCGCCACCCTCTTCCACGATGATATGGCTTTGGGCATTGCTTTTTTCTAAAGCGCTTTGACTAAAATAATTGACCGCATCTTGGAAATTAAGCAACTCATCGCCTTTTTTCAAAATTACCAATAAATTTTGCGGATTGAGCGATTGTTCGGGGCGATTTGCTACCAGCCACTCAATATCTTTTTTACTAATATGCCAACCATCGGGGGTCACGTGACCGATATAATCATCGGGCAAACCGTCAAAATCTTCCCCAAAAAAACGCTTGAGACTTGTGCCACTGTGCACACTTGGATTGAGCAATACCGTTTTTTTACCTGTCAAATTTGCCAAAATATTGCCATAAAATCCACCGAGCGAACTACCGACCAAACCTGTATTGGGGTCTTTGGCAATAATTTCTTGGATTAAAGCAATCGACTCATTGGGTGAACGATTCAAATCGGGCGCAACAACTTTGATTTGTGGGAAATATTTGGCACAAAAATCTTTGAGTTTTTGCGCTTTTTCGGCGTTTGGATTGCTATCAAGTCCGTGAATATACACAATTTGCATGGTTTTCTCGCTATTTTTTAATTATAGTAAATTATCATATCGACTGTTGTTGGTTTGGCTAACATTTAATCTTAGCATTGCTTGGCTAAAATAGCCATGATGCGAGGTTTCAACACGTTAAAATTTGTCGTGTTAGTTAGATAGCCGTGTTTGGTGGTACTTTTTTGTCTGTGTTATTTGATTTTCAGCCCAGTTAACCCTATCTCTGCATAGGTGGATTACTCGTCCATTGGCATGGCGTAGTCAGGAGTTATCACCGCGATGGAGCAGCAAGAGTTATTTGAGATTGCCAGTCCTTGTATTCAAGTCTGCGAGCTTGATAAACAGGGGTATTGTAAAGGCTGTTTGCGCAATCGTACCGAGCGTGACCTTTGGCTTATGATGAATGACTCACAAAAGCGGCAAGTACTTAAGTTATTGACTATCCGACGACTCAAACGACTGCGTGCCGAGCGTTTGGCGCACCAAACCCCCACTCAAACTGCGCAAGATGATGAGATAAATTTGACATTGTTTGAGGATAATGAAAATAATGTTGGCGACTAATTGATTAATTGATCGTAATGTCTACTAAAAAATATTAGGTTGAATGCATGAATAGTTCTTGGTTTAAGCAGGTTTGGCGACTTGCATTAACAGCGATTACGGTATTAATTTTTTTTATGGCAATTCGTGCGCTTTATGGTTTGACCAAAACTGTGCACTATCAAGACGTTCTAGACGCTATCGCGCATATTCCTACTTTCCATCTTATTATCGCCGCCATCGTGGTGGCTTTTGGTTATTTAGTACTCACCATTTATGATTTTATTGCGCTCCGCCAACTTGGCAAAAAACTTGATTACCGCCATGTCGCCCTCACCTCTTTTACCGCTTATGCCATTAGCCACACCATTGGGCTCAATCTTGTCACCGCGAGTGGTATCCGTTATCGTAACTATCGCCGTTTTAATCTGAGTCATAATGAAATTGCCAACATCGTCTGGATGGTGTCAATGGCATTTACCTTTGGTATTACCACGTTGATTGGGGCGTCTTTGACTAGCCATCCTGATATTACCATTCAACTATTATCTGAACTGGATAAATCGCTTGGCATCTTTGAGCATACTTTCTATGTACGGATGCTTGGCATCATCATGTTAATCGTTATTGCAGCGATTATTGTGTACGCTGGCAGGCAAGGCAAACATGTGGTGATTCGGGGTTGGCGTTTTGACTTACCGCCCGCTAAAATTGTGCTGCAACAGATTGCGATTGCCATTTTAGATTTAAGTACCGTGGCGTTGGTACTGTACTTACTATTGCCGCCTTCTGAGCATATCAGCTATTGGGCGACCTTTTCTGCGTTTATTCAATCAATGGCAATCGGCATCTTAAGTCACGTCCCTGGCGGTCTGGGCGTATTTGAAGTGGTTATGATTACGGCTTTGCCCAAAGTCGATCGGACGCAGATGCTGGCGGTGTTATTGATTTTTAGATTACTGTATTACATCATGCCATTTTTGGTTGCCTTACTGGCATTGTTGGCATATGAGGCAAAGCTATATTTGAGTGAAAATTCTGACAAAAAAAAATAACCTTTTACATTTTTAACACTTTGCATCAAACAAACGTGTTTTCGTATTGTAAAAGGTTATTTTAAGCGTATTTAGTACGATCATACCAAATTAAATAGACCTATCTTATTACTTTAGTATTTAAACTTTTCGGCTAATAAAGGCGATAATAAATAAAATCACCGCTACTGCCAAGAACACATATGCCAAGTTTGCCGATAAACCTGCGACACCACCAAAACCTAAGAAACTCGCAATCAATGCGATTACCGCAAAAATAATAGCCCAACGAAACATGATAACTCTCCTTTTTTATTGTTTTAAATGTCCTGTTTTTGCACTTAGAAATTTTGCATTAGACACTTTGCATTTTAGTTGTTAAAGCCTGTTAACCTATGCTTTATCGCATGAGTACATATTAAAATAATTCTATAGCGTTGTAACGAGCACTTTTGTAAGGTTTGTGGCTTTCTCATAGCCTGTGTATAAAAAAGTGCAAAAAAAACCATGCATGGTTAATGATGTTCATGCTTCTGGTAAGCATTAGTAAGTATTGCAATGCTATGTTAATGTAGCTGTAGCTTGCATTGACAAGCTCACTGATTGTTAACGCTACCGAATAACTTCCTTAATGGCATTAGGATTTGTTTACGTATTCTCAACATTTTGTCCCTAATCCTTACATTGTTGCGGCCGATGATTGTTTTATAATGGCATCTAGGCTTTTAGTATTCCCTTAACAGTGATTCTCTTTATAATACTGTCATATTTGGGAATTATACTAACTACCTATATAACTATAGAATAACTATAGACACAAGTATAGCAATCAACAATGAGGAAAAAATTATGAAAAAGTTAGCCACAACACTTACTGCATTAGTCATAGCAACAGGTCTTACCGTGAGTGCCCAAGCAGCGACTAAAGTAACAACTACGACCAAATCGACTACCACACACAAAAACGTAGCAACGGCAAAAGCAAAACCCCAAAAAGCTACCCAAAAATCCACAAAAGCATCAAAAAATACTCACAGCACCAAAGCTTCAGCCAAGGCTAAAAAAGGCAGCAAAGTAGCTCCAAGAACCAGTGAAGTAAACATTGATATCCCAGCTGACCTAAAAATCGACGAAAGCAGCAACAAATCTGTTGCGCCAGTCGCGCCTAGAAATGCCCAATCAAATCCTGGGTGGTACCAGTAGCGCAAGTTACCCAAACAGGTCCTGCGGTTTAATCAGTCACCGTGCAACCGGTTGATGATAACACAGCGATTGCCTCAACAACGACAACCGTACCTGTTGACGTACAAACTGTACCCGTTGTAGTAAACCCATAATCGCTAATTGTTAAACGATTTTTATAAAAAAAGATGCCTGCGTGGCATCTTTTTTTGTGGCTAATTAGTGGATTGATTATTTGGTCAATAAAAAAGACACTCTGAATACCTTTTTTATTGTTATATGACTCAAAATCTTTAGCAACTTTTAGCGGTGATAAGCAGCATATTTGGGATCTGCTGCCGCGGTGAATAACACGTCCGTTGATGAGTTGAGTGCTGTCTCAACCGAGTCTTGTACTACCCCAATAATAAAGCCAATCGCGACTACCTGCATGGCAATGGTGTCAGGAATATTAAAGAAACTACAGGCCAATGGTATCAATAGCAATGACCCCCCTGCAACACCCGATGCCCCCGCCGCAGCTAAGGTAGACACCACCGCTAACAACAGCGCAGACCCGAAGTCCACATGAATACCTAACGTATGTGCCGCTGCCAATGTCATGACATTGATGGTAATCGCCGCCCCTGCCATATTAATGGTGGCACCTAACGGAATAGTGATTGAATAGGTATCTTCATGCAAACCCAACTTATGCGCAAGGTTTAGATTCACAGGAATATTGGCGGCTGAACTGCGAGTAAAGAAGGCGGTAATGCCACTTTCTTTAAGGCAGGTAAACACCAGTGGATAAGGATTTTTGCGGGTTTTGACAAATACAATTAATGGGTTTACAACTAAAGCGATAAACACCATAGAGCCGACCAACACCGCTAACAAACGGGCATAACTTAATAACACCGACAGACCCGTTTCAGCGATGGTTTGTGTCACCAAGCCAAAAACGCCCAATGGCGCAAACCAAATTACCCATTTGACCACGCTTGAGACCGCTTCTGCCAAATCGTTAATCATTTGCTTGGTATGGTCTGAGGCATGGCGCAAGGCAAGACCCAAAATCGCCGCCCAAGAAAGCACGCCCATGTAGTTGGCATTGACGATCGATTTGACAGGATTTTCCACCATGTTGGTCAATAGTGCTTTTATCACTTCTGCTAAAGATGACGGTGGCGTCTGACCAACTTCACCGGCTTTTAAAATCAATTCGGTTGGGAATAAAAAGCTTGCTACTACCGCCGTCAAAGCTGCCAAGAACGTACCTGCCATATACAGTACCAAGGTTGAGCGGACATTGACCTGAGTGCCTGATTTATGCTGACTGATAGCGGCAATGATTAAGATAAACACCAACAACGGTGCAATCGCTTTTAACGCACCGACAAACAACGCACCCAAAATTGAGATGGTTTGCGCCACACTCATGGATAAACCGCCGATGATAGTCGGATTGGCTAATGAACCGACTAAGATACCGAGTATCAGCCCTATCACAATCAAAGGCACCAACCCCACGCGCTGATACGCTTGGATAAGCTTTAACATAATAACCTCTTAATATTTCACCGCAAAAATGGCTGATATATTAACATTTTTTAACAATTTGCATAATTTATTTTTAAAATCGTCAACTTGTCAATTTAAAGCTATCAAAGTGTTGGGTAGAGAGGTTATCGGATTTGAAAAACTTGGATGGCAGGTGCGCTGTTGGTTGCTAGTGATTGTAATTGTGCTTGATAAACGCGGTATTTTTGACGACCACTTTCAACCTGTTCGGGGGCAGCGTCGATAACTTCTAGCAGGCGGCTAGCTTGGGTATCTACAATTGCTTCGTTGGTGAGATTGATGACGACGCCATCAAATAAGGTGACAAGTTCGATATTATCGGTAAGTACCACACTGGCAGGGAGTTTTTGGTGATAAAAGGCATCAAGTTGCTGGATAATTTGGTGGGGAATAAACGCCACATCACTCAATGACCATAGTCGGTCATCAAGTGGGGGTAATAGCTCGGATGCTGCTACTACGATAATGCTATCATCGCTTTTGGCTAGCACGGTTGAAATCAGCTGGCAGACAAACGCCAGCTGTTTTTTTTGCGGGGATAAAATATAAAAACTAATTTGCGAGGCCATCATTAGGGGTCAGCGTCCTATCAGCTAGACTGCATCTTGGGTAGCTTGGCGATAAAGATAATGCATCAATAACGGTACTGGACGACCTGTTGCGGTTGGCTCTTTACCCGACTGCCATGCCGTCCCTGCGATATCCAAGTGCGCCCAAGGGATATCTTCAACAAACTTCGATAAAAAACACGCCGCTGTGACTGACCCTGCCGGCATACCGCCAATGTTTTGCATATCTGCCATGTTGGATTTAAGCTGCTCTTGGTAGTCATCATCCAGTGGCATGTGCCAAACACGGTCATACGCTGATTCGCTAGCTTGTTCAAGCTCAAAAATCACATCTTCATTGTTACTGTATAAACCTGAGCGCACATAACCCAGCGCCACGATACACGCCCCCGTCAAGGTTGCCATGTCAATAATCACTTTTGGCTGATAGCGCTGCACATATACCAAGGTGTCGCATAGTACCAAACGACCTTCGGCATCCGTATTGAGGATTTCCACGGTTTTACCATTCATGGCGGTGACGATATCGCCAGGGCGAGTCGCTGTTCCTGATGGCATATTCTCCGCACAAGCGAGTGCGCCAACGACTTGTAGCGGTAGACGCGCTTCACATAGCGCTTTAATCATGCCCATGACTGCCGCTGCACCGCCCATGTCGTATTTCATCTCACCCATACCGAGACCTGGTTTGAGTGAAATACCACCACTGTCAAAGGTAATGCCTTTACCCACGAGTACAATCGGTTGCTCTAGGCTTGATTTTTTGCCTTTGGTTTTGCTGTTTTTGTCTTTTTTGGCGGCTTTGCCATTATACTCAAGTAATACTAGCTTAGCTTCATGGGCGGAGCCTCGAGCCACTGCCAAAAAGCAGTTCATCCCTAATTGCTGCATGTCTTTTTCACCCAATACCTTGACCGTCAATAGCTCTGGGTATTGATTTGCCAAGTTTTGCGCTTGCTCTGCAAGATAGGCAGGGAAACATACATTCGGTGGCTGATTTGCCAAATCTTTGGTGAGTGATTGACCTTGGGCAGTTGCCTGTTGCAGCTGTAGCAGGGCGTCAAACGCGGCTTGGTTGTCTGCGCTGACCAATAAGGTCACGTCTTTTAGCGTCGGTTTATCCGCTTTTTGCGATTTATAAATATCAAAGGTATAGCTTTGATTTAACAGGGCTAATGCCAACTGACCAAAACTCACTTCATCCATACTATCGCCTAAACTAATCACCGCAGATTTGGTAAGACGACTCAAACTTGCATAAATTGCTTTGGCAATTTTTTGCAAGCTACCGCCGTTTAATTTATCTTGACTGCCCACGCCAACCAACAATAAACCCACATTGTTGTCAGTACCATAATTGATTGCGGTATCGGCAAGCTTACCCTTAAAACGACTCGCTTCAATCAAGCGACTGACAGCGGTTTGTAGCTCACTCGTTAGTTGCCCCATAGTTTGGCTATTGTCATCTACCAATACCACGTGATAGCTGTTCTTGACCGTTTTTTTAAGCGCGGTCGCTAGTGTCAATGTCAAATTCATTCAAGCTCCTTAATTATTGTTATCAAGAAATAACTATTATCATAGCATACCTATTATGGTATTTGGGTTATAGCATTGGGTTATCACTGCGTGATGGAATAGCAGGCGTCATTGTGTAGGGTAAAATGCGGTTGTAAAAAGTCTTTGTAAAAATTGGCTTTGATAAAGCGGCTGTAAAAAGTGGTGGTGAAAAGTCATTGTGAAATGTTACCTTACAGTATTCATATTCATAATCTCTCGGCAACGCGCTAAAATAGCCGATTAACAGATGCGCCGAATGGTATGATGTCGTACAATATTGGCATTTACTTCCCTAGCTGTTTGAATTGATTAATTTTTGAGTAATATTAGGTGGTTACTTGTGATATTACGACGCTATATGACGCAACAAGTCGCCGCCAATACTGCGATTGTGCTGTTATTTCTGATGGCGCTGATGCTTGGCGGTCGCTTAATACGCTATTTTGGTATCGCTGCAGAAGGCAGGCTGGATGTGGGTTTGCTATTTGCCATTATTGGCTATAACATTCCAACCTTTCTTGAGCTAATTTTACCGCTGTCATTTTTTATCGCACTGATGCTCGTGCTCGGTCGTATGTACGTGGATCAGGAGATGAGCGTCCTGTTTGCCAGTGGTATCAGTCGCGGTCGTCTGACGCGTTTGATGATTCCGCTGATTACTGGGTTATTTATATTTCAAATGGGAATTAGTCTTTTGGCAAAACCATGGGGACTGTCTAACAGTAAGCAGATTTGGCAAACCCAGTCGCTCGGTAGTTTGCTTGATTTAGTGCGTCCAAAAACCTTTATCAGCAGTGGCAACTATCACCTGTATGTCGATGAGTTTAATAAAGAAAAACGTGAACTCAAAAACCTATACGTGGTGCAACAGCAAACCGGCAAAATCGCCAAAAACGATGTTATCATCACCGCCACGCGCGCCTATCAAGTACCCAGTAAAGACACGGATAGCTCAATGCAGCTGGATTTGTTTCAGGGTCGTCGCTATGAGCTTGGCACCAACAACGCCAAATACAACCAAGCCAGTTTTGAAAAATATCGCATTACCCTAGAAAAACCTGCCAGCGAAACAATTACCGAAACCAATGTTGAAACCCAAACCACTGCCAAACTGCTCGCCCATACCCAAAAACCCGAAGTCAAAGCCGAGCTTGGCTATCGCTTTACCATGCCGTGGCTGATTATCATTGCGGCGATGCTTGCTACCCCGCTTGCACAAGTACGCCCCCGTCAAGGACGCTGGCTTCGTCTGTTACCTTCAGTGCTCATATTTGCTAGCTGTGCGATTAGTATCATTTCGCTACGCACTGCCATTGGTAAAGAGCGCATTAGTGAGTACGCGTATATTTGGCTAATCGTTGGTTTTATCGCATTTGCATTGTTGTTAAATTGGCAAAGCCGCGTGGTACATCGTGTCCGCTATCGTCGCCAAAGTCGTCAGTTGTCCGCAGGCGGTCAGCCATGATTTTATCTCGTTACGTTAAAAAACAAGCGCTTTTTGCCATGACAGGGGCTATCATTGGTCTTTGGCTACTTAAAGTCGTCTTTGATTATCTGGCAGAGTTGCAGGATCTCAATGACCATTACAATTATTTAGATGCCTTGCGTTTTATTGCCTATAGTGCACCCCGTGATTTACTCGACTATATGCCATTTGGCACACTATTAGGCGCAGTGGTAGGGCTAGGCTTGCTTGCCAACACCAGTGAGTTGACGGTGATTCAAGCAGCAGGCATCAGCCGCTTTAAAATAGTCGGTTGGGTGATGCAACCAGCGATTATTTTTGTCATTATCCGTTTGTTGCTTGGGCAGTATGTAGTGCCAACTAGCAATCAGTTAGCGCACCAAGTCAAGCATGACAAACCTTTGCTATCAAGTGCCATCAACGGTTATTGGGACAAACAAGCCAACCGCATCATCAATATTGACCATGCCAATACCAAAGGCGAGCTCAAAAATATCAAAGTTTGGCAGCTAGACGACAACGCCCATATCCAACAAGTGCTGCAGGCCGATACCGGCAGCTTTGTCAGTCAAAATACCGCTGATAAGACATCGGGCTGGCAGCTGCAACAAATCAAACAATTAACCATCGCCGCCGATGGGCACAGTCAATTGACTACCATACCGACTATGACGCTGCAATTACCCATTGAGCCGTCAGCGATTTATCTGTTAACACGCAGCCCTGATAACATGTCAGTGACCGAATTATGGCAACACCAACAGCTCTTAGCCAAAGACAAACGCCGCTCACTGGAGCATGAAGTTGCCTTTTGGAAAAAGCTATTGGCGCCTCTTGCCATGCTATCGCTAGTGTTGGTTGCTTGTTCATTTGTATTTGGCTCCTTGCGTAACCAAAGCTTGGGCTATCGTATTGTGATCGCTCTTTTATTTGGCTTGGTATTTAGTTATCTGCAAGATTTGGTCGGGTTTGTCAGTCTAAGCACGGGATTTTCACCTTTTTTTATGGTGTTATTACCGATTATTGCCAGTGCCGCGCTTGGCGTGTATTTAATTAGAAATAAAAACTGATATGTCTGCTGATTTATTGACTGACCCGCGTGTCGAAGCCCATCCGTTTGGTAACTTCTTTTTTGCTGATACCAAAGTCTTGATGATGGGTACAATGCCGCCCACACCTGATAAATGGTGCATGGCATTTCATTATCCCAATTTTTATAATGATATGTGGCGTATCATGGGTAAGGTGTTTTTTGATGATATTGATTATTTTCGAGTCGGTGATGAAAAACGCTTTGATGCCGAAAAAATCAAAGCATTTTTACAGGCTTATAACATCGGTGAATGTCCTTCAGTCACTCACGTCATCCGCGAAAAAGGCAATGCGGCTGACGAACATTTGACCGTGGTTGCGACGGTTGATTTGGGTAAAGTTTTGGCACAGCTTGAGCAGGTCAAGTGGATTTACACCACCGGTGGCAAAGCCACAGAAGTGCTGATAGCGCTGGTGAACCAAAGTATCAGTGACCCCGCGTCACCCTATTTTAATCCCAGCCAAACACCCTATAAACTGCCAAAAACCAATCAGTTTCTTGAAGTTAACGCTTTTGGGCGAGTATTTGGTATTTATCGGTTGCCATCGACCTCGCGCGCTTACCCGCAAAGCTTGGAGAAAAAAGTAGCCGCTTATCGCGCGTTTTTTACTTTGGCGGGGATATTGCTCGCAAGCGGCAGTTAGCACAATCGCCAGTTAGCACAATCAGCAGTTAGCAAATGATAAGCAAGCTGCCATGACACAATTGATATAGTCACTGTGATGACCCTACTTTATACTCTTGCCTAAGACTGATAATCAATGCTGACAGTCAACGCTTACCGTTAATGCTTACAATCATCATTTCAAAACACACCGTATAAAATCAAGGCATGGGAGCCGATGCATGTCCAACCTCACACCATCAATCTTGCTTGTCATCGCAGTTATCAGCATGATTGGTTGTGAGCAATCTGATTCTCAGCAGCCAGCACCCCCTACCGCTGCCGCCGTGAGCGCGCCCCAAGAATTCGATGATAAACCATTGCCCCAAGTATTAGACACACAGGCAATCAATAAAAACATGCTTACCGTCAGTCAACTGGCACAAGGTTATGTGATGCCTGACTCAATTACCATCAATGACTATCAAGAAGCGTATTTTACTGTCATCAAGCAGCCAAGTATCGATGCGGCTGCAGCCAGTGAACCAACCGCCCTTAATCAATTTGACTATATACCCATCTCGCCTGATATGATTTTTGTCAAAGCTATGCTGAGTCATTTTGATGAAACCATCGCGCTTGCCAGTATTGAGCAGCGATACGGCAAAAATCCTGAACTGCTAGGTTTAGCCCGAGACATTATTAGCTCACGCCAAAATGAATCACAAATATTACAGAATTGGCTTGCCATGCAACTGATTCAAAACACCGCGGACCCTAATCAGCCGATGGCAGATAGTGTAGCAGCCCAGCAAGAAATCGATAGTATTATCGATGATATGCAGCAAGAAATGGTGGACACGGTCATGACTAAAAACGCCGACCAAGCGTTTGCCCAAACCGTGCTGATTCATCATAAAGGCGCGATTGCGTTCTCACAAGTGGTTGCCAAATATGGTAACGATGACAAAGTGCGTAGCCTTACCAATACCCTAATCGATACCCAACAAGCCGAAATTCAACTTCTACAAAATTGGCTCCGTAACCATGGGTACGCCCAATAATCGTTTGCTGTAGCAAATAAAAAGGGCGGATTATAGCGCGATAACCCACCCTTTTTTAGGATTAAATTCACCCAAATTGATGTTGGCTAACTTGATGTTTGCTAGCTGTCATCCACATCATGAACCATTCGCGTGAGCGTGATTTGCCGCTGTAACTGCCGAAGCGGTCTCAGCTCGTCAAGCAGCGATAGTATTAAGCCAATCGCTTGTGGACTGGCATCAAAATCACGGCGTAGGCGTGAGGCAAGGCGCACCGTTGTCAGTTGTGCGCTATTAAAATAGGGCTGGCTGTCGATAGCAGGCGTTTCAGCATAAATAATATCTTCATCCATTAGCGCTAATACCCAGCTTTTATCCCAACTACTTGCCATAATCAAATCATCTAAGGTTAACCGTAATGCTAAATCCGTATTGGTGGTTTGAGCCATGTTGCACTCCTGTTGTGTCTCTATAGTTATGTTTGGTGCTGTTTTGTCATTTTTTTTATTGTACTGCCTGTTTTTTTTGCTTAGTTATTAATAGAGCTTAATTATCAATAGATTAGCGCGTTGGCGCAAACGAGGCAAATGCCGATTTGAACACTTCAAACGCTTGGATATCTGCATCTGTATCGATTTTTGGCAACACGATATTTAAGCTTAAATACAAATCACCGGCTTCTTTGGCTGGGATACCTTTACCTTTAAGGCGAAGATTGGTACCAGTACGGCTATTTTTTGGGACATTGACATTGACCTTGCCAGCAGGCGTGTTGACCGTGATTTGACCGCCCATGGCTGCTTCCCAAGGCGCAACGTCTACCGTTTGAAAAACGTCTTTGCCTTCTACGCGGATATTGTCTGGGTGATTAAATTTAATTTTTAGGTACAAATCGCCATTATCACCGCCATACGGGCTTGGATTGCCTTGTTTTGCCAAGCGAATTTGTTGCCCTTCAGCAATACCTTTGGGGATTTTGACTTCAATGGTCTTGGTTTGATAATCCAGACCTGTCGCGGTTTGTACGGGTAAATTTAGGCTAATTTTACGGGTATCGCCTTCATAAGTGGCTTTCAAATCAATTGACAACTCGGCGTGCTGATCGTCGCCTTTGGTCGAGCGTTGCGACTGTCTGCCACCAAATCCGTCTGAAAACCCGCCTGCCCCGCCCCCAAATGTCGAGAAAATATCATCAAATCTAAAGCCACCCGTACTTTGCGATTGACGACCGCCAGCCCCACCGCCGAACTGGCGAAGGATTTCATCCAAATCCGCTTGGCTCATATTGGCATTAAAGCCCTGACCGCCGCCAAAGCCTTGACCCATATAAGGATTGTCGAGCATCATGTCGTATTGGGCGCGTTTTTCAGCGTCCTTGAGCGTTTCATAGGCGTTATTGATTTCACCCATTTTGGCGTCGGCATCGGGTGAGTCGTTGATATCAGGGTGATATTGTCGCACCAGTTTGCGATAGGCTTTTTTAATATCTGCTTCATTGGCTTTTTTATCGACGCCTAAAATGTCATAATAGTTTTTTTCTGCCATTATTATTGTCCTTACGATTTTGCGAATAGTGCTATTCGCGCAGCAATGTGATGATATTAATATAATGGCTATTTTGGTATTTTTCAAAACTTCTTTGGTAATTGACGATGATGAGCGCCAAGTGATATCAGCGCTTAATCGCAGTTTTGGGCTTTTTTTGACAACAGGATAACAGATGACAAAGGTTGCATTGCTAGATTATGGCATGGGTAATTTACATTCGGCGGGTAAAGCCTTGACGGCAGTGGGCGCTGATGTGTCGATCACGCGTGACCCTGCAGTCATTGCGGCGGCAGACAAAATGGTCTTCCCTGGTGTAGGGGCAATGCGCGACTGCATGGCAGAGATGCAGGCAGCGGGTATCGCTGATGCTGTCAAAACGGCTGTATTTAATAAGCCTGTAATGGCGATTTGTGTGGGGATGCAGGCGTTGTTTGAGCGCTCAGAAGAAAATGATGGGGTAAACTGTCTAGGGGTACTGGGTGGTGACGTCAAACGCTTTGATGATCATTGGCTAGATGATAAAAACGAACGCATTAAAGTACCGCATATGGGCTGGAATACTATCACCCATATGGATTTGGCGCATCCGCTATGGCAAGGGATTGAAGATAATACCCATTTTTATTTTGTGCATAGTTTTTATTGTGTGCCGTCTGATACTTCGATTGTGGCGGCAACCTGTGATTATGGCGTTGAGTTTTGTGCCAGCGTGATTAAAGATAATTTGTTTGCGACCCAGTTCCACCCCGAAAAAAGCCATACCGCAGGGTTGCAACTATTGAAGAATTTTGTGGAGTGGAACGTTTAAAAAAGGGACATGTATCCCTTTTTTAAATCGCAAGCTTTTCTTGAATTGCTAATTCTTCATTAATTACGAAAAGATTATTGGGATTTATAGCCCATAGTTTTAACACTTTCTTAAATCTTGCTCTAAATTTATCGGTAATAGGTGGTAAATGTTTTTTTGGAACAGGTTTTATGACGAGTCTAAGATGAATATCTATAGTTTCCCAATCAATATTTTTATGATTGTCGGCTAATTCATTATAGACTTGCTGATTCCTTCGCAAACATCCCATTAACTCCAATAGTAACGCATTTTCAAATTTCTCTAAAATTTCTTGCCAAAAAGCTTCATAATCTGAAGTTGATTCTGGTTTTGGTATAGATGACTTTGCTTCAATAAAAAATAATACATTACTTCTTAAATAAGTAAATTCAACAATTTTAAAACCATCACCCAATCCTTGATGTCCTGCGGAATTCTCTATTTTATAAATATCTTTTTCATCAAAATGTCCAAATGTCACGCCAGATTCTTTTATTGTAATCATTCTAACTTAAATTCCTTGAAACTCTTGCTCAAATAACCGAATAGACTCATTGATAATTTCAGTCTCTGGTAATCCATCTTCAAGAAGACAAGTTTGCTCCCATTCACCATTTTCATTGGCCATTAGTGTGGGAATATGCATTTGATTTTTATTAGCAATTAACAATAGCTTTTTAATGACATAATAAGAATGAGTCGCTAAAAAAAACTGAATCCCTGCTTGAGACAGTACATAAATAATATCAAGCAACTCAACAATAGCAGTAGGATGCAAAGCAGATTCAGGCTCATCAATAAATACGATTGAATCTTTATCTAAATATCTATTTCCCAAAAGTGTATCAAGAATAGCAACCTTTTTAATACCTTCTGCAGTTGTCATTATGGAAAACTTACTATTTCCTTTTTTATAAATCCAACTTTGACCTTTAGCATCAAACTCTACCTTCCCTGAAAACATTTTTTCCAGTTGCTTACGAGAGCTTGCAAAAGCATCTAAATTCCGCCCTTTTTGAGTTGGTATTTTTAGTGCTTTAACTAAATCAACATAGGTAGCATCAAAACCAAAAAGTTTATCAATAACAGCAGATTTGTAAATTACATCTATCAATGACAAAACTTCTTTAGGTGGTAAAAAAATAGAATTAGATTCCCTTTTGGTAAGATTATTCTCTATATTAGCTACTTTTACACTAGTATCTTTGCCAAAACTGAAAAATAGCGAGCTTTCATCCTCTAAAGTAATGGTTGTTGACAGTTTCTTACCATCACCTTTTGTGACGATATCACCAATTTTTTCAGTTTGAAAAGTCCAATATAGTTTATCACTTAAAACTTCAGAAAAATCTTGATTAGAATTACCTCTGTTAGATTCTTCATGGCTACGAAGTACACTATATAATGCCTTGAGTAAAAAAGTCTTACCTGTACTATTTTTGCCAAGAATTAGATTAATTTTTCCTAGTCTTTTTCCATGAACTTCATTAATTGGTCCATAATTTTTTAATTCAAAATCCTTAAGCATTCTGATCTCACATCATTAAATTTTATGAAATTGATAAACTAATATAACTTAATAAATCAATCAATTAAATCGATTTTGTACTTTATAAACTTCCCTCACCACTTCCCCAATCGTAGCAATCCCTTTTTTCAGCGTCTCATCATCTTGCGCGATGCTTAAGCGAATGCACTCATGGGCGTGTTTAAAGTTTTCAGTATCCACGCCAACAAAGAAATGCTCGCTAGGGATAATCAATGTGCCTTTGGCTTTTAATCGCTCATATAGCTCAACCGTGGTTATCGGCAAATCTTTGAACCACACCCACAAGAAAATCGCGCCTTCAGGCTTGTGGATTTTCATCGCATTGTTATAGGGGCTTGGCAAGTCGCCCAACTCTTGTTTTAGCAGCTGCACCGCTAATTTGGCTTGTCCTTGATAAAACGGACGAATATGATTGTCTGACAAATCTTTTAGCCGGTCATCTTGTAGTAGTGGCGTCGCAATCGCCGCACCAAAACGGGTCGGTGCTAGATTGACAATGGCGTTTAGGCTGCTAATCGCTTTGACCACCTGCGGATTGGCGACCACAATCCCTGTACGCACCCCAGGCAAACCGATTTTTGATAGGCTAAAGCACAAAATAATTTGCTCATTCCAATTGAGTGTGGCTTGGCTATAGATGATATTGGGAAACGGCATCCCATACGCATTGTCGATAATCAGGGGGATATCAAAGCGCTTGGCAATCGCTTCAAGGCGTGCCATTTCGTCATCGGTCAGCACGTTGCCTGTTGGGTTGGTCGGGCGTGAGCAGCAAATTGCCCCGATTTCGCCGTTGTGCAATTCAGCCAAATTTTCTAGCGTGTCAAAATCGACTCGGTATTTAAAAAAGCCGTCTTCACCTTGATGTTGCACAAATTCGATGCTGGGTGGCACTGCGATAAAATGCTGCCCATCCACATGGGCATCGGCATAACCCACATATTCTGGAGCAAGTGGTAATAGAATTTTTTTATCAATGCTGCCTTGTGCTTGATCGTCAAACTGCCCACCAAACAAGTTAAATAAATAAAAAAATGCGTTTTGTGAGCCATTGGTCAGGGCGATATTGTCTGTGGTAAGTCCCCAATCATAATGGCGATTAAAAAAATCTACCAATGCGGCAATAAACTTGGCATCGCCCTGCGGCGTTGAATAGTTTCCGATATTTTCGATGGCCATTGAGCCCATATCACCTTTAGCTAAGGTTTTAAACACCGACCAATAGGTTTGGTTAACTTTATCAATACGTGCTGGATTGCCACCGCCGAGCATATTAATCGGTTGCTGACTGTTAAGCGCATTGCCCAAATCATCCATTAACTGCAAAATACCGCTATTTTTGGTAAACTTTTCACCAAACTTTGAAAACTGCATGATTGCCCCTTTAATTTTGCCAAGCTATCTGCGTATTATAACAGGATGCAAGTGCCGTTGCCCGTTTTGACTCAGCTGTACAGCCACCATCAGGATACCCCAGCATGAAACCGCATTTACCCAAACTCAAAGGCTATAGCCACACTTGGCAAACCACCTTAATGGTGATGTTGATGGTACTGGTGAGCGTGGCGTTGTCGCTGTGGTTTTTTTGGCGCAGTCTGTATTTACCAGAGCTACAAAACCATGCGACTTATCTTGCCAATCAGCTGTTGATGATTGATAAAGCGGATAAAGATTTTAAAAACAATCCCGAGCTTAAAAATTGGATTATTGACGCCTCACATATTAACGTGATTACTGACCCACAACAGATACCCTCTTTTCAAGAAAAAACCTTGGTGGATTACTTTACCCAGCGAATGGCAACACAGATGGAAAGCGTGATGCAGCGTCCTGTATCGGTCAATTTTAAATTCAAACCCGTACCGATTTTGTATATTCAAGACAGCGCGCATCCGGATGTTTGGCTGCAAGAGCCTGTCAAGTTTTATGCCAAATATAGCCCAACGTCGATTTATTTTTTCTTATTGGGGATTCCGCTTGCCACGTTGCTGACTATTTTGTTTTTGGTCAGACAATTAAATCGCCCGCTCAAACGCTTACAAAAAGTGGCGATTGATTACATCACCCTTGGGCACGCCAACAATTTGGCAACCAATGAAGGCTCAACAGAGATTCGTCAGGTGAATTTGGCATTTAACCGACTGTTTCATAACCTGACCCAAACCCAAAAAGAACGCAATATTATGCTCGCTGGTATTTCCCATGATTTGCGCACGCCACTGACGCGGATGCGACTCACAGCTGAGATGCTACCCGATGAGTTTTTGCGTGAAGGGCTAGTGTATGACATTGAGGACATGGACGCGATTTTGGAGCAGTTTATTTCATTTATGAAAGATGGCTCAGATGAAGCGGTACGATTGACCAACCTGCGTCCCATCATTAACGAGATTGTGGTGCAATTTGCCCCTACCCCATTTATTATCGATATCCAAGAAGATCTGCCCAGTGTGCCATTGCGACCCTTATCCATTAAGCGTCTCATTGTTAATTTGGTCAATAATGCTTGTCGCTATGGTCAGCCGCCCATTCATATTGAGATTAGCATTGATAATGCTCTACAGCCTACCGAGCAAGTGGTCACTGATGAAAGTCTAACGCCAGAGATAACCTCTAGACAAAAATACTTAACCATTAAAGTTAGCGATGAGGGGCAAGGCGTTGCCGAAGATCAGCTTGAGCGGATTATGCAGCCGTTTGAGCGGGGCGAAACGGCACGTACCACGCAAGGGAGTGGACTTGGGCTTGCGATTGTAAGCCGCATTACTCACCTGCACAATGGTAGCGTCATCGCTCGTAATCAGCCCAATGGCGGCGGCTTAGTAGTGGTGGTTAATATTCCGATTATAGAATAAAGATGACAAAAGACTAATTGGTTGCTTAATAGGTTAGGCTAACCATGATTCCTTAGTAACTTTGGTTTTGGTAGCTTTGGTTTTGATAACTTTGGTTTGGGTAGCCATTTTTACTTTTTAGTACCAATCATGGGGGGTAGTTCACTTGACACATTGGTGGCTGTGACAGGATGAACCAAGGCTGCACGCGCCTGTGAGACGGACTGGCTTTCAGTAGGTTTGCGCAAAAAACTATAATAACTGAAAACCGCCATGTTGAGTACCACTAAGGCTAAAAATAGATAACGCATGCCATCCTCGCTTGTGATTATTCCACTCATCGGTTAATTGATGTGCACAAATTTTGCTAAACCATTGCATAACTCACTAAAATTTAGCCCAGTCTGAGCAAATTTGCAAGCATCACTGGTAACGAGCTTATGACCCTTGCTCATCCGTGTATTTTTTCTCGCTACTTTTTTGGGTAATTTCATCGGCTTCAATACTTGAAGCTAGCTGGCTTTTCGGCCACTTCATGATAAATCGCGCCCCACCCAAGGTAGGGCTTTCATCCACTGACATGCGACCGTTAAACCAAAACGCAATTCGAGACACGATTGATAAGCCTAGACCATAACCGCCCGAGGCACGGGTACGACTATCATCCAGACGCGCAAACGGGATAAAGACTTTTTCACGGTCTTTTTCTGGAATACCCTGTCCATCATCTTCCACACTGATAAAAGCTTCGTTTTTTTCTAAGCCGGCTGAGATGATAATAGTGCTTTCGGCATACCGGGTGGCATTGCCTGCCAAGTTTTGCAACACGCGGTGTAAATAGCGTCTATCGGCTTGTGCAAACGCACCTTTTTGCACCTTACCTACTTTGACGGTGACAGGTTTACCAAGCGCATTGGTCTCGCGGACAATCTGCGAAACGAGTTCTTGCAAATCGACATCTTCCCAGTCCATTTTAGGTGAGCCTTCTTCAAGCTTGGCATAGGTCAAAATTTCATCAATCAAGCCATTGAGCGATTCGATATCTTGGTCGATATAATCACGCTGACTCATCCGATCGTCATAATCATCCGTATCAGCCAGCATATCCACGGCAAAGCGGATACGTGCTACTGGGGTGCGCAGCTCATGGGATACGGCACGGGTCAACTCGCGCTGGGATTCAATCAAACGGCGGATGTGCTCAGTCATACTATTAAAGGTTGCCGCTAGATGGGCAATTTCATCTTCGCCCACGACTTTTACTTTGGTATTGAGCTTACCTTCGCGCACTTTGGTGATACCGCTTTGAATGAGCTGCAGTTTACGCTCTAATGGGAAAATCAGCGCATACACCCCTAGACTGATTAAGAACATACTAATGAGCGTGATACTAATAATCAGATTAAGCGGAAACCAGTTAAACAGTGGAATGGGTCCCAAATCCACCACAGTATCTTGGAGTTCAGTCGGCGCTAGTACCCGAATCGATGAATTCTCTACACTGGTATTGTCACGGAACATAATCACGATATCTTTGCGATACAGTCGCGCTTTTTGGTCGGTATCAAGTTGCAGTTTATTAACGGATTGCAAGGTGAGCTTAAAAGGGAAAAATTTTTGAATTTGTTGCAAGCGTTGCTGTTTTTCTGCCAAGGTGCGATAGTAAGACAAATCATCGAGCAGCAACACACCTATCCCTTTAATTTGTTGCTCATTGAGTTTATTGACGCTGACATGCAAGACGTTATTCTCACCCGAGACTTTATGATAAATCTCTGCGGTATTGGTATCGCCATTAAAACGTACTACGGCTTGTTGTTTGTTGAGTCGATTAATTTCGCTGGTTTTAAAATCCGCTTTTGAGGTAGGTTCGATTTCAAACTTAGTATCAAATAAGGTACTGACATCAGAGAGCCAAAAATTACGCTCTTGCGCCGTTACTTGGCGCGACAACCCTGAGTCAATGAGATAAAATGCCGCTGATGCCATATCCTCGCGATAAGTCTGTACGCGCTCTGCGTTGATAGTGGTGATAAGCAATTGCGCAAACAACGCAACCAACAAACAAATAAGTAACAGACCTGCATAAATCCGCAGAAAGATGGATTGGTTTAAGGACGATAATAGTGGCATAAAAATCTAGGGTTAAGGTCAAAAGATAATAGCCGTATTATTACTTACCAATGCAGAGATTACAATGTGAAATTGTTGAAAAACTAGCTTAGTATTTAGCAACAAAGTAGTGATTGGTAGCAGTTTTGCTACTTTTAACAATGCCACAGCTTGCCGCTGATTACTGGGCGGCGGGTTTTTGCAAGGCTGCCAAAATTGCCGCTTCACCTTTGCTATTGCCAATCGCTTGCTCAATCATGTTGCCGTTTTCATCGAGTACCGAAATTACATTCGAGTGATTGATCATGCCACCTTCGGCAAATTGATAACGGATATTCATGGTATTGGCAAGCATACGGATATCATCATCACTGCCGCTTAAAAATACCCAGTTACCATCGGTTTTGTAATGCTCACCAAATTTTGCCAATACTTGTGGGGTATCGCGTTTTGGATCCAAACTCACCACTAAAAAACCCGTTTTCGCTTTGATATCTGCTGGTAGTTTGTCTTGCATGTCCTTCATGGTTTTCATCATAATTGGGCAAACTTGCTGACAGCTGGTATAGATAAACGCCGTGACTTGTTTTCTACCTTTTAAAGCATTGAGATCAAATAGCTTGCTCGTTTGATCCGTCCATTTGCCATTGGTTAGATAGACAGATTCTGTACTTGCCAATGCAGGCGTGCTTGCTGTCCCCACATCTTGATGATTCATTTTGCTATGGTCCATACCTGCCATATTGTCATGCGTCATCTTGCTATGATCCATTGCCGCAGAAGCGGCTACTGGCGTGTCGGTTTTGACATCGGCTTTGGTGTCGGGTTTTTGACAACCCGTTAGTGCTAGACTGCCGATGGCAACACACAAGGTAAAAATAGAAAAGTTATTTAACATATTCAACTCCTTTAACATAAGGATCATTAATCCAATCAATTATAGTATTTATTTGGCTTAGCCATCTAGGTTAGTCCTCTGCTTTTGCACAGCGAAAACCAAGACTTGATAGGGCAAACTTTGACGCCAAACTTGAGCGGAAACCATAGCGCATAAATGCCGCATAGTCTGAAGGATCGACCGCCCCTGCTGCCCCAGAACCACAAAACAGGCCTTGATTTAGACTGCCGTCCGAACGTGACTCACCCGTGACAAGGTTGCTATTGAAGTCATCTGTCCATTCCCAAATCAGGCCATGCATGTTATGCACCCCCCAAAAATTGGCTTTATCCTGTGCGATGTCTGTCAGTGGTTTTTTGGCAGAGTCGCCATACCAAGCCAAGATTTTTTGATTATAGCCTTTTTCGCTACTACCATTTTTGCGGGTTTCTGAAGCTTGGGCAACGTACTCCCACTGCGCCACGGTTGGTAATTTTTTACCTTGGGCTTGACAGTATTCATTGGCGGCATACCAAGACACATAGACTACGGGTTTTTGCAAGTCGGCGACTACTGGCTGGTATCCTTGCTGGGTATTTTTTTGCCAATGTTTAAGATAATCCGCTTCGGTGAAGAGCTTGGCAATATTTTGTTTTTGCCATTTTGGATTGGCTTGCACAAATTGATAAAACTGCGCGTTAGTTACTGGCGTTTTATCTAGCTTAAACGCTCTCACTTGCACAATTGGACTATCTTTACTTAAGTATAAAGGACGATAAGATCCACTTTCGATTTTTACCATATCGGTATTGGTCGGATAGCGAGTTACAAGTTCCTTCGGCAAAGGTGCTACGGGTGTTGTGGTATCACTGTTGACATTGGTTTGTTGTACATTTGCTTGTGACGAGGTTGCACTGGCAACTTGCGTGACCTGATTTTTTACATCAGTTTGGCTAGACTTAGATGCCACTACTTGGCTATTTTTGTTTGCAGAAGTGGATTCTGACTGGCAGGCAGTCAAACTAACCACACATATCGCTATAGCCAATGTTTTTAAGGAAAAATTAATAGTTTGAACCATTTCACCGCTCCTAGTACTAGGATGTTGTGGCTGACTATCATAATATCGGCATACTAGCAGCTGATAAATTGAGATCAGTTTTTAACCAAAAACCCAATCCATCGATAAGAATAGATTGGGTATCAATGTTATATAGAATGTTAAATACGATGTTTACCGATTTTCACATTATTATTGGTGATGTAAGCTACTAAAGCGCAGGTTTGGTCTGTTTTGCTTTGGCCACATCTTCAGCTGACAACTCACCGCCTTTATTACCAAAACTGTTCAATACGTAAGTCACCACATTAGCAATTTGCTGATCATTGAGCGATACTGCTGGCATGACGCTGTTAAAGGTTTGACCATTGACGGTCACTTTGCCTGATAGACCATTTGCCACGATGCTCGCTGCACGTTTGTGGTCAGCGTTCAAGAAATCAGAGGCTGCCAATGGTGGGAAGGCATTTGGTACACCTTTACCATCTGGTTGGTGACAGGCAGCACAGTTAGCTTGGAAGGTATTTTTACCCATAGCAATTTTTTCTTGCAAGCTTGCAGGTACTTTTTGTGCTGGTGCAGCTGCGTTATCGATATTTTGTGGCGCGCCTTCTGGTAGATAAACTTGGTCGTTTTGTTTGCCAGAATAGACGGTTTTGTTTGGGTCACCTTCAACTTTTATGATACCCAATGCCCCTTTGTTAAAAGCACGGAAGATTGAGTGGTCAACCATCACAAAGTCACCTGGGACTTCAGTTTTGAAGGTGGCAATCGCCGCCCCACCTGCTGGGATTAGGGTCGTTTGGACATTGTGGTTTTCAAGCTTGCCCGCCTCTACGTTGACTGTGTCAAAAATTTCGCCAATCACATGGAATGAAGACACCATGTTGGGTCCACCATTACCGACAAATAGACGAACGGTTTCACCCACTTTTGCTTTGAGCGCGTTTTCACCCGTCAATGCTCCGACAGAGCCGTTGAAGACGACATAGTCAGGTTTTTCTTCAATCGCTTTATCCATATCAAATGGTTGCAGACCTTGTTGGCCGTATTTACCTTTGGTATAGAAGTCACCTTGCATCACATAATATTCTTTATCAACTTTTGGTAGTCCTTCTTTAGGCTCAACCAAAATTAGCCCATACATACCATTGGCGATGTGCATACCCACAGGCGCGGTCGCACAGTGATATACATATAGACCAGGATTTAACGCTTTAAAACTAAAGGTTGAGGTATGCCCTGGCGCGGTCATTGACGAGGCTGCACCACCACCTGGACCTGTTACAGCATGTAAGTCGATATTATGTGGCATTTTTGAGGTTGGATGGTTTGAAAGATGGAATTCCACCTCATCGCCCTCACGTACACGGATAAATTGACCCGGTACTTGTCCACCAAACGTCCAGAACATGTAGTCTACACCATCTGCCATACGCATGACTTTTTCAACGGTTTCCATTTTGACCACGACTTTGGCAGGGGATTTACGAGTGATCGGTGGTGGTACATTAGGCGCGTGCGTCAACACTGCTTCTTCAGTTGCTAGCGCACCGCTGGTAGTCTCTGTGCTTGTCGTTGTGGTAGCACTAGCGGGTGTACTGGCAGATTTGTTGGTATCGGCAGTTGGCTCGCGGTCAGCTTGTGACTTGGGTGCACAGCCTGTCATAAGAATCGACGATGATGCAATCACGGCAGCGATTGCACCTGCTAAGAGAGGTTGGTGGAACTTTGCAGTTTGGCGAGCATTCATGGGATCGTTCCTTATGCTTGGCTATAATGTTTGACTACAATATTTAGCTATAGACATCAGGTGAGGCTGTGAGTTTCTATCCCTTAAATCACTTGAGATACTTCACATTTACCCTGTTTTCTTATAATATATATATTAAATATATCTTTTTCTAAAATCAATCTATTTTGTATGTTTTTGTAGTTTATTTTGAGATTAGCCGAGTCCATCAATTTACACTAGAATTATGGACGCGTTATCAATATAAAAAAGCGTATAATATGTGGTTAGTTATATTCAATTTATGCTGCTCATTAAATAACCAAGTCGTTTGTAACCATACGGATTCATCAGTTATCCTAATAAACCAATTGGACCAATTGACCCAACTGCTCTAAGCTACTTGGTAAATTAAGCTGAACTTTTTTCATCTTAATCTACTCTTTTTTTTTCATAATGTATCTAGTTGTTTTTTTTCGTAACTAAATGTTAGTTGATACCGAGATAATATGAGAATTACCCAATACAGTGACTATGCATTACGCACTTTAATTTATTTAGCCGTCGTCCCAAAACAGCATGAACTTGGCAACATTCAAGCGATTGCCGATAGCTACCAAATCTCTAAGAATCATTTGACGAAGATCGTCCATCATCTGAGTAAGATTGGACTCATTGAAAGTGTACGCGGCAAAAACGGTGGTATTCGCCTTGCGTTTGCCCCAAAAGACATCAACATCGGTACGGTGCTACGCCATACTGAGGTTGATTTTGGGATGGTCGATTGTTTTTTTGGCAATCATTTATCCAAAAAAGATGACGGGGTGACTGATGATGGGGGGAATAGTGCCGATATGACTATCCATGCCGAACAAATTGGTGTAGTAAATTTCTCCCAAGTCAGTAAAGAAATTCCCATCGCCCCACATCATTGGATTGAAAAAAAAGAACAACTGCCCGTTTATTCTAGTTGTGTCATCTCGCCCGTATGCCAACTAAAACCTATCTTGTTTGAAGCGATTGAAGCGTTTTTAACCGTGTTTGATCGTTACTCGCTCGCTGATTTGGTTAGCAATCCTGAAGAGATACGCGCGTTATTATCATGATTTTTGCTAGTAGCGGTAAAAGCGCGATAATCAACGCGCTTTTTTTTATGCGTATTGAATAAAAAAACAGAGCATCCTAGATGCTCTGTTTTTTTATTGACCAATTATACACGATGTGCAGGGGTGGCAGGGTCTGGATTTTCTTCAACCGTGTCAAAAGGCTGTACAGGTACTGCCGCATCAGGCGAACCGATGTTAAATGCCATTTTTACCACTTGCCAAGCCACACTACACCCACCTGCGATAAAGACTAAGTCACTGATGGTGCGAATCCAGCGTAAGGTTTCTAAGAAGTCTTGTTGTAAGAAACCTTCACTACGGGCATACCATAGACCTTGTGTCATGGACGCATAGGCTTGATAAATACCGATTGGTAGTAAGCTAGTCACAATCATACCGACTAAGCCAAGATTCAATCCCCAAAAACCTACTTTCATTAAGCGATCATTAAAGCGGTACTGTGGACGAATGTAGCGCATGACCAGTAGGATAAAGCCAAGTGCTAGGAATCCATAGACCCCGAATAACGCTGCGTGTGCATGCACGGCAGTAGTATTTAAGCCTTGTAGGTAGAATAGTGAGATCGGTGGATTAATCATAAAGCCAAACACACCCGCACCTAACATATTCCAGAATGCCACCGCAACGAAGAATAACACAGGCCATTTTAAGCGATCCATCCAATCTGCGTGACGTTGCATTGACCAATGCTCATACGCCTCATAACCTAACACGACGAGTGGTACGACTTCTAAAGCAGAAAATGACGCACCGATGGCCATAATTGGGGTCGTGGTACCTGTGAAATATAAGTGGTGGAAGGTACCAGGAACACCGCCGAGTAGGAACAACGCACCAGAAGTAATTGATGAAGCAGTTGCGGTACGACGAGTCACCAACCCTAAGTTAAAGAAGATAAAGGCAATCGCAACGGTGGCAAATACTTCAAAGAACCCTTCCACCCATAGATGAACCACCCACCAGCGCCAGTATTCCATAATCGCGATTGGCGTGTGCTCACCATAAAGTAAACCTGGGCCGTAGAATAAACCCACGCAAACCACTGAAGCTAAGAACATAAACAGTAAGTTTTTATCGCCTTCACCTTTAAATGCAGTTAAAGCACCACGAAGCATCAATACCAGCCAGAACAGGACACCAACCCATTTAAGAATTTGCCAGAAACGACCGATATCGATAAATTCATAACCTTGATGACCAAACCAGAAATTTAAGTTATCAGGCATCATTTGGTGAATTGCGAAGAATTGTCCAGCAAAAGAGCCCAAACAAACAATAATCAGTGCCACCCAAAGAATATCAACACCCAATTTTTGGTATTTTGGGTCTTTACCGCCATTTAGAATAGGAGTAATGAACAAACCAACAGCCAAGAACGCAGTAGCAACCCAGAACAATACTGATTGGATATGCCAAGTACGCGCTAATGAATATGGAAGAAATTCTGAGAGATGCAAACCATAGAAGTCTTGACCTTCAACAGTATAGTGCGCGACCAACCCACCCAAGAATATTTGAGCGACGAATAGACCCATCACTAAAAACGCATATTTTGCTAAGGCTTTTTGTGAAGGGGTTAATTCAATTAAGCTTAAAGGGTCACGGTTTGGTACGGTAAGTTTAACTTCGGCTTCATCATGGTGTAGGAAAGACCATCCCCATACCAAGAAACCCACCCCTGCAATCAAAAAGACCACACTGGCAATCGACCAAATAATATTTTCAGCAGTAGGATTATTGTCAATTAAAGGCTCATGTGGCCAGTTGTTGGTATAAGTTGCATTAGTGCCAAGACGTTCTGCAGAAGCTGTCCAAGCAGTCCAAAAGTAAAAGTCTGCCAAATGCTCACGTTTGCTCAAATCTGGCAATGTGTTTTCTTTCATTGCAAAACTTTCACGTGATTTATGAAAATCAGGCGAATCACCATACAAATCGATATAGTATTTTGCGGTTTGTTTCATCGCAGCGATACGAGTCGGTGACAAGGTTACAGTATCGTTTGCGGCGTTATGCGCGCTACCTTTGCGGTATTCCTGTTTAAGTGCCGCTTCAAGCGGTGCTTGTTGCTCAACCGTTAACTGTGCAAAAGGTTTTTGAAATTGTGCTTGCGCTTTAATATCCAGCCAAGTGGTTAACTCACGATGTAACCAGTCTGCCGTCCAGTCAGGGGCTTGATAGGCACCATGACCATAGACAGAACCTAGCTGCATACCGCCCGTTGATTGCCAAGCAGATTGACCTTTTAAGATATCGTCTTTTGTCATCACCACTTGACCAGTTCTATCGACAAATTTTTCGGGAATAGGCGGTGTGGTACGATAGATTTCGACCCCACCCCAACCTAATAGCGAGAAAGTGACAATCAAAATCGCAATCAAGGCTATCCAATGACGTTTAAATTCACCCATTGTCGTTTTCCTTTTTAGCAAAAGTTAAGAGGGTTTTATAAGTGAAACTTGCAACATCATTAAATGTATTCTATTTACATGTATAATGTTACTAGTATGTTTTTAAATTGTCTTATTGGAAATTATAACATATATATAAAATATATGTTAATAGCCAAATGCTATTTTGTATAAAAAAAATAAGCCAGCACAAGGCTGACTTATTTGATTATCTGATTTAAAAAAGCAATTAGTTTTCTTTGACGAATAGATAGCCTTTACTGCGAACGGTTTTGATACGTTTTGGGTTTTCTGGATCATCACCAATTTTTGGACGGATACGAGAAATACGTACATCAATCGAGCGGTCTTGACCATCATACTCAATACCACGCAGACGTTCAAAAATATCTTCACGCGATAAGATACGACCCGCATTGGAAGCTAACAACCACAATAAATCATATTCTGCACTGGTAAAGTCAACAAGCTCATCGTTTAAAGTAACCGAACGACCGCCGTTATCAATAACCAAATCACCAAATTCAAGACGCTGTGGCACTTCATCAGTTGGTGCGGTATCAGAGCGGCGCAATAGCGCACGAATACGCGCTAATAACACACGCGGTTGAACCGGTTTTGCCACATAGTCATCCGCACCCATTTCTAGACCTAGTACTTGGTCCATATCTTCGGTACGTGCGGTTAGCATTAAGATAGGGTTATGAAAATGAGGACGTACTTCACGGCATACCGTGAGACCGTCACTACCTGGCAGCATCACATCAAGCACCACCATATCAGGCTGCTCAGCCACAATACGACGAATCGCACGGTTACCGTCAGTTTCAATTGCCACATCTAAACCATTTTTACGCAAATAATCTTGGGTCAAGGTGGCAAGACGCTCATCATCCTCTACAATCAATACGCGGGGTATCAACTCTTCTTCTGACATAATTTCCTCCAAAAAATTTTATACATACTCTTAATACTTATATCAGAATATATCTTTATTTATCTATCAGCAATAAGTAATGAAAGTTTACGCATTACCTGTACTACTACAATATAATTGAATTAATTTAGCGAAAAAATAGCCAATTTAATATTGTTAAAACGTAACTAAACATAAAAAAGTATAAATACCACATATAACAAGCTTTAAAAACATACCATATAATGTTGTCTGTTCAATAACTGGTAAAATTTTTTGTTAACTTTTGTTTAAAAGGTAGTTAGCAAATTTTTAAGCACTCTTTTTTAAGCACCCATAAAAAAACAGTGGTCATAGCCACTGTCTTTAAACACATCCCTACCAAAATTAGGCACGGTTTTTGAATTTTTGTAAGGTTTGCAATTGTGCCAAAGATTCTGCCAATGCTGCCAAAGCCGCAGAAGTATCGATATCGGCTTTTTGATTTTGCAAGGTTTGTTCTGCATGACGACGTGCTTCCAAAATCTTGGCTTCATCTAAGTCATTTGCACGTACTGCCGTATCTGCCAATACCGTCACTAAATGCGGTTGTACTTCTAAAACACCACCTGACACATACACCATTTCATCATTACCATTGCTGGTTTTGATCTGCATAGTACCTGGTTTTAATAGCGTAATAAAAGGAATATGTCCTGGCAAAATACCGACTTCACCTTCTACACCAGTAGCAATTAACATGCTAATCTCACCAGAGTAGATAGTTTCTTTCGCACTGACGACATTACATTGTAAAGTTGCCACAGTTCTCTCCTATGGTATCGCAAAATTAGGTTGATAAAACCCTGTTAATATAGTTTAAATTAACAGGGTTTGATTGAGAAATTAGCCGCGTAGTTTTTCTGCTGCAGCAACCACTTCTTCAATACCACCTTTCATGTAGAATGCTTGTTCTGGCAAGTCATCATACTCACCATTCAAGATTGCTTTAAAACTTTGAATGGTTTCACGGATTGGTACGTATTTACCTGGTGAGCCGGTGAATACCTCTGCAACGTGGAAAGGTTGTGACAAGAAACGTTGGATTTTACGTGCACGGTACACCACTAATTTATCATCTTCTGATAATTCGTCCATACCCAAAATCGCAATAATGTCTTTCAACTCTTTAAAGCGTTGTAATACTTCTTGAACGCCACGAGCAACAGCATAGTGCTCTTCACCAATGACCAGTGGGTCTAACTGACGTGACGTTGAGTCTAGTGGGTCAACCGCTGGGTAAATACCTTGTGAGGCAATATCACGGCTCAATACAACTGTTGCGTCTAAGTGAGCAAAGGTTGTCGCGGGTGATGGGTCAGTCAAGTCATCCGCAGGAACGTATACCGCTTGAACCGAGGTGATAGAACCTGATTGGGTTGAAGTAATACGTTCTTGTAATACACCCATCTCTTCTGCAAGCGTTGGCTGATACCCTACCGCAGATGGCATACGACCTAATAATGCTGATACTTCAGTACCCGCTAGCGTGTAACGATAAATATTGTCAACGAACAATAATACGTCACGACCTTTACCGTTTTCATCTTTTTCGTCACGGAAGTATTCTGCCATGGTCAAACCTGTCAAGGCAACACGTAAACGGTTTCCTGGTGGCTCATTCATCTGACCATACACCATTGCCACTTTATCAAGTACGTTTGAGTCTTTCATCTCGTGGTAGAAGTCATTACCTTCACGGGTACGCTCACCTACACCAGCAAATACCGATAAACCTGAGTGTGCTTTTGCGATGTTGTTGATAAGTTCCATCATGTTAACGGTTTTACCAACACCCGCACCACCGAACAGACCGACTTTACCACCTTTAGCAAATGGGCATAGTAAGTCAATTACTTTAATACCCGTTTCTAAAAGCTCAGTAGAATTCGATTGTTCATCATAGCTTGGCGCTTCACGGTGAATCGCCCAAGTGTTGCTATGCTCTACCGGACCTGCTTCGTCGATTGGGCGTCCTAAAACATCCATGATACGACCTAGGGTGCCTTTACCCACAGGTACAGAGATTGGTGCGCCAGTATTACTAACTGGTAGACCACGTTTTAGACCTTCAGTAGAACCCATGGCGATAGTACGTACGATACCATCACCCAATTGTTGTTGTACTTCTAATGTAGTTTCTGTGCCTTCAACTTTTAAGGCATCATAAATTCTTGGTACGCTTTGACGGTCAAATTCAACGTCAATAACCGCGCCAATAATCTGTACAATACGACCGCTACTCATTACGCTCTCCTTGAATGTAGGTCAATTATGAAACAGCAGCAGCACCGCCAACGATTTCCGAAATTTCTCGGGTAATCGCCGCTTGACGCAGCTTGTTGTAAACCAATTGTAATTCGTTAATTAAGTTACCTGCGTTATCCGTTGCTGCTTTCATAGCAACCATACGTGCAGACTGTTCAGAAGCAATATTTTCTACCACGCCTTGATAGACGATTGATTCAACATAACGTCCCATTAAACCATCAAGCAGCTCTTTGGTAGTTGGCTCATAGATATAGTCCCAGCTGTGTTCACGATTTGCCATCGTTTCATCAACCAAAGACTCAGCCGCAATCGGTACTAAGCGTTGCACACTAGGATTTTGGGTCATGGCATTAACGAATTCGTTATATACCAGGTAAATCTCATCAATTTCGCCACGATTATACGCATCAAGCATTACTTGAACTGGCACACTAAGTTGCTCAAAGCTTGGGTTATCACCATAGTGAGTTTCCGCAGCAATCACCGTACCACCGAATGTTTTAAAGAAGCTCACGCCTTTTTGACCAATCACCGCAAAACGCGTTTCAACCGCTTGGCTCTTTTGTTGTTTAACGTGCTGCATCAATTTTTTGAATAAGTTGATATTCAAACCACCTGCAAGACCACGGTCAGAACTGACTACAATATAGCCAACACGATTAACCGGACGAGGTACTAGGTAAGGATGTTTGTAGTCTGGTGAAGCTTTAACTAGATGAGAAACCACTCGACGCATGCTATCAGCATAAGGACGACCTAGTTGCATACGTTCTTGGGCACGTCGCATCTTACTCGCTGCAACCATTTGCATGGCGCGAGTAATTTTCTGGGTACTTTTAATACTAGCAACTTTTGCTCGAATTTCTTTTAAACTTGCCATAAATAATCCATACAGCCATGTTTAGTTTCAGTCCACGCCCATTGATGTAACATGGACGAAATTTGGAAAAATGAACAAAGTAATCATAACCCCTTTGTTCATTTGTTCTATGACAATGCAGTTCTAAAATTTCACTGAATCTTAGAATGAATGATTTTGCTTATAGTTTTCAATCGCTGATTTGAATTGGTTTGCGATATCATCATTATAGTTGGCAGTGTTATCAATGTCTGCCATAAAATCACCATGTTGGTCACGTAGGTAACGTAACAAACCTGCTTCAAATGCACCCACTTTGTTCACTGGGACATCAGCTAGATAACCTTCGTTAGAAGCATAAATTACCGCAGCTTGTTCAGCGATGCTCATTGGTGCGTATTGATTTTGTTTCATCAATTCAGTCACACGTTGACCATGGTCAAGCTGTTTACGGGTCGCGTCATCTAAGTCAGAAGCAAACTGTGCAAAAGCTGCCAATTCACGATACTGTGCCAATGCGGTACGGATACCACCTGACAATTTTTTGATGATTTTAGTCTGCGCTGCACCACCCACACGAGAAACTGAAATACCCGCATTCACCGCTGGACGGATACCTGAGTTAAACAAGCTTGACTCTAGGAATATCTGACCGTCCGTGATTGAAATCACGTTGGTTGGTACGAATGCTGATACGTCACCTGCTTGGGTTTCAATAATTGGCAAGGCAGTTAGTGAACCTGTTTTACCTGTTACCGCACCGTTGGTGAATTTTTCTACATACTCAGCGCTTACACGTGAAGCGCGCTCTAATAGACGTGAGTGAAGGTAGAATACGTCACCTGGGTAAGCTTCACGTCCTGGTGGACGACGTAAAAGCAATGAAATTTGACGATAGGCTACGGCTTGTTTTGATAAATCATCATAAATGATAAGCGCATCTTCACCGCGGTCACGGAAGTATTCACCCATAGTACAACCAGAGTATGGCGCGATGTACTGCAGTGCTGCTGGTTCAGAAGCAGATGCAACCACAACCGTTGTATAAGCTAATGCGCCCGTTTCTTCTAGTTTACGTACCACGTTTGCGATTGTTGAACGTTTTTGACCAACGGCTACGTATACACATTTAATGCCCGAGTGTTTTTGCGCGATGATCGCATCGATTGCCATGGCTGTTTTACCAGTTTGGCGGTCACCAATGATAAGCTCACGTTGACCACGTCCGATTGGAATCATGGTATCAACAGCTTTATAACCTGTCATTACTGGCTCATCAACTGATTGACGGTCGATAACGCCTGGGGCGATTTTTTCAACTTTATCCGTTAATTTGGCGTTAATTGGGCCTTTACCATCGATAGGATTACCCAGTGCATCTACCACACGACCTAAAAGCTCGGGTCCAACTGGTACTTCTAAAATACGACTAGTACAGTAAGCTTTTTGTCCTTCTTGGAGATTCAAGTATTCACCTAGAACAACCGCGCCGACTGAGTCTTGTTCAAGGTTTAGCGCCATACCATATACGCCACCTTCAAACTCAATCATTTCGCCGTACATGGCATCTTCAAGACCATGAATCTGTACGATACCGTCAGATACCATGACAATAGTGCCTTCGTTCTTTGCTGTGGCACCCGCAGTCAGGTCTTGAATTCGCTGCTTAATCAGATTACTGATTTCCGCTGGATTCAATTGTTGCATTGCACTGTTCCTTAATTTTTACTGACTAGAATCAATTTTGTTGAAATTTATGCCGTCAGCTGTGTTTTTAACTGTTTTAATTTGCCACGTACAGAGTCATCGATTACTTTGTCACCGACCTTAATCGTCACACCTGCAATTAGGGCAGGGTCTACATTGACATGTAGTACGACCTTCGCGCCTAGGGAGGTAGCAAGTCGGTGTTCAATGAGTTGCTCTTGCACTTGCGTTAATGGATATGCCGACGTGACATATGCATGAACTTCTTTTGCATCAGCGGCTTTTAATAAACCAAAACGCTCATTGATACTGGGTAATAATGCCAAACGATCTTGCTCTGCAAGTTGCGTCAAAAAATTAACAAAAGCATTGGAATCTGCTTGTGCCCCACCCTCAATAGCGGTGCTTAAAGTTTTAAACACGGTATTGCTATCTTCAGGTGAACTTTGGTTATAAAGGTCTTTTAAAGTAGCGACTTTAGCTTGTGCAGCAACTGCTGGATTATTGATATAATCGGCAAATGCTTTATCACTAACGATGGCATTCATCACGTTTAAGTAATCTTGCCACTCATTGACAGCGTGATGCTCTTTAGCATAATCAAATGCTGCTTTTGCATAGGGTCTTGCTAAGGTTGATAAATCAGCCATCATATCCTCACTGTACGGTTGCTACTTATAACTTGGCTGCCAATTGGTTTAACATATTGGCATGAGTTTCTGGATTGACCTTTTCTTGTAAGATTTTTTCGGCACCGAGTACGGCAAGTTCTGCAACCTGCGCGCGTAAACCTTCACGGGCTTTATTAATTTCTTGATCAATTGCTTCACGCGCTTGTTGACGAATACGTTCGCCTTCCACTTGTGCTTGCACTCTGGCATCTTCAATCATTTGATTGGCGCTTTTGTTCGCTTGGTCAATGAGTGAAGCGGCTTTTGCTTTTGCTGCGATAAGCTCTTGCTCTGCAGCTTGTGATGCAGTTGCTAAGTCTGCTTTGGCTTTTTCGGCAGCATTTAGGCCATCTGCGATTTTACGTTGGCGATCCGAAATAGCAGCAACCAAAGGCGGCCACACAAACTTCATGCAAAACATCACGAAGATGGCGAATGCAATCGATTGTCCAATTAGGGTTGCATTGATATTCACTTAGAATCCCTCGTTAATTAAGTTTCTTCAATCCTTGTCCACATAAGATGATGTGGACATTGTACTGATAGTGTACCTATTAACCTGCTAAAGGATTTGCGAATAACAATAACATTGCAATACCAACACCGATCATCGGTACGGCGTCAAGAAGACCTGCCACGATGAACATACGAGTTTGCAATTGTGAACCTAGTTCTGGTTGACGAGCGACGCCCTCTAAGAATTTGCCACCTAAGATTGCAAAGCCAATACCTGTGCCTAGTGCACCTAAACCGATTAGCAAAGCAACGGCAAGAACGGTCATACCTTCTAGAGTCATTGATGTATCCTCATTACTGTTTTGAAATTAATGTTCAGTTTGTGATGCAAGGCTAAGATAGACAATGGTTAGCATCATGAAAACGAACGCTTGCAAAGTGATTACTAAAATGTGGAAGATTGCCCACGGTACTGATAACACCCATTGAATCCAAAATGGCATAAGGGCGATTAACACAAAAATTAATTCACCTGCATACATGTTACCAAAAAGTCGTAAGCCAAGTGAGATAGGTTTTGCGATTAGAGTTACAAACTCTAGGATAAAGTTCACTGGAATCAATAAGATTTTAGCGATTGGGTTTTTTGCGCTAAATGGATGAAGGGTTAATTCACCAATAAAACCGCCAAAACCTTTTTCTTTAATACTATAAAAAATGATCAGTGCAAATACTGAGAACGACATACCAAGCGTCACATTTGGGTCAGTACTTGGTACGACTTTCATGTAAACATGGTGTGGGTTATGTCCTAGCAGACCACCAATTTTTTGTGCAATGACAGGCAAATAATCAACTGGCAGAAGATCCATGAAGTTCATCAAGAAAATCCACACAAAAATTGTCAGTGCTAATGGCGCAATAACCTTTGATGTGCCATGATAAGTATCACGAACGTTACTATCAACAAACTCCACAATCATTTCAATAAAAGCTTGCATTTTGCCGGGTACACCCGAGGTCGCTCTTTTTGCCACCATATAAAAAATGGCACAAAAAAGAACCCCTAAACCAATCGACCACAGCATTGAGTCTAAATGAATCGCATTGAAACCCATTTCAGAAGCTTGCTGTTTGGTTTCGGCAACTATCCAACCTTCTGTTGGGTGATTACCGAAAGTCCAGTTTGTCAAGTGGTGATTGATATACTCATTTGAAGTAATTTCTGCGTTTGCTTCTGCCATAATCTTAACTTCTTTTTTATATTGAGCCGATAATAGAGGGAGTTAGCGTCAGATATTTTGTCTAATCACAAAAATTTGTAACTTAACACTATAATCGTATCTAACTGAGCTGATGATACTCAATGAGAAGTGCAAACATGACGTCAAAGGCACATCGAGGCGTTTAAGCAATCTGCTTAACTAAGGTGATGAACCGTGAATAAACGGATTGTTTATCAACGTAATAATATAGGCTATCGACCTACTGTGTTTTGCTTGACTCAAATAAGTGGGTCATCAGTAAAACATATATGCAATTGCTTGAAAACTAATTCTTTTTAGCCAATTAGCGCTGAGCAATCGCACCTTTAAAAAATTTTCACTATATTAATTCAACTGTTACCTTTTTGTAAAGGATTAAATGGATTTATTTGTGATTTAGTTTAGGTTATTTCTGTTATTACCAAATAATTGTAAATAGCCTTTTTTTACCAAGGATTTCGGTAAGTGATAATGAGGTAACTCATTTGCAAAATTAAGTACCCCGCGAATACCGCAATGGCGTTTAGCGGTTTTAACAGCAAAAAAATCAGTGCAAACCCAACAATGGTCAACAGCCACTTTGCCATATGCGCTTGATAAAAACGATGAACAATTTGACGACGCTGCTGATAGCCCGATTTGCTCAAGGAAATTTTAGCAAAGATGATTTGGCTCACCCACCCTAGCACACTACCGGCTAGCAAATTTTTACTCACCGCATACTGGCTATTGCCTTGCCAAACATCCCATACAATCCCGATGGCAACCAGCCCAAGTATCAGCCATGACTGCTTGTTGATGGATTGTTGGATAGACTGTGGGTCAAATGGCTTGGCAGGTTTTGACATAGCAAAATAAGGGCTAGGTGATTATGGGCAGGAATGATGAAAGTAGTATAGCAGAATCTTGATTAAAAATTTGGCTAAAGGTTGTTTTATCTACGCTGACGTTAATCGTCAGTCATTATGAATAGTGTGTTATTAGACTTGTTATATTGTCGGGTAGTTTTATAGCCGAACTGCTAATTTCTCAGACAAATTATGCGGTTTTCATGCTAAAGTAATTTGATAGTTATTGATGATTTTATGTGATATGACCCAACGTTCTATTCAATCAGCTAGAAATTCTATTCAATCAGCCCATAGTCAATCAACCAATAGTTACGACGTAAATTGTCGCCACCTATCTATGTCTATGTGTATGCCACAAATGACCGCCGAGCAGATTGAAGCACAGATTGCTCAGATAAAACAAGATTGCCAAGCGCAAGGTTTACGTTTTACTGCACTGCGAGAGCAAGTGTATCGTTTGATTTTACTTGCCGCCCAACCCATTGGGGCGTATGAATTATTGGATTTGCTGCAATCAGCGAGCGAAAAAGTCGTCGCACCGCCAACTGTATATCGTAGTTTGGATTTTTTGCTCAGGCATGGCTTGGTTCATCAATTAAATTCCAGTAAGGCATTTTTTGCTTGCTCTCAGCCTACCGATCGCCATGTTGCCGCTTTTTTGGTCTGTCGATGCTGTGGCGAGGTACAAGAGTTTAGCCGCCCATCTATCCAGACCATGCTAACTGAGGTTGAGCAATCGACCAATTTTGCCACTCAGTCAAGTATTATTGAGCTTTCAGGTGTTTGTCAGCGCTGCCAATAGTCACCTTTTTTTATCGAATGCTTAGAAGGAGACTCTGCCAACAATTATTTTGCTATTGTGTTTGTCAATTATGAGCATTTGTGATATAAAACATGCCTTATTTGATTGACTTAAGTCAATTAACCGTTGTTTGATAAAGTTGTACTGCCACGATTACCGTCATTATTCTAAGGATAACTGAGTGACGTTACTGCCAAGTTCGATATCACAACACCATGCTGATTATTTTTCAATTATTGAATTAAGTGATCTGCATCTCTTTGATGACCCAAATAAGTTAATGAATGGCGTTAATACCGCAGACACATTTGAGTCGGTATTATCCTTAGTTCGACAACAGCGCGATGATGTTGATTTATTGGTACTGACGGGGGATTTATGCCATGAACCCACCCCACAAAATTATGACCGTTTATTTGCAACCTTAGACGACGTCAACATTCCGTTTATAGCCATCCCAGGCAATCATGATGTGACCCTAGAGCTTGATAATCATCTACCTTTTGCCCAGCGCCGTCATTTGCCAGTCAAATCAGATTCTCGCCTGCAAAACTGCTATAGTATTGCCACCGATTATTGGGACTTACTGTTATTAGACTCCTCTTGTGAGGGACACAGTCATGGCAAAATTGACGAGCAGTCATTGCTGTGGCTGGCGCAACAGTTAGCGAACGCCAATCGTCCTTGTGCAATTTTTTGTCATCATCCGATGGTATTAATCGATTCAACATGGCTTGATGAGTACACCCTAATCAATGCGGACCGTTTTTGGGAAGTGGTAATGCCGTATCTAGACCGCATTAAAGCTATATTTGTCGGTCATATTCACCAAGAAATGCATAAGATTACTTATGGGATATCTGTGTTTGGCTGCCCATCAACTAGCCTACAGTTTAAACCCTTGTGTAAAGATTATACCATTGACGAAATTGCGCCTGGTTTACGTTGGATAAATTTATATAACAATGGGTTACTTGCAACTGGTATCAAAAGAACAGATACTATCTGACTAATTTTTCATGGTTGTTGAACTTATGTTCATAAACTTAATGTCGTGAAAGTTTGGTTAGCTTGTTTATTAAGGTTTTAGCGTTTATTTTAGTTTGATTTCATATACTGGCGAATTACAGTGTTTAAAGCGTTAATAACGCGATGTCATTGGCTTAAGTGCTGAACTCGTAATGAAATTGTAAACTTAAAATTGTATCACTATCGGTTTTTAAAGGAATTAGCTATGGCATCTGCCCAAAATGAACGTGAATTAAGCTTTACCCCATATCAGCCAGCGGCTGAAGAAGAATATATGAATGACGCACAGCTTGCGCATTTTAGAAAAATTTTATTAGATTGGAAAGAGCAGTTAATTAGCGAAGCTGAATCGACCAAATCTTATATTCAAGATGAATCAACAGCGATGCCTGATATTAATGACCGCGCCACCCAAGAAGAAGAGTTTGCGTTGGCACTGCGCACGCGTGACCGTGAGCGTAAACTGATTCGCAAGATTGATAAATCGATTGCTGAAATTGACAGTGGCGACTACGGTTTTTGTGAGACTTGTGGTGTAGAAATTGGTGTGCGTCGTTTAGAAGCTCGTCCAACCGCGACCCAATGTATCGACTGCAAAACCTTATCAGAGATTAAAGAAAAACAAGCATGGGGTCATGCTTAATTTATCAACATCTCCTGTTATTGGTCGCTTTGCTCCCTCTCCGACGGGAGCTTTGCATTTGGGGTCACTGGTGACTGCGATTGCCAGTTACTGTATCGCTAAGCAAGCGCAAGGCAAGTGGCTAGTACGCATTGAAGATACTGATACTGAGCGCTGTCATCCAACATTTAGCGATTTGATTTTAGCAGATTTGGATCGATTAGGCTTGCACTGGGATGGTAACGTTCGCTACCAGTCGCAACACCTAGACACATATCACGCGTTATTGGATGAGCAACTAAAAGCAGTAAGTTATGGCTGTGATTGCAGTCGTAAATCCCTGCAAACTTATCAACTCGCGCATCCCAACACCCAATACCCTTATCCTAGATTCTGTGTCCATAAGCGGCTATCACGCGATCATGCCATTCGCTTAGTGATGCCAGATAACCCAATGCTTTTTTTCGATCAGCTGCAAGGGGTGATTTCAGGCAATCCGCAACGAGAACAGGGTGATATTGTGGTCAGAAGGCGGCGCATTGAACCGTCTTTTTCAAAGGTTCAAACAGCCAGCAAAGGCATGATTAATTATATGCTTGCGGTAGTAATTGATGACGCGCAACAGAGTGTCAATCAAATCGTGCGAGGTCTGGATATATTACCATTGACGATACCGCAAATGGTCATCGCGGATTATTTAAAATTTCCCCCTAACCAACACTACTATCACTTACCCATTTTGGTGAATGCACAAGGGCAAAAGCTGTCTAAACAAACGCTTGCAGAGCCGATTCAATTCTACCCCGCACCCCAACTTATTAAGACCGCACTGCAATTATTACAACAGCCACCGGTTGATATGGATAAACCAACCACCATGCTCGAGCAGGCGGTTTGCCAATGGAATCATACGCCGCTGCAAGGCAAACAGCGTATAAAAGTTGATAGCTTACAAAATCTTTTGGCAACCTGTTAATAATAACGACATTGATTGGCAGGAATCGTTGGGCTTTCTTTGATAATTCGCATCAACAATCCGACGATAATGAGATTGACCACCATAGAAGAACCCCCATAGCTAAAAAATGGCATGGTCAACCCTTTGGTAGGTAGCATCCCCATGGTCATGCCGGCATTAACAAAAATTTGCCCAAAGAACAAAATACCCACCCCAAACGCAAAATAGCTTAAGCGTGTTTGGTGCCGTGCTAGCGCTTGGTAGCTAATGCGCATAACCGTGGTGACCAAAATAATTTGTAACACCAGTAAAAACGACACACCCACTAAGCCTAACTCTTCGCCGGTAATCGCTAGTAAAAAATCGGTATGCGCCTCCGGTAAATGGGAGAGTTTTTGGATACTTTCCCCATAGCCGACACCAAACCATTCACCGCGGGCAAAGGCTACAATACTGCGACCTAGCTGATAGTCACTATTTTTTAAGTCATCAAACGGATCTAAAAACGAGGTTACCCGCTTTAGTCGGTAACTTGCCCCCATAATCGCCATGGTGCCTGCCAAAAACATGGCACCCATGATGATAAAAAACTGGCGCATGGGTAAGCCACCGACAAAAATCATCGCCGCAATACAGGTCGCAATAATCACCACCGAGCCAAAGTCAGGCTGCAACATGATAAATAAGATCAGCCCCATGGCTATCAGTGTTAGCCGCAAAAAGCCTTTCCAATGGTTGCGAATCTCTTCTGATCGGCGCACCAGATAATCTGAGGTGTACAAAATCATCAACAATTTTGCCAATTCAGAGGGCTGAAAGTTGATACCACCCAATTCAATCCAGCGTTTGCTGCCGTTAATCACTGACCCACCGATTAGGGTATAAATAATCAGCAAAAGACAAGCCAGTAGCGCATACATAATAAAATCTAAGCGAAACGTCTTGCGAAGCGGGATAAAATACACCAGTAAACCAAGAACTGCACCGATTCCCATGTACGCCAGTTGGTGATAGAAAAAGTAAAAATCACCCAGTTTTTTGGTTTGTGCAAAAGGTATTGACGCGGACGCCACCATCAACAGACTAAATACCATAATGGTTGCCACCGTGGTCAATAGCACCGAATTAATGGGCGGAATCCACTGGCGGCTTCTCTTAGTAGAAACACTGTTAGCTGAGAGGGATGAAGAAAGTGAAGAAGTAGTTGAATGGGGCGCGGGCATAACACAACCTAAATATTAAAAATACACTAGCGAATGATTATTGGGGTTTGACTAAGCGTTGAAAAACTTGTCCACGTTCCACATAGCCACTAAACTGATCAAAACTTGCACAAGCGGGTGATAGCAATAATACGCCTAAAGCGGGGAATGTTGGCTGGTCTTGCCAAGCTTGACTGACCGCTTGTTCCAGGGTTTGGCATTTGGTTAATACAATCCCTGCAGGATTGTGAGCATCTAAACCCGCTGATGCCAAATCAGCCGCGATTTTATCGGCATCTTCTCCAATAAAGTACACCACTTGCGCATAATCCATCAAGGGTTTTGCCAGTTCAGCAAAGTTTTGACCTTTACCTTGCCCGCCCAAAATCACTGCAAGTTTTTTGCCTTTGGGCGCATATACTTTACCTAGCCCCAAAATTGCCGCGATGGTCGAGCCAATGTTAGTGCCTTTAGAGTCGTCAAAACAATCAAGCTGATGGGTAGTTGTGATAAATTCACAGCGATGTGGCAGCCCGACAAAGTTTTTTAATGTTGTCAACATACTCTCTAACGGCAGACCCGCCAACTCGCCAATTGCTAAGGCTGACAGCGCATTCACCAAATTATGTTCACCTTTGATCGGCACGTCTTTTTCATTGAGCAACCGCTCACGACCCCGGGCTAACCAGATTTCACCATCGCTATCTTTTATCAATCCGTACTGATTCATATCCGGTGCGTTACTACCAAAGGTAAGGGTGGGCATATCATCGGCTACCAACGGGCGACTAAGCAAGTCCTCGCGGTTGACCACAATGGATTGCACGCCTTGGAAGATTCGGTGTTTGGCTTGGTGATAGCCAAGCATATTGCCATGGCGATCTAGATGGTCAGGCGACATGTTAAGCACAGTGGCTACTTTAGCGGCCAAATTGGTGGTGGTCTGTAGTTGAAAACTGGATAACTCAAGCACCGCCATCTGTATGGGCTCAAGTAACAAATCAAGCGCGGGCGTTCCCAAGTTACCACCGACACCGACTTTAACCCCCGCATTTTTGACCATCTCGCCAACCAGTGTGGTGACAGTGCTTTTGGCATTAGAGCCGGTAATTGCAATAATCGGAATATGTCGCTGTTTAGCTACCTCATGGAACAATTGAATATCACTGACAATCGCGATTTTTCTCGCACGTGCGCCATCAAACACCGGCAAATAAGGGTCGATACCAGGACTGATGATAATTCGATCTGCCACTGACAACAGCTCGCCATCTAATGCGCCAAACTTGGTCACTATATTGGTTGGCAAATGCTCGGCAAGTTTGGGCAGACCGGCATCGGTGACAGCTACGGGGTAGCCAAGCGCGTGTAAATAGTTGACTGCCGACAAGCCTGATTTGCCAAGTCCAACCACCACTTGTAAGCCATTGCCACGTTGAATCATGCTTGATGCTGATGGCATGCTTTGGTTGGTTGAAGCAGGTGAAACGGGTGATTGGGTGGCAGAGAGTTGGCTCACGAGAATTCCTTGTAACACTTAAACTTGTAACACTTAAATAAAGGTACCGCTAACTAAGGCAATAACCATACTTGCCGCATAAGCTAAAAAACGTTTTCTATCATACCATTTTATGACAAAAAGTTTTGCGATTAAATGTGAGTTTTCATGTTTTGTAGTGGCAGCAATAAAAGACGGTTTAAATGCTATGATTTTTGTGATGCGGATATACTTTTATCTATATTACCCAACAAATTCAACGATTTTAGGAAGTATAATGCACTTTTTTAGTGCAATATTTTTGTTTTTATCGCTAATTATTAAAATAATTCTAAAATTTATCTACAAAATCGTTAATGGCACCCAAATAACCTTTTTGGTGCAATAGCTGATTTAAATTAGAGGAATTTTTATTTTTTCGCTATAATAAAATTACGCTTTCTGTGTGATGGTCGCATTGAAACTATAAAAAAGTTTTTGCTTTATTTTCAATAGGTTATATTTTTTACCCCCTTAAAAATAGGACATTTTTGAAAGTTGGCATAGCTTTTGAATTATCGAAACTACCATTTTCAACTCGCTATACGAATGCTGTTTAGGGTAACCGCTATTAAGCCACTACAGCAGCTAGTAACTAACCCAACCATAAGCGGCACTTAAAAGGAAATTATTATGAAATTAATTACGGCTATCTTAAAACCGTTCAAGCTAGACGATGTGCGTGAGTCACTCTCTGAGATTGGCGTTCAAGGTATCACAGTTACCGAAGTAAAAGGTTTTGGTCGTCAAAAAGGTCATACTGAATTGTACCGCGGCGCTGAGTATGTGGTTGATTTCCTGCCCAAAGTTAAGTTAGAAATTGCAGTGACTGACGAAATGGTTGATGCAGCGATTGAAGCTATCACTCGCGTGGCTAGCACGGGCAAAATCGGTGATGGCAAAATCTTTGTATCACCATTAGAACAAGTGATTCGTATCCGTACGGGTGAAACGGGCGCTAATGCTATCTAACACTATCATGACTGTCGTTGCCGCAGCGCTTGTTAAACTTTAAAGTTGACCATCCTTTAAACATTAACGAAGACCTATCAAGCAGCTTAACGACTATCTCAAATAATTTTAAGGGGGTTACGATGAATGCCGTCATTACAAGGGCAGCTTTTGCCAAATTTTCACAGCCACTAGTATCTACCAAATCAATTTTATCGTTATTGTTGTTATCTCCATTGGTGGCTCATGCTGCTGACACGCCTACGCTAAATGCGGGCGACACGGCTTGGGTATTAATTTCTACTGCATTAGTACTCCTAATGACTATTCCAGGGTTGGCATTGTTTTACTCAGGTATGGTGCGCAAAAAGAATATTTTAGGGACGATGGCACACAGCTATGGTGCCACGGCGTTAGTATCTATCATTTGGATTGTGTTGGGTTATTCGCTGGCGTTTGGTAGTAGCGATTTTAATCAATTTATTGGCGGTTTTGATAATGCCCTGTTATCTAATATTGGGTTAGGTGATTTAACCGGTACCGTACCCACCCTGTTATTTGTCACTTTTCAAATGACCTTTGCCATTATCACTGTGGCAATCTTAGCAGGCTCGATTGCTGAACGTATTAAATTTAGTAGCTTCATGGTGTTTACTGCCCTTTGGGTATTATTGGTGTATGCACCGATTTGTCACTGGGTTTGGGGCGGCGGCTGGTTGATGGCAGATGGTGCGCTAGACTTTGCAGGCGGTACGGTCGTGCACATTAATGCAGGTGTAGCAGGTATTGTGTTGGCGGCTGTTTTAGGTAAACGTAATGGCTATAACCGTGATCCAATGGCACCTTCAAACTTGGCTTTAACCTTAATTGGTACGGGTTTGATTTGGGTAGGTTGGTTTGGCTTTAATGGCGGGAGTGCGTTGGCGGCAAATGCGTTGGCAGGTAATGCCCTACTCGTCACGCAAGTAGCGGCAGCGGCAGGGGCATTGACTTGGTTTGCCATCGAAAAATTAGTCCGTGGTAAAGCCTCTGTATTGGGCGGTGCATCAGGCGCAGTGGCGGGTTTAGTCGGTATCACCCCAGCGGCAGGTTTTGTGACGGTAGCAGGCGCATTAGCGATTGGTATCATCACCTCATTGGTTTGCTTTTATGCAGTCAACTATCTCAAACGTCTGTTAAAAATCGATGATAGCTTGGATGCGTTTGGATTGCATGGCGTTGGTGGCATCGTCGGTGCCATATTGACAGGTGTCTTTGTGAGTCCTGCTATCACTGGCAAACCACTGGCTTTATCGACTATGGGTCAAGTGTGGGTGCAATTAGAAGGCGTGTTCGCGGTTATCATCTACTGCGCGATTGTGACTTTCATTATTGCCAAAGTGATTCAATTAACCATGGGCTTACGTGTCACTGATGAAGATGAATACACCGGTCTTGACTTAGCCGTACATGGCGAACGTATCGAATAGACAAAGAATGATAAACATAGGCTGATTCAATCAGCCTATTTTTTTATATAAGCATACTAAAAGACTCTACAAAACTTGCGATTGGACAAATAAAAAAGCTAGATATTAATATCTAGCTTTTTTGGGCTTTCAAATCATGGGCGATTATTTAATTTTTTTCCAAGTTTGGCTGCCTTTGACTGGAACAGATAAAGTTAAGGTTGAACCGCTTAATGAAATATCTGCACCTAATCCAAGACCCCAACGTGGGTCTTTTGCTTTACCTGCATATTTGCCATTACCTTTCGCTTTCACGTTTGTTAACACAGTTTTACCAACAAAAGATTTTGCTTTTTCAGTATTGCCCGCAACGATTTTACCGGTGAAAGTAGCACCTGTTTGTGAGATTTGAACTTGGGCTTTTGGTTGATTGTCTTCATAAGTTTGCCAAGTACCCACAATTGGATCGGCAGCCATAGCAGCAACACTTAAAGTAGAAAGAGCAACACCAACGCTGATTGATTTAAGAGAAATTTTCATAACAGTTCCTTCTGTAGCGCACTGCAAAAAAGTAAGGGAAGTGAGATGCAGTGCCATTGACAATCATTATAGCCAAAATGGTTTTGAGGTAAAGATATTTTTTAATACGCAAAAGTTGCTAATAGTTTTCTACATCCTTACAGGGTAAAATTATCCATTTTTTTAATTCTAAGTTATTGATTATAAAATAGTTATTTTTTTAAAAAATCCTTAAGGGGTAAATTGACCAATCAGTCATTTTGGTATATTTATCACTTTTAGGACTTAAATAGACTCATTATCCATTCAAAAATGGTCAAGACTAAATTAACTAAGACTAATAAAATTTGCTGGTTATCGGGCTCTGATTTTGGCGTGTTTTTGTTTTTTGTAGCTGGTGAATAGTCATCGATAGGCAGCGTCATTGCCGTTTTTTGTACCTTTCCTGACAAGCCTGGCATGGCATCTACACCTATTCTTACCGCCAATTCATCCAGACTAATGACTTCCACTCGCTGACTATCATCATTAGGGACAAAATAAACCCCTGCTTGTTGTAGACTTGGAATATAAATCGCTTTGTACAGATGACTGGGTACTAATATATTGTTATTAATTTTCTTAACCCGATTACTGATAAAAGCCACCCCTGTCACCACATAGATACGATTGTGTTTGATCGCTAGGTAACGGGTACGGGACTCAATGTCTCGCCAAGTGCTACGATTATTGACAGGATTTTGCGGTACAATGTTGGCAAGGCTAAAGCTGTCATATTGTGATTCAAGCGTACTCATATCTGCATTCGGCGCTAGATGCCCACGATCATAAGGTACGTTACGATAATCAGCTAAATAGCCTTTAACCCGATTAGGCAGCTGACTTTCCTCGTGAAAATTATTAACCCTAGATAACTCGCTCGCTTTTTCAATACGCGCTCGTGTCAAATACTCCGCTGACCATAAAGCGGTTTTACTCAGTGACGAATACCCCACAGCAAAGCCATTTAGACATAGATAATAAATCTCAATTGGTTGATTCGAGAGTGGCTGGGGACTTTGTTGGTTAGCATAGGTATTGCCGCATTGATTGAGATGCTGTTTGCGATAATCTAAAGAGCGGCTAGAATGTGCCCATAAGGGCAATAAGGATAAAGCTATCACTACTAGCATCTGTGACAGTGATTTGTGGGAAAAACGCTGATGACAACTCATACGCTCTAACTTACCAACTCTAGCCATCGATGAAAATTGATTAATTATACATGACATTTGGCATTATTTTGGGTAAAATAGGCGTCCGTTTTGCGATTACCTATATTTTGGAATTGCAACTCGATTGGAAACGTGGCTGAGTGGTCGAAAGCGCACGCCTGGAAAGTGTGTATACGTTAATAGCGTATCGAGGGTTCGAATCCCTCCGTTTCCGCCAAATAAATAAAAAGCTAGCTTATTATTAAGCTAGCTTTTTTGTTGCGGGGTTGATGAGTTATGCTAAATCACGCACATTAGGCTCACGATCCCATTCACGCGATTTGGCCTTCTCAATAAAGGTATCTATTTCCTTTAAAGCCACCACACTGGCATCTTTCTCAATGTGCTGAGGAATTAGAATAAATTCATCCGTCGCACCGCAATAAGCAATCGCTTTTAGATGGGCGTGCGCGTCTTTAAACCACGCAATCGCTTCACTCACTTTGGCTAATTTTTTCGCTTGCTCTGGCATAATGATACTAACGATTGCATCAAACAAGACAGAAGGAGAACCCGCCAATTGACCGTCAGCAGCAATGGTTTCACCATTGTTTAACGTAATACTAATTTTTGGCGCTACTATAAAGGGTGTTGCCTTGGCTGCGGTAATCGCCGCTTTATATTTTTCAAGCATTTCTGCATTTGAATCATCTGCGACTAAAATAGCAACTTTACGACCTTCAAGCGTTGGTTTAGCTTTGCCAATCAACTGTAAAGCTGGCGATAATGGCAAATCTTGCACCGGAACAGCCGGCTCAATCGGTTTCGGCACTGGTTTCATCCCTAACCCATCGGCCACGCGTTTACCCAATGTTTCATCAACCGTTAACAACTGCGCAACCATGCGTTCACGGATATAGGGTGTCTCAACTTTTGAAAGCTCAAACACAATCGCTGAAGCAATGTGCGCCTGCTCAATGGGGGTTTGACTACGATAGAACATACGTGGTTGACTATAAAAGTCTGCGAAGCTTTCTGCACGGATACGACCTTTAACGGTATCATTGCCTTGGCTTAAATCCTCAGCAAATGATTTAAAGCCTACTGCGGGATTTTCACGTGGTTTTTCTGGTTCCAAACTTTGTGGTTCATAAGCAACGCGCCCTTTCGGAATTTGCATCTGCATATGACCATCACGCTGCATATTATGGAATGGGCATTTTGGTGCATTAATTGGCAACTGCGCAAAATTTGGTGAACCTAAACGCGACAGCTGGGTATCAAGATAACTAAATAAACGACCTTGTAGTAAGGGGTCATTACTAAAGTCGATACCGGGTACGATGTTTGCTGGACAGAAAGCCACTTGCTCTGTCTCAGCAAAGAAGTTATCGGGATAACGGTTTAATACCATCTTACCAACTACTTTGAGTGGTACCAATTCTTCTGGAATAAGTTTAGTAGCATCTAGATGGTCAAAAGCGAATTCATCCGCTTTTTCTTGGGTGAACAACTGAACAGCAAAATCCCAAATAACCTCATCACCTTGTTGTAATGCTTCAAATAAGTCACGACGATGATAATCAGGGTCAGCACCTGCCACTTTCACCGCTTCATCCCAAACATGCGATTGCAGTTCAAGACGTGGACGCCAGTGAAAACGTACAAACGTGCTTTCACCTTGGGCATTAATAAAGCGATAACTATGAATACCGAAGCCTTCAATCGTACGCAAGCTGCGTGGAATGCCGCGATCGCTCATTGCCCACAAGTAATTGTGCAATGTTTCTGGGCTCAATGAAATAAAATCATAAAAAGTATCATGCGCTGAGGCAGCTTGTGGAAAACCACGATCCGGTTCCATCTTGACAGCATGCACTAAATCTGGGAATTTAATAGCATCTTGAATAAAGAATACTGGGGTATTATTACCTACTAAATCCCAGTTTCCCTCTTTAGTATAAATTTTGACGGCAAAACCGCGAATATCACGCGGTGTATCAACCGACCCTGCACCACCCGCTACCGTCGAAAAACGGGTAAATAAAGGTGTTTGCTCACCTACTTCAGTAAGCACTTTAGCAGTAGTATATTGTTCTAATGACTCAGTTAACTCGAAATAACCATGCGCTGCACTGCCTCGCGCATGCACAATACGCTCTGGAATACGTTCATGGTCAAAATGGGTAATTTTCTCGCGTAAAATAAAATCTTCTAGCAATGCAGGGCCTCGACGACCCGCTTTTAGCGAATTCTGATTGTCTGCAATAACAATCCCTTGCTGCGTGGTTAAATTAGTTGAGTTATCATCAGCTTGTTGATGAGTTTCGCCTGCATTTCCTTGCTGAGTATTAATATTTGGCTCTGGCTTAACGGGCTTTTGTGTCATTTTTTTATCCTAAAATTTTAAGTATATTTGTAATTTCTTAGCAAATATCAAATGTTTACCTAAGGTTGGAAAAGGATCGACATTGATATAATCAGTATATAGAATTCAAAAATTTACAGTGTGAAAATGCGTAAAGCTATGTAGCAAATAAGATATTAACGCAAGATAACTAAAGATAACTAAAAATAATTAAAATAACATGATAACCAAATATAAAAAATCTTGATAGACTACAAAGCAACCCCCCCTTACTGATGTAAGGGGGTGTTTTTGGGATAGGGAGCTGACGATGACCTACTCTCACATGGGCGAACCACACTACCATTGGCG